>JACMND010000038.1 GCA_014378705.1 Pedobacter sp. | reverse complement strand
TGCTGGATAACCAGCACCTTTTAACAAAAGCTGGTGTGTTTATAGCGGAGGTTCCTGATATCGAAAGCAATATCAAAGAATTTAATGTCATAACCGAACTGGCGGAAATCCTTCAATAAGCTTCACCCTATTTTCGTTTGTGTAACAGCAGCAGAGCCTGTGCTTTCCATCTCCAATTGTAGAGCCATGCAAAAGTGACAAAACTATTCTTTAAAACTGTAGAGCACTGGGTTGATTTCTTTAGATTGATCATCGTAATTCAACTAACAACTGCCAATTACTACTGACCCTTCAGATTTCCCTGTTCACATCCCAGGCTTCCAAATAATCGGCAACTTTTCTAACAAATGAACCACCTAAAGCACCATCCACAACCCGATGATCATAAGATAATGACAGAAACATCATGTGACGAATGGCGATCACATCTCCATATTGCGTTTCTATAACCGCCGGCTTTTTCTTGATCGCACCAACAGCTAAAATCGCTGCCTGCGGTTGATTGATAATTGGGGTTCCCATTACATTGCCGAAGGTGCCTACATTGGTAATTGTAAAAGTTCCGCCCTGGGTTTCATCAGGCTTTAATTGTGATTGACGTGCCCGTTTCGCAAGGTCGTTTACAGAACGGGTCAATCCAATCAAATTAAGTTGATCTGCATTTTTTATTACCGGAACGATCAGATTCCCTGAAGGCAATGCAGCAGCCATTCCGATGTTGATATCGCGTTTTTTTATGATCTGTGTACCGTTTACAGACACGTTGATCATTGGAAGATCTTTAATTGCCTTTGCGACAGCTTCAATAAAAATGGGTGTAAACGTTATTTTTTCACCTTCACGCTTTTCAAAAATACTTTTAACCTTATCACGCCACTGAACCAGATTAGTTACATCCGCTTCCACAAAAGAAGTAACATGCGGCGAGGTTTGCTTACTCATGACCATGTGATCGGCAATAAGCTTACGCATGCGGTCCATCTCTATTATTTCGTCCCCACCACTTACAGAAACAGGCTTTACTAGAGCTTTGGGCGGGTCGATAGATTTTTTGGATTCAGTTTCTTGTTTTACAGTATCCGTTACCGATTTTAACGGTTCCACTTCAGATATTGAATCATCTAATGGTATCGAAGTTGTGTTTCTGTGCTGTTTTATGTATTCAAGTATATCCGTTTTTGTAACCCGTCCTTCTGCTCCTGAACCTTTAATTTTATCAAGATCGTTTAAATCAATCCCTTCTTCTAAAGCAATGCTTTTTACTAATGGAGAGTAAAATTTTGGCGACTCGCCGAAATTACTTTTAGGCGACTTAACAGATATCTGTTCCAACTGCTCAGTGGCTGAAGATATGTTTTCCTGAACAGGGGGAGTTTCTACCTTAACCTCAGGTTTTGCAGTTTCCTGAGATGCAACAGGCTTTGCAGTTTCTTCAGATGAACCAGAACCCGTTTCAATAATAGCGATAACGGCTCCAACAAGAACAACTTCATCTTCCTTAAACAAGGTTTTTACAAGTGTGCCCGCTATTGGAGAAGGTACTTCTGAATCTACTTTATCAGTCGCAATTTCTAAAACTGATTCATCAATTTCAATTGATTCTCCGGGTTTTTTAACCCATTTAATAATGGTGGCTTCGGCAACACTTTCACCCATTTTTGGCAGTAGTAGTTCGTATTGGGCCATATTTAATTATGAAACATAAGTGTAATTTAATATTCAGTTAATTCTAAAGTTATAAAGGTATTAAGATGTTTTTGTCAAAAATAGATAAATTACCTTAGGGGTTGTCTTGTTTCAATAATTTAAAAAGCATAATCAATGCGTTGGTAACTGAGCGTTCAATATTTTGTTTACGCCTGTTTCCAAACTGAAACTTTCGGCTGATAACTTTATTGGCATTCGCAACTGCAATCCAAACAGTTCCAACAGGCTTATTCTCTACACCGCCATCCGGTCCGGCAATACCACTAATTGCTAAAGAGTAATCTGAATGATAAGCTGTTAATGCACCTTTGGCCATTTCCTCCACTGTTTGGACACTGACAGCACCAAATTGCAGAATGGTTTGATTAGATACGCCTAACATACTCACTTTTAACGTATTGGAATACGTAATTGCTCCTCCTAAAAAAACAGAACTCGAACCCGGATGCTGTGTAATAGTTTGCGATAGCGCTCCGCCGGTACAACTTTCTGCAACGGTAAGTGTCAAATTTCTAAGTTGCATGTAGTCAAGTATACTTTTTTCCAGTGCTACATCAGCCTCAATAATTACATAATCTGCAATCCGTTCAACTATTTTTTTGCTTATAGCCGATATTTCAGACATTAAAATTTCCTTATCGCTTGCGTATCCGCTTAAGCGTAACCTTACAACACCCAGTTTTGGTAAGTAAGCCAACTTGATATGCGAAGGTAATCCATCTTCAATATCCGAAATCTCTTCTGCTATCATGGATTCGCCAATACCTGCAGTTAAAATTGTATGATGATATATTATAGGAAGCGAATAAGTAGAGATTATCCTCGGAATAACCTCCTCTTCCATTAGGTACATCATTTCAAAAGGTACACCGGGTAAAGAAACGTAAATTTTATTATTGTGCTCAATCCACATCCCGGGTGCTGTTCCGTTTTTATTTTGCAGGGTAACAGAATTTTCCAGAACATTGGCCTGTTGCACATTAACTTCCAGCAGCGGAGCTTTATATTTTGAAAAGATATTCTTAACATTTTCCAGTGCTTCTTCATCCAGACGCATGGTGGTTTTAAAAAATTCGGCCAGTGTTTTTTTTGTTATATCATCTTTGGTCGGTCCAAGGCCTCCGGTAATGATAACCAAATCCGCCCGTTCAGTCGCAAGATTAAGAGCTTGCAATATATGTTCCCGGTCATCTGAAACAGAAGTGATCTGTTTAATTCTTATTCCTGCTTCATTTAATTTTTGAGCCATCCATGCCGAATTCGTATCCACGATCTGGCCTATAAGTATCTCATCACCAATGGTAATAATCTCTGCTAACATGTTAAAAATTGTTAAAGTAATCCCGGCGACGACTTAGTTTCAAATCCTGCAAAACAGATGCTTTTACTTTTAAGTCAACGCTGTAACTTCTATACCGGCCAATAGGAACCCAGCGAAATGACAGATCCCAGCAATGCAGATCACGATAAATAGAAAATTGTGTTAAGCTCAACTTTTTTTGCCTGAAATCATAGCCGGATGTGTACTGCAATTTCCATTTGGGGGTAACCGTAAAATCACCAGAAAAGTTTAATGTATTGTTTATGGATGTTGAAAATAAGGAAGGACTGTAGCTGAAATTGTACTGGGCGTTTATATTCCAGGGAACATTAAAATCAACAAAGGCGTTGGGATCTCTGCTGATCATTGCTAATTCCTGCGCTTGTTGCGGTGTTGCGCCTTGCAAAGTTTGCCCAACCTGGTTTAAATTTTCATTCCGGCGTTTTCTAGCGGAAGAATTGAAATCAAAATTTGTTGATAATCCAAAATTTGTTAGACGGGCCAGTTTGCCCGATTTAATTAAAAACTCGGTTGTACGCCTGCCAAGCGTATCTTGTTTGTACGTATCAAATACGCCATAAAAATTTAAAGCCAATTTTTGTTTGAAGAACGCTGTACGGCCGGAGAAATTTATAGTAGATAATTTTGGTGTTAAAGGAGGTGCGGCAAAATTATAAAACCCAGAAAAACTCAGGTTTTGCAAAATCGGGATTTTGTCAGAAATAGCTGTATTTGCAGTTGCAGATGTATCTTGTTTTGTCCTTCTTTTGCCTTCGATAGTGTTATCTATATTAAAACCAATACCTGCTGATTTGCCTATTCCGGGCCCTCCATAAATTCCACTTTCGTAGATGGAATATCTTGAGATCCCATTTGTTGTCAGTACATCCTGATAAAAACCAAAACGATCCTGGCCAAAATCAGGCCGGTAATTAAAGCTTAATGAAGGTGTAACCACATGGCGAATGGCTTGAAGCTTACCTCTACGAAAGTTTTTTGTTCCGTAAAATTTAGTAGATAACCCAGAGCTTAAACTGTATTCGTAAGCCCGGCTAAAGCCAGAAATCGTATCAATTGCCGGACCGGTAGAAAAAAAATCCGGGGTTTTCCTGATGGTTTGTAAATACCATCGCTCATTATATTGAACGCTTGAGTTAAATTGAAAATATTTTAACAAGTTTAATGATAAGGCTATTGGAATGTTATGCTGCAACCCGCTTCTGAATTTTTGGAATGTGTTGCCTTTAAACAATTGATCTTCAGTTGTATTAATAGAGTTACTTCCTTGTAAACTGTACCCCATGGTTATCTTTTGAAACCATTTCTGTTCACCTACCCGGTCTTTGTTATCAAACGGGCTGATGGTAGTCATGTTTAAACTGAAAGTTGGCAGATCAAGAAATACGGTTCCGGCTTCCAGCTCCTGCCGGTGGGATAAACTAGACGTAAAATTAAATAATCCGTTTGCAAAAACCTTACCGTAACTTATATTAGAAGACAAAGAATTTCGAGTGATTGCATCAAGATTATAAGTACCGCCAGCGGCCGTATTTCTAAAATAACTTCCTGTTCCGGCGTTTACAGAAGCACTGAAAGTCGTTCCGGGATTTGCTTCAGCTCTTTGAGAATGGTTCCATGTGATGTTAAAATCTTTAGAAGGGTTTTTAAATTGTGGGGTTCCTTCAACACCGTTTTTAGTTGAAGCAAAACGAAGATTAAAGCCACCATCATACCGGTAATTTTTTTTGTAGCGTGCCTGCCCGCTTGTTTCATAAGAACCCCGGCTATAAAGCGAACTCCGGACAGCCACATCCCAATAATCACTCAGGCCAAAATAATAGCCCAGATCACGCATAAAAAAACCTCTCAGCCTGTCCTCGCCAAAAGTAGGGAACAGCAAACCGCCCGAACGCCGGTTAGGTTTTGGAAAAAATCCGAAAGGAACCCCAAGCGGAAGCGGAACATCTTCAATAACCAAGTAAGCGGGACCAGTAATTATCTGCTTATCATTAACAATTCCTCTCGTTATATGAATACCAAAGTGCGGATGAGGCAAATTACAGGTGCTGTAAATTCCTCTTTTAAAAAAACCTTCTTCGTACTCATTCTTTTTAAACTGGCGTGCCTGAAGATAACCTCCTTCGACATCAGAGAATACCCCAAAAGATTTTCCTTTCTTCGTTTTATAATTAAATACCAATGAATCGGTGGTTATTGGAGGTTCAGAACCCTGCTTAAAAATTGGCCTTCCGCTGTAACGATTCGTTTTAGGATTCGTATACCCTTTAGCGAAAGCCAAATTTTTTTTCTGATCTAATCGTATATAGGCTGCATCCAGTTCAAAATCATCGTATATGATACGAGCCTTGCCGTATAAATAAACTATATTGTTTACAGGATCATATTTAACAGAATCTTCAGCGGTATATTTTACATTAGAAGTAAATCCTGTTGATGACGCAGACTTTATTGCGGAAGTATCCGTTTTTGAAGGAGAACGAACAGAATCTGCCTTTGCAGGTGCAGGTTTTAATACAGGTTGCTGAGAATAAGCCTGTACACTGAACAACATGAAAAAGGCGAATTTACCGCTGTATCTAAAAAACGATTTAATAAATTTCAAATTCGAAGATGAATATTATTTTTGCACAGACACAATATACAATACGACCAAAATTAATGAAAATTATACCATTGAAAAGATTCATTTATTGTTTGATGCTATTGGCCCTGGTAACAAACAGCGTCCGGGCAAATAATAACCCGGTTCCTTATCGCATAAAAACCATTGTTATTGATGCAGGGCACGGCGGTCATGACGGATCTACACGGGGGGAGTTTTCTAAGGAAAAGGACGTAGCATTGAAAGTAGCCCTGGAATTAGGCAGAACCATTGAAGAAAAGTTGAAAGATGTTAAAGTGGTGTACACCCGCACTTCAGACGTTTTTATCCCGCTTTATGAACGTATTGGTATCGCCAACCGGGCAAAAGCTGATCTTTTTATATCCATACATTGTAATTCAATGCCGATAAGAAGAGTTATTACCGGGTATAAAAAAGATAGTAAAGGCAGGAAAGTTCCTACTTACAGAAGCATTCAAAGCACTTCGACCCGGGGTACGGAAACTTTTGTATCTGGTTTTGGCAGAGTAGACGAGCAGGATGTTGCGGTAAGAGAAAACGCATCTATTCTATTTGAAAAAGATTACAAAGAAAATTACGATGGTTACGATCCGAAGGACCCGGAAAGTATTATCATGCTTTCTTTAATGAAAAATGCCTTTAGAGAACAAAGTATTAAACTGGCAACTTTTATGCAGGATTCCTATACACAAACCGGACGTGTAGACCGTGGTGTTAAAGAACAAAGCCTTGCTGTACTTGCAAGAGCCGGGATGCCCGCCGTGTTAACTGAAATTGGTTTTATTTCTAACCCTACTGAAGAAGAATATATGAATTCAGACAGCGGGCAAAACGAAATCGTAAATTGTTTGTTGAAGGCAATTCAGAGTTATAAAAGACAAGTAGAACTTGAGTAAATGAATTGTAATTTTACCTGATAAGTTAATCGGGGTACTTTACGGTTTTATATTCTTTAAACTCTCAAATCAACACCAATATCTGATGAAAGTAACAAGCGAAACAAAAGTTGGAGTCTTAGCAGCGGTGGCCATCGCCATCTTAATTATAGGATACAGCTTTTTAAAAGGGAACGATGTTTTCTCATCAGAAAACGAATTTTACGCAAAGTATGATCGTGTTGATGGTCTGGCTACATCCAAGCCTATTTTTGTAAACGGATATCAAATAGGCCGGGTATCTCAACTCACCTTATTGCCCAGCGGCCAAATTCTTGCACAGTTTAAGATAGATCCTCAGTACGCCGTTCCAAAAAATACAATTGCACGTTTAGAGAGTACGGATCTTTTAGGCGGAAAAGCCATCATATTTGAATTAGGAAACAGTAAAAAATACGCCATTGACGGCGACACGCTGACCTCTAACATTCAAAAAGATTTACTGGAGCAGGTACAGCCTGTACAAAAAAAAGCAGAGCAGATTATTGCGAGGTTAGATTCTGTCTTAACATCGGTAAACTCAACCTTAAGCCCCGCTTTCCAGAAAAATTTTGAGAGGAGTTTTGCCAGTATCACCAGAACACTTGAAACTCTTGAGGGAACGACTAAAACGGTAGACGGTTTGGTTGGTACGCAAAGCAGCAGAATTGCAGGCATTATGGGAAATTTGGAATCAATTTCTGGAAATTTTAAAAACAACAACGCCAAAATTACTTCTATAATGAACAATCTGGATAAGGTTACGGATGAAGTGGCAAAGGCAAATTTTGCTCAAACCATGACGGAAGCAAACAAGGCAGTTGCCGACCTTCAAGTTATTATCAATAAAGTAAATAGCGGGAAGGGATCTTTAGCACAGATAATTAACGACCCTTCTATGTACAATAACCTAAACAATGCTGCCAGTAACCTTGATAAATTAATGATTGATCTAAGAGCTAACCCTAAAAGGTACGTTAGTTTTTCTGTTTTCGGTGGGAAAAAGGATTAATCATCAAAGAAGCTAGACCTGAAATGTACAACCTTCTAAAGCTAGGGAGGTGTTTGGAAAAATGCTTTGGGCCTCCAACAACAAAGGTTCTAAATCTCTGTATCTTGCTGAAAAATGTCCCACAAGTAACCGTTTAACATTTGCTTTTGAAGCTATTTCGCCAGCCTGCCAGGCAGTAGTGTGATATGTTTCAATAGCCCTTTCAAGCATGTCATGCATAAAAGTTGATTCATGGTACAATAGGTCAATTTCTTCAATTAAATCAATATATTTCCAGTTGCAGACAGTATCAGAACAGTAGGCATATACTTTAGGCTTTTCGGGTTCGATTGTAAATTCTGTTGCGGGATGCACATTTCCATTTTTATCAACAAAAGCAAAACCTTTTTTAATGCGTGTAATTTGTTCTAACGGGATTTCGTATTCCTGAACTTTTTCTATAATAACTTTAGGTAGTCTTTTTTTACCTGTAAATTTAAATCCAGTACACGGAATGCGATGTTCTAAAGGTATTGTTTCAACGATCACATCATAGTTTTCAAAAATTTTACAACTTTTTTCGGGTGCTACAGCATGAAAAATAATCGGATACCTTAGCTGGGTTTGAGAATGATCAAAATTTACTTTTAAAATATCCTGCAATGCTTCAGGGCCATAAAGATTCATTTCTTTGGTACGGCCGTTTAAATGAAGCGAAGACAATAATCCTATTAGGCCCAGGTAATGATCGCCGTGAAGATGGCTTATGAATATATCGTCAATCCGTTGCGCTTTAATGCCGTAACGCAGCATCTGTTGCTGAGTTCCTTCCCCGCAATCTATCAGAAAGAACTTTTCGTTAACATTAAGAAGTTGAGATGTTGGATTTCGGTT
Organism: Pedobacter sp.; assembly: GCA_014378705.1. Taxonomy (GTDB): domain Bacteria; phylum Bacteroidota; class Bacteroidia; order Sphingobacteriales; family Sphingobacteriaceae; genus Daejeonella. The sequence goes on along the minus strand of JACMND010000038.1, from coordinate 25,058 downwards.
AAAAATAGGAGTTGCAGAACTACTGCCTAAAATCGTTACTTCGAATTTCATAAACAGTAATTGAAGCCATTACTTTGCTTCTTTTTTTAATTCTTTTTCGATCTCCTCCATAAAGATCAGATCAATGCCTTCCTCAACGGTAGAAACAATAGTTAGGACGTTATCTATTTGTGAAATATTTATCAGGCGGGCAATATTTTCGTTAATTCCGGTCAGGATAAAAGTGCCTTCCGCATTTTTACAAATACGATGGCCAACAAGTAAGCTTCCCAGGCCAGAAGAATCGGAATACTTAACAGCAGACAGATCAAGAATAATGTTACGCTGACCTTCAGTATTGGTTAATATTAATTCAGACTTTAACTGTGGTGATATAAGACTATTAAGCTTCGATTCATTCAACTTTATTAGTACGTATTTCTCGTGTTTGTCTACAGTAAATTTCATTTTTCTTCTATTTGAGTCCGCTATTACAATAATAATAAATTAAAATCATTTTAAACGAGTTAGTGCTTCAATAATATTAATTTCAACACGATCAATTGGATTACCTGTGGCATGTTTCTGAAATAAAGTGCCGGTAATGTGCTCGTATAACTCAATATAGCGTTCAGAAATAGACGTAATTATCTCGGAGGACATTGTAGGAATAGCCTGATCTTCTTTGCCCTGGAAACCATTGTCAATTAGCCACTTTCTGACAAATTCTTTTGAAAGCTGGCGCTGAGGTTGGTTTTCTGATTGTAACTGATCATAAGTTTCGCTGTAAAAAAATCTTGAAGAATCTGGCGTATGTATTTCATCAATTAAATGAATTTTGCCTTCATATTTTCCAAACTCATATTTCGTATCAACCAATATTAAACCTTTTTTTGAGGAGATATCAGAACCTCTTTGAAATAATTCTTTGGTATACTTTTCAAGTTTTACGTAATCTTTTTCAGAAACAATCTCTCTTCGAATAATTTCACTTCTCGAAATATCCTCATCATGGCCCACCGAAGCTTTGGTGGTAGGTGTGATAATGGGTTCAGGTAAACGGTCATTTTCTTTTAGCCCTTCTGGAAGAGCAACACCGCATACTTCTCTCCTGCCGGCATGGTATTCACGCCAGGCATGGCCGGCTAAATAGCCCCTGATAACCATTTCTACTTTAAACGGGTCACATATCTTTCCAATAGTTACACTTGGATCAGGAACATCAATAACCCAGTTAGGGACTATATCTTCGGTTTCTTTTAACGCTTTGGCGGCTATCTGATTTAAAACCTGGCCTTTAAATGGTATTGGTTCCGGCATAACCACATCAAATGCCGAGATGCGGTCTGTAACAACCATCACCAGGAATTTATTCTCTATCGTGTAAACATCCCTAACTTTGCCTTTATAAAAACTTGTCTGTCCGGGAAGTTGGAAATGGGTTTCTTTAATGGCGATCATTTTGAGGTATGAGGGAAAATGTTTGAGATAGCTTGATAAAGGTTTGAGATAGCAGGTAGGGATAATAAACAACTAATAACTACTGTATGTCTCCATAGGCTTTCAAAATATTTTTTACTAATTTATGCCTCACTACATCATCTCCGTTCAAGTAAATAATGTCAATTCCTTTAATATCAGTTAAAATACGTAATCCGGTATGCAAACCTGAATGTTGTTTTCTCGGAAGGTCAATTTGAGTTATATCCCCGGTTACAATAAATTTAGCAGTTGGGCCCATACGTGTTAAAAACATCTTTAATTGCATATCTGTGGCATTCTGGGCTTCATCCAGAATCACAAAACAGTTATCTAAAGTTCGGCCACGCATAAATGCAAGTGGAGCGATTTCAATAATCCTGTTTTCCAGCATCATTTTTAGTTTTTCCGGCGGTATCATGTCATCCAATGCATCATACAAAGGGCGCAGGTAAGGATCAATTTTTTCTTTTAAATCACCAGGTAGAAAACCCAAATTTTCTCCGGCTTCAACAGCTGGGCGGGTTAAAATAATACGTTTTATTTCCTTGTTTTTTAATGCTCTAACAGCCAAAGCCACCGCTGTATATGTTTTACCTGTACCGGCCGGCCCGATGGCAAAGATGATATCATTTTTTACAATGCTTTCTACCATTCGCCGTTGGTTTGCGGTACGGGCTTTTACAACTATTCCGTTCGGACCAAATACTATTGGCTCACTTCCAACACCGCTTTTGGCTGTTTCCGTAGTATCTCCTGCAACAGGATTGACAGCACCCAAAATATTCGCCAAATCATTGTTATTTAAGCTTTGAAACTTATCCACATGGCTTACAATATCCTTAAATTTTATATTAAAAATTGTAAGCTCAGATTCATCACCTAAAACTTTAACATCGTTCCCTCGTGCAACGATCTTAATTTTAGGAAAATGTTTTTTTAAAATTTCAAAATATTCATTATTAGCTCCCCACATTACCAGCGGGTTTACGTTTTCAATAGTAAGATTTAGTTCGTTCAAATTGAGTGGTCTTAAAAATCGGTCTGATGTTTATAAATTAAAAATTCAATATTTGTACCAAGGTTAATCCATCACAAGATTAATAATTTATATTAACATTTTAATGGCAATAATCACTTTAACCACTGATTTAGGCGACAAAGATTTTTATCAGGCCGCTTTAAAAGGAAGCATATTAAGTCAATTGCCGGGTGCCAATATTGTTGATATTACACACAATGTTTCCGCTTTCAATATTCAGCAGGCTGCGTTTATATTAAAAAATTCGTTTCATTATTTTCCTAAATCTACTGTTCATCTTATCGGGATAGATTCTGTATTTAATGAACAAACCAGGTACCTGGCTTTAAAATATAAAGATCATTTTTTTGTAGGATCTGATAACGGGATTTTTTCTTTGCTATTTGATGAAGCCCCATCTGAGATTGTAGAATTAAATATTATGCAGGATCTTAAATACCTGCACTTTCCGCTTTCTGACATTTTTTCGAAAGCAGCTTCTCATCTTGCTAAAGGCGGTAGACTTAAAGATATTGGAATTCATGTAAATGCCATTGAAGAAAAAACAACTCTTCAGCCTGTTATCGAACCCAGCCTGATCCGCGGTAGCGTAATATATGTAGATTCTTTTCAGAATATAATTACCAACATTACCAAAGATTTATTTACCAGTGTTCAAAGAAACCGTGATTTTACATTGTTTTTTAAGCGCAACGAATCTATTTCTCAATTAAGCTGGCATTATAATGAAGTACCAGAAGGAGAAAAACTATGTTTATTTGGGATTAGCAACCATCTGGAAATCGCTATTAATAAAGGGAATGCAAGCGGATTGTTAGGTTTATATCTTGGAGATATCGTGCGGATCGAGTTTCATCCATGATCACCCGCATTGTTAAATTGAATCTGCATCCTCAATATTCTAAAAAATTTGAGCAAATATTTTATCAATCCCGGGCATCAATTGAAAACTTCGATGGCTGCCAAACAACCACTCTTTTTAAGGTATCCGGAACAGAATCTCAATATTTTACAATCAGTTACTGGCAGTCAGAAAAACATTTGGAAAATTACCGGGCATCACTTCTTTTTAAAAACATTTGGCAACAAGTAAAACCTTTATTTTCTTCAAAAGCAGAAGCGTATACTCTTAACAGTGTTTAAGCTGTTTGATGATTCCTTTAAGCTGAATTCCCAATTCAAATATTTCCTCAAAGGTATTGTATAAAGGTGCCGGACTTAATCTGATTGCATTTGGTTCTCGCCAATCACCTATAATTCGTCGTTTTACTAAAGCATCAAATGTTTCTTTTCCATTTTTTTTTGCAATAAGTGATAACTGCGCACCACGATTGTTAAAATTAGATGGGGTTATAATTTTAAATAGTTCTTCACCATATGCCTCATTAATTTCTATTATCATAAATTCTAAAAACGATGTCAATAAAATACTCTTTTCCCTAACCGCATCCATTCCGCCGGCTTCTTTAAACATAACAAGCGAAGCTTTGTGCGTAGCCATTAATAGTATCGGGCTGCAACTTAACTGCCATCCTTCTGCTCCATTTTGCGGTACAAAACCTTTAGTCATCTTAAATCTTGAACTTTCCTGAAAGCCCCACCATCCTGCAAAGCGTTTCAGATTTGGATCACTAAAATGATTTTCATGAATAAAAACACCACTTATACCACCAGGGCTGCTGTTTAAATATTTATAAGTACACCAGCAGGCAAAATCAGCATTCCAGTTATGTAGTTGTAAAGGCACATTACCGGCGGCGTGGGCCAGATCGAACCCAACAATAGCACCGGCAGCATGCCCCGCAATGGTAATAGCTTCCAGGTCAAAAAATTGACCGCTTAAAAAGTTAATGCCGCCAAACAAAATTAAGGCTATCTCATCCGCATGTTGGTTAATAACTGAGACTATATCGGCAGTTTGCAATGTATGTTCCCCTTTTTGGGGATGAACTTCTATAATATCCGTAGCCGGATCATATCCGCGAAAACGAAGCTGACTTTCAACAATGTATTGGTCTGATGGAAAAGCACTCGCTTCCATTAAAATTTTTACCCTTTTACCTTTAGGCTGGTAAAAGCTAACCATCATTAAATGAAGATTAACAGATAAAGAGTTCATGGGAATTACTTCCGCAGGCAAAGCACCCACCATAGGTGCCATTAATTCCTGCATTTCTTTATGGTAATATAACCAGGGCGTTTCTCCTTCAAACCAGCCTTCTACTGCCAGGTTTTCCCAATTGTGCAACTGTTGATCGAGGAATGTTTTAACAGATTTTGGTTGTAACCCCAAAGAATTTCCGCATAGATAGATTACTTCTTTTCCGTCATGTTTAGGAATTAAAAATTGACTACGAAATTTATTGAGTGGATCTGATTGATCCAAATCCCGAGTAAATTCACGATTATTTTTAAATTGCATACCTTAATGATACAAAAAGCAGGTTTATGAATGCCTACAATTTGCAGAAAAATGAATTATAACTGCACTTTCCCGTGATTACCATCATCAAATTTTTCGCCAACTATAATTGCCTTGGCTATCCCAAAGAGAGTTACCATTTTACTTGAGCTGCTGTCCCAATATTCAGCTTCCACCGGAGTTACTCTTAAAAGCGCTAATTTAGGATCGTCTAAACCTTCTGGAAACCAGGCTTTTATCGCCGGGTTGTAAAGTTCTTTAATTTTTATCCAGTCATTCACTATCTCAGCAGTTCCAGTTAAACTTATATATGTGTTTTTAGAGGGATTTGAATAAGCTAAACATACCTGATGATTTTCTACAATTTCATCGGCTTTGCCGGAATATTCATTTGTAAAAAACCATATATCTCCATTGTCATCAAATTGAGCTGTAGACATCGGCCGGCTGCGGAATTGATTATTATTACCAGTACAAAGCATGGCGATTTTTACCTCATCAACCATTTTTTTTATTTTTTCTAGATCTTGCTTTTTATTCTTTTCCATGTGGTTACAACAAGTATAAGACCTGGAGGTTTTGAGAATTAAATGTGAGGACGGCTAACATTCGGGTTTGAACGAATATAAAAACGCCAAGGAATTAATTGGTACGGCCCATCAAAATTCATCCCAACACGAGCTGACGAAATTATATCTGTATCCTCAATAAACATATTTCGGTCTTCAATCCAAATTAAATCATCCAAAAGACTTATGCCGTTATGATTTTTTTTTAAGCCCAACGCTTTTGTAAGTACTCCGGGCCCGCTGCATAAACGTTGATCCTGATTAAAAAGCTGTCTTCTTTCCCGCATTACATCAATTCCTGTGTTCGGCTCAAGTGCCCTGATCAGAACAGCATGAGGTAAATCTTCTTTACCGGTAACGACATTTAACATATTATGGATTCCATAACATACATACATGTAGGTGATACCTCCGGCTGCAAACATAGTTTGTGTGCGGGATGTCCTTCGATTTTTATAGGCATGAGAACCTCTATCATCAGGGCCAATGTAAGCTTCAGTTTCTACAATTATCCCGCCTGCAAGCAATCCGCCAATGTTTGTGTAAATGTTTTTTCCTAATAGTTTCCGGGCTATAAACACAGCATCATTTTGCTGGTAAAAGCTTAGTGGTAGTTTCATTAAATAGATTAATACAAAAAAAAAGTTTAGGTTTTCGCTCACAAATAAATCTAACTTAATTTGAGGAGGCTTATAATTTGGTTGAGAAATCTTTCATCCACATTACTAAAACTATCCAGCTCAATACTATCAACATCAAGTACGGCTACTACACGGTCGTTGGAAATTACTGGAATAACGATTTCTGACCTGGATAAAGAACTGCAAGCTATATGGCCCGGAAACTCATCAACATCCGGAACAATTAAAACTTTTTTCTCTTTCCACGAGGTTCCGCAAACTCCTTTACCCAAGGTTATTCGGGTACATGCCACCGGTCCCTGAAAAGGGCCCAACACTAAATCATCTTTTTTAACAAGGTAAAATCCGACCCATAAAAAATTGAACTGTTCTTTTAAAGCTGCGCAAATATTGCCCATGTTGGCGATGACATCAGCCTCACCTTCTAATAAAGCCTCTATTTGTGGGATAATAGATTGGTACTGCTCTTCTTTACCTGCCAAAATTATTCTTAAATCATCTGCCATGTCGTAAAATTAAGGAGTGAAATTCAAATAATCGTAATTTAAGGGTTAATTTCCGACAATGTGTAGGCGTTTCAATACAATTAAAATGCTAATATGTTTGAGTGGACGCATAAAAGTCTTATGGCATCATTATTCTACACCTATTATGATAATATGATATACAAATGCGTAAAATTTTAATTTTGGCTGCCCTCTTTGTAGCATTGGGTGCAACTACAACATCGGCTCAAAACAACACAAGCGATAAAGTGATTTCAAGTTTAAAGTTACCGGGTTTATATGAAGATGGCAGGGGTGTTTACGAATGGAAAACGGTTGAACGCAGGGTCTGGATACCACAACGAAGAACAAGAGGGATTTTCGGAATAGGATCACGTACCATACCCGGTCACTATGAGATGCGTACCGAACGCATAAAAGTTTATCGCAATACCAAAAATGCCCGAAATGTGGATCAGCGAAAAGGTTGGGAAGGTAAACATCCGCATGGAATGCCTCCCGGTCAGCGTAAAAAGTTAGAAAACAACCGTGATGAAGACCGCAATTACAGTCGGTATGATAAACACGATCGCGATGATAAGGATGATCATGACAAAAAGTCAAACCATGGTAAAGGAAAAAAGAATAAACAACATGAATAATTAGGATAACACAGAATTAAGTCTCCGGTTAAGCAAACCGGAGACTTTTTTTTTGGTGAAACTCTTGATTAAAAGCCGGGCATAATTAATCGGATACCAACAACATAGTTCAAACTGCTGCTTCACTCGTCATCTTGTGTGCGAGTTCTTTCCCAAGATAACGATCAATTAAATTATGTGTCACGTACAAAAAAGGAGTCATTAATAGAGCTACTATAAATTTATAAGTATAATTAACAAGCCCGATGGCTGCAACCATTTGCCAGCTCCAGTTGTATTGAGGATTGATATAAAAAGCGATAAAAATTACTACAAAACTGTCAATAAACTGTGACACTAATGTTGATCCGGTAGCTCTGAGCCAAAGTGCATTTTCGCCGGTTATTTTTTTTATTTTATGAAATAGCAAAACATCAACCATTTGACCTATCAAAAAGGCAATAATTGATCCGGCAATAATCCACATTCCCTGCCCGAAGACTCCGGAAAAAGCCAAATCCATGTCTATTGGTTTTCCCTTAATATTTTGATTTATCCAAAAGTCGGCCGGAGACAAGTTAATTGCTAAACCCACGATCAGGAAAGCATATAAAATAAGGAAACACGTTAAAACTGATAAAAACCTCACCTGCCGGACACCAAAATATTCGTTGATAATATCTGTCATTATAAAAATTAAGGGCCAGGTAAGTACTCCTGCAGACATGTTGTACGATAGATCTTTTACACCAAACAAATTAATATCAAACTTTGCAATTCCTAATGAACCTTCAACGGTAAAAATTTTAACTCCAATAAATTCAGCAAGAATCGCGTTGGATACAAAAAAACTAGCCAGAACAAGAAACAGCCGGGTTTGCTTGGATTTAATGGTCATAGAAAATGAAGGTAAAATTTAGGGTTAATTAACTTGTACTTAAATGTTAAAGTTACTTTTATAAAAGCAGTACTTTTGCAAATAATGATCTCACTTCAATCAAAGCTTCCGAACGCAGCAATTAATATTTTTACAATTATGTCTCAGCTTTCGCTGGAATATAATTCAATAAATTTATCGCAGGGTTTTCCGGATTTTGAGTGCCCCTCAGAATTGATTGACCTCGCCAATAAACACATGCGAAGCGGGCACAATCAATATGCGCCGATGGCGGGTTTAATAACTTTACGGGAAAGAATCGCTAATAAAGTTAACAGCCTGCATCTCTCTAATTACGATCCGGATACAGAGATTACGATTACTGCTGGCGGAACCCAGGCCATTTTTACAGCTTTAACTGCTGTTATAAATTCAAACGACGAGGTAATTATATTTGAACCGGCTTATGATTCTTATGCGCCTGCTGTAAAACTTTTGGGGGGCATTGTTAAATCGTTTGAACTTACAGTGCCTGATTATACAATTAACTGGGAGTTGTTAAAAAAACTGATCAATAATAAAACCCGTCTGATTATTCTTAATTCACCTCAAAATCCTACCGGTACCATACTTACCGAATTTGATATCGAGCAGTTAACACGTCTGGTTCAGGATACTAACATTCTAATTTTAAGCGATGAAGTTTATGAACATATTATTTTTGATGGGAATATTCACCATAGCATGGCACGCTATCCGATTTTGCGTGAAAGATCATTTGTAATAGCTTCATTCGGCAAGCTCTTTCACAATACAGGCTGGAAAATAGGGTATTGCATTGCTCCTTCCTGGTTAACCAAAGAATTTAGAAAAATACATCAGTTTCTTATCTTTAGTGTGAATACGCCCTTCCAATACGCACTGGCTGATTTTTTAAGCAATGATCATTTTTATCTGAACTTAAAAACTTTTTATCAGCAAAAACGTGATTATTTTAGAGCATTGATGTTAGGTACCAGGTTTAATTTACTACCCTGCAGTGGTTCTTACTTTCAGTGTGTTCAATACAAAGAAATTACAAACGAGTCTGATATAAAATTTGCCAAAAGATTAATTACTGATTTTGGAGTCGCGGCTATACCTGTATCTGCATTTTACAATGGAGGTAAAGATGAGCACGTGCTTCGCTTTTGTTTCGCTAAAAAACAAGAAACATTGGAGAAAGCCGTTGAAAGGTTAATGAAAATTTAAATTTTAATATTTAAACACCATCTGTACAAACTAAAAAAATGAGTACACTAAAAATAACCGTCTTCCAGGCTTACCTTTTTTGGGAAAATATCGAAAAAAACCTTCAGAATTTAGCATTGCGATTAACTGCGATAAGGGAAAAGACTGATTTGATTGTATTACCTGAAATGTTTACTACCGGATTTACAATGAATCCGGAAAAATTTGCCGAAGAGATGAACGGCAAAAGTATGGAATGGATGCAAAACCAGGCAAGAAAATATAACTGTGTTATAACCGGTACATTAATCATTAAAGAAAACAATAATAATTATAACCGTTTAATTTGGATGCGGCCTGACGGAAGTTATGAAACTTATGACAAAAGACACTTGTTTGGTTTTGCCGGTGAAGACGAACATTATACAGCAGGAAATAAAAAGCTTTTTGTTGAGTTAAACGGATGGAAAATCTGCCCGGTTATTTGTTACGATCTCCGGTTTCCGGTATGGCTTAGAAATACAAAATCAGAATATGATATGCTGCTTGTTCTGGCCAACTGGCCTGAGCGCCGTTCATTGCATTGGCGAACGCTGATTCCGGCAAGAGCTGTAGAAAATCAAACCTTTGTTGTCGCAGTTAATCGGGTTGGTCATGATGGAAATGAAATATATCATTCTGGAGATTCCATGTGCATAGATCCCAACGGCAAAGTGATCTACTATAAACCAAATGACGAAGATTTGTATACCTTTTCTATCAATTTGGAAGAAGTAGTTAAGAGCCGACGCGACTTTCCTTTTCAGCAGGACGCCGATATTTTTAAATTGCAGGCACAACCCATAATAAAAAATAACCTTCTTTAGTTTTCTCTAATTAACGTTGCAAAAATTTAACCTTAATCTTCTAACAAGTCAGCTCGACATTTCTCCAGTTTGTTCTTTTCATCTAAGGAAAGTTCGGGCATAACCATATTTAAAGATTTTAGCCTGTCTACTATAATTTTACTGATGGCTATTCTGGTAAACCATTTTTTATCTGCCGGTATAATAAACCAGGGTGCATTTTTTGAGGCCGTTTTAGAGATCGCATCCTCGTATGTTTTCATATATTCCGACCAAAAACCTCTCTCCTGAACATCAAAAGAAGAAAACTTCCAGTTCTTTAACGGATCATTAATACGTTCAAGAAATCGTTCTTTTTGCTTTTCTTTAGATACATTTAAAAAAAACTTAATAATGACGGTTCCATTTGCAGTGAGATGATTTTCAAAATTACAAATACTATCGTATCGTTTATTCCAAAATGCTTTATCAATATTTGTAACAGAATTTAAATCAGCTATACCTTCTTTTAAGATCAGTTCAGGATGAACCTTACAGATAAGAACATTTTCATAATGTGAACGGTTGTGAATCCCTATCCTGCCTTTCTCTGGAAGAGCTTTGTAATGACGCCATAAAAAATCATGTTCATATTCTTCATTATTGGGTTGTTTAAAACTAAAAACCTGGCAACCCTGTGGATTTAAACCACTCATAACATGTTCAATCGCACTATCTTTTCCGGCAGCGTCCATTGCCTGAAAAATTAATAACAACGAGTAGCGGTTTGTTGCGTAAAGTGTTTCCTGCAGCTCATCCATTTCTGTTTTAAAGGTATTTAAGATGGTCAAGGCATCTTCTTTGTTGTAACCAAAACTACCATCTGTTTTGTAATCTTTTAGGCTGACGTTTTTACTGCTGTCAACCTTAAACATTTTTATGATTTCATCCATTTCTAAACGAATTAAATAAATATTAATGTAGAATTTTTATTAATTAACTATCATTATCCTGCCAATGTTTTTAAAACAACTCTTCACTGTTATTTAAATCGTCTAATTTTTACATATTTACCCAATGTTCAGAAGAGTAAAATTTAAGCCCTTGCGCTATATTGCGATATTCCTCTATTTTGTTCTTTTATTTTTTTGTGCTGTAGAACTTAATTTTTTATGGCTGTTTGGATATTCACCCAACATTACTGATATAAAAACCCCAAATATGCGGATAGCTTCTGAGTTATACACCGCTGATGGAATTATGATTGGCCGCTACTACAAAGAAAATCGCACTCCGGTTAGTTATGATAAAATTGCCCCTGCCGTAATTGACGCCCTGATAGCTACAGAAGATGCACGTTTTTTTAAGCATTCTGGTGTTGATTTCAGATCCCTCATATCAAGCCTGGTCTCAACTGCTTCTGGAGACAGGCGTGGTGCGAGCACAATAACTCAACAATTGGCAAAGAATCTTTATCGTACCCGGAACCAAAAATCTGAAGGTTTTATCAAATATATTCCTGGGTTTAGAACACTTGTGTATAAGTTTAAAGAGTTGATGACAGCTATAAAGCTGGAAGGAAATTACAGCAAACCTGAAATACTGACTTTATATCTAAACACAGTACCGTTTGGTGGAAACACCTTCGGAATAAAAACTGCGGCAAAGCACTTTTTTAATAAACAGCCATCTGAACTTAGTGTAGAAGAATCGGCTACGTTAATTGGGATTTTAAAAGCAAATACCACCTACAACCCGATCCGAAACCCGGAAAAATCTTTTGAGCGCAGAAATGTGGTTTTATCCCAGATGCAGAAATATGGCTATCTCAGTACTCAAAAATACAATGAGGTTAGCAAAATCCCGCTAAAAACCACATTTGGTGAGTTTAATGAAGGGAACGAAGGTGAGTCTTATCTTAAATCTGCGGCAGCAGAATTTATTAAAAAGTGGTGCGATGAAAACAATTATGATTTGTATGAAGGCGGGCTAAAAATTTACACCACTATTGATTCAAGATTACAGAAATACGCTGAAGATGCGGTTACCAGTCAGATGAAAATATTGCAGCGAAGGTTAAAAAATGAGTGGGGAAATGAAAACCCATGGCGAAATTCTGAAGGTAAGGAAATTGAAGATTTTGCGTTACATGCCGCAGAAAGACTTCCGGTTTATGCTGATCTTCAAAAAAAATATGGCAATACTGACTCTATCTTAGCTTATTTAAACCGCCCTAAAAGCATGACGGTTTTCAGTTGGGAGGGAGATAAGAAAGTAAGGTTTTCGACTCTTGATTCATTAGAATATTATTCAAAAATATTGAATACAGGGATGATGACGCTTGATCCGTTTAATGGCTATATAAAGGTTTGGGTAGGCGGAATTAATCATAATTTTTTTAAATATGATCATGTTAACCAGGCAAAAAGGCAGGCGGGTTCAACCTTCAAACCCTTCGCCTATCTCGCTGCCCTTGAATCCGGAATGTCGCCTTGCGATAAATGGACTGACAAGCCGGTAAAAATTAAATTTAAAAACGGCGATAAAACTGAATTTTGGGAGCCAAATAACGCCAGCTACAGTTTCTCATACCGCGAAATGACTTTACGACACGCGATGGCCAGGTCTATAAATTCTATTACAGCTCAAATAACTGAAAAAGTAGGTGCCGAAAGCGTGGTTGAGTTTGCGCATAAATGTGGCATTGAAAGCAAGCTTAAATCAGTTCCTTCTGTTAGTTTAGGGCCGAATGATGTTAGTGTTTTTGAAATGGTTAAAGCATACGGCACATTTTTAAATAAAGGATTAAAGACCGATCCCATTTTAGTTGAAAGAATTACGGATAAGGACGGAAAAGTTCTTGCCCAGTTTAACCCGGAAAGTTCCAAAGCAATTTCTGAGGAAATTGCGTGGCTAATGATGTATATGCTTCGCGGAGGTATGGATGAACCTGGTGGAACATCACAGGCACTGTGGGAATGGGACCTTTTTAAAAAAGGAAACCAAATCGCCGGGAAAACCGGAACCTCATCTGATTATGTGGATGGATGGTACATGGGATTAACTAAAGATTTGGTAACAGGCATTTGGGTAGGATGTGATGAAAGAACCGTTCACTTCCGCAATTCTGAAACTGGCGAAGGCTCTAAAACTGCCTTGCCTATTTTTGCGAAGTTTATGGAAAAGGTTTACAGAGACCCAAAAACAGGAATTACCCTGGGGCCATTTCCTAAACCAGGTGTTCAAATTAATAGAGAGTATAAATGTGTTACACAACCTTACGAATTAGCAGAACCCGATACACTAATTGTAGATACAATGTTGGTAGATTCGCTTCTTCAGCCGGTTGATAGTACTTTTATTGAAGAGCAAAATGAAAATAAAACGGAAGTAATACGAGAACCAACTAAATCAAAAGAAAAAAATAACCAGTCGGGTAACATCATATCTAAACCGGCAGAAATTAAAACACGTAAACAATTGCGTGAAGAAAGAAGAAGAAAAACCGACGGAAACAATTAATTGATATTTCAGGTTTTAATTGATATGCTTCACAAAAAATCAAAACACTTTATTTTCCGTAAATTAGGACCACCGCTAAATTCTTTATGATGAGAAATTTTTCCATTATCCGTAGTAAATCCTTTTATGGATTGACCTTTATGCTGCTTTTAATGATTTTTTTTAGTTCTGTTACAACAGTTAAAGCACAATATTTTGGACAAAACAAAGTGCGGTATAAAAATTTAAAGTTTAGTGTGTATCAATCCCCGCATTTTGAATTGTATTACTATCTAAAGAATGATAGTCTGGTAAAGCGGTTTATTAAAGAAAGTGAAGTTTGGTATGACTTACATCAGCAAGTGTTTAGAGATACCTTTTCTAAAAAAAATCCAATTATTCTGTATTCCAATCATGCTGATTTTCAATCCACTACCGCATTACAGGGCGGCGTAGGTGTCGGTACAGGTGGTGTTACTGAAGGCTTAAAAAATAGGGTTATCATGCCGGTTACCCAGCTTAATCATCAAACACGCCACGTTTTAGGTCATGAGCTCGTCCACGCTTTTCAATACCATTCTTTAATTGAGGGTGATTCTACTAATTTGGAGAATATTGGAAACCTGCCTTTATGGATGGTTGAAGGTATGGCCGAATACTTGTCCATCGGCAAAGTGGATGCTTATACCTCCATGTGGATGCGTGATGCCATGCTTAATAAAGACATTCCGACCTTGAAGCAGCTTACCACAAGTAATAAATATTTTCCTTATAGATATGGCCAAGCTTTCTGGTCTTACATAGGTTCTACTTACGGAGATACTGTAATTGTTCCTTTTTTTAAAGAAACCGCTAAATATGGGTATGAAATGGCCATACGGCGGACTTTTGGTTACGATGAAAAGACTTTGTCTAATCTGTGGAAAACGAGTATAGAAAACACCTATCGTCCGTTTTTAAAAGATACTTCACAAATTCCTATTGGGAAACGAATTATTGATGATAAGAATGGCGGAGAAAACTATAATGTGGCCCCTGCAATTTCACCTGACGGTAAATTTGTAGCTTTTTTATCCGAAAAAGAATTGCTGAGTATCGATCTTTTCCTTGCTGATGCAAAAACCGGTAATATCATTAGAAAATTAACAAGCAAAGCCAGAAATTCGCATATTGATGAATTTAATTTTATAGAATCGGCAGGTGCATGGTCACCCGATTCAAAGCGATTTGCTTTTAGCGTATTTAGCAGCGGTAGAAATAAATTAGTAATTGTAGATGCAGAAAAAGGGCGTACGATTTTAACGGTGCCAATAAACGAAGTTGAAGAATTTAGCAACTTAAGCTGGTCCCCAAATGGAACCGATATTGCCTTCACTGGTCTGAAACAAGGCCAAAGCGATTTGTTTATGTATAACATTAATTCAAAACGTGTTACGCAATTAACAAATGACCAGTACTCAGATTATCAGCCAAGCTTTTCTGGAGATGGAAGTAAGATTGTTTTTAGTAGTGACAGAACAACCTTAGAACGCTCTTCTACCAGTGTAGACATTTCCTTCAATCTTGCTGTTATTGACATCGCAAGCAAAATTATTACTGATATAAAAGTATTTGACGGTGCTAACAATCTTAATCCCCAATTTTCTGCGGATAATAAAAGCATTTATTTTCTGTCTAACCGTGATGGTTTTAGAAATATGTACCGATATAATCTAATAACATCTGCTTTAGAGCAGTTAACAGATTACTTTACAGGAATTAGCGGAATAACCGAATTCTCTCCGGCATTAAGCGTTTCCAAAAATGATGATATTGTTTATTCTTATTACAGGGCGCAGAAGTATGCAATTTATAATGCTAAAGCAAATGAGTTTAAACCAATTGCTGTAGAACCTACAGCGATTAATTTTGCCGCGGCCATACTGCCTCCGGCCAATGCAGTGGGTGTAGATATCATTAATGCCAACCTGGATAACTTTGAGAGATTTGAAAAGATCGAAACTGATTCTGTTAAAGTTATTGGTTACCGTCCCCAGTTTAAACTAGATTATCTATCGAGTAATGGTGTTGGAGCTTCGGTAGGAAGATTCGGGACTGGATTGTCAAGTGGTGTTCAGGGTGTTTTTAGCGACATACTTGGCATAAATCAGATATTTGCGGCGGCAGCCGTAAACGGTGAAATTTATGATTTTGGTGGCCAGATTGCATATATTAATCAGCAGAGCCGGATAAATTGGGGAGCTGCAGTTTCACACATTCCCTATGTTTCCGGGCAGCGTTCCGCCGGAATTGATGATCTGCCTTCTTCAGGAGGAGGAACTACGAAAGCGTATAGTGAACGTTATGATATAATCAGAACATTTGAAGATCAATTTCAACTTTTCGCATCGTATCCTTTTTCAAGAATCCATCGATTTGAGGTAGGATCAGGTGTTTCCCGTTATAGTTACCGTTTAGATCGGTATAATAACTTTTACCAATTTGATCCTGTAACGGGTTCTATCGGTTTTCCTATCGGTAGTAACCGTGAAAAACTAACCAAAGAAAAGGCAGCAGAAACTTATGGAATTGGTTTTGATTCATTTACAACTTATCAGTTAAACAGTGCGTTGGTAGGTGATAATTCATTTTCAGGCGTAACTTCTCCACTGGATGGTTTCAGGTACAGGATTGGTATTGAAGGCTACCTTGGAGATTATAAACTTGGCGCTTTTACCGCCGATCTTAGAAGATATATACGCTTAAAACCGGTAACCATTGCTGCAAGAGCTTATAATTATTCCCGGTTTGGTCGCGATGAAAATCGGCTTTATCCGTTATATGTAGGTTACAATTATTTAATTAGAGGGTATGAAGCCAATTCATTTTATAAAAAAGGTTCCGGAGCTTTTAACGGGTTTGATATTAATCAACTTGTTGGAACTAAAATCGCGGTAGCAAATTTAGAGTTAAGGCTGCCTTTTACAGGGCCAAAACGATTATCAGCAATAGAATCAAAATTTTTATTTAGTGATTTAAACGCATTCTTTGATGTAGGCTTGGCCTGGGAGAAAGGCTCCAAGATTGCTTTTAAAGGCGAACCCGCATTAATTGGAACCGGTATCAATCCACAAACAGGTCAGCCAGAAAGTATTTATGAAAGAGTTCCTGCAATGAGTGCGGGTTTGTCTTTACGGGTTAATGTGTTTGGTTACTTTATATTAGAACCATATTTTGCTATTCCTTTTCAGAGAAAAGACATTAATGGAGGCGTTTTTGGTTTAACTTTCTCACCTGGATGGTAGATAATATTGATATTTTGAAGCGGCCCTGGCCGCTTTTTTTGTTTATAAGTGTTATAGTCAATTCGATTTCTGTCATTTCAAAGTCTAAATATTGTTTATATGGTTTATAAGACCTTGAAAGGCAGTAACCTATAATTAGTCAAAAAATTAGTACACAACATTATTAATTATAGAAAGTTTAATATGTAAGATCCTTCTAAACATCACTAAAATCAATTAATAATGGCTTGAAATTTTACTCGTAATACAATTATTATAAATTAACAAGTAAAGTAAAATCTCATGAAAAAATCAATTTTTGTTTTATCTGCATCTGTACTATCGATAGTAACAATTGCTTCTTCACAAGCTCAACAGAAGCCTGAAACTAAAACCACCGGAATTGAATCAACAATTATTAAAAAAGATTCTAACCAGGATACAATTAAAAACCCAGCTCAGGCAAAAACGGTAGGTGGGGCACAAATGTTACCCACTAATGATATTGTTCAAAACGCATCCCAGTCAAAAAATCTTACAACCTTAGTAACCGCCATACAGGGTGCTGGATTGGTAGATTCCTTAAAAGCGGCTGGCCCCTTCACCGTTTTTGCACCAACAAATGAAGCATTTACAAAGTTACCTGAGGGTATACTCGATAATCTAAAAAAGCCTGATAATAAAGAAAAATTAGCGGAGGTGGTATCAAATCATATTGTTGCGGGCAAATTTACATCGAGAGATTTAGCTTTAGCAGTGGCACGATCAAATGGAAACGCAACGCTTACTACCGTTGAAGGAGATAAAATTTTAGTTTCTATTAATGCGGAAAAAAATCTTCAGATAACAGATTCAAAAGGAAACATTGCCTTAGTAACTATGTTCGATGTTGAGCAATCCAACGGTATAGTGCATGTAATTAACAATGTACTATTGCCACAAGAATAACGGTGTATTTGTCCAAAAAAAAAGACTTGCGTATTGCAGGTCTTTTTTTTTGGACAAAACCAGAACAGAAGTTTTATCGTTATTTATACAATCAAATAAGGGTACCTTATTTAAATAATAAAATATAATTTATACATTTTAACAGGTAAACGATGAAGAATTTATTATTAATAGCAATAGTATTTTTATTTACTATACAAACCAGTTGTGGCCAAAAATCAAATACCCAAACCAAGAAACCTGTTTTTGTCGAAAATAAAACTGACGCGGAATGGAAAAAAATTTTAAACCCAGCAGCATTTGAGGTGATGGTTAAAAGGGGTACAGAAACCCCATTCAAAAATCCATACAATAACAATCACCAAAAAGGTATCTATGTAAGTGCAGCAACCGGAGAACCGTTATTTAGTTCAGAAGACAAATTTGAATCAGGAACTGGCTGGCCTAGTTTTACAAAACCTATAAATTCCAACGCTGTTACCGTTGTTAAAGACAATAGCTTTGGTATGGAGCGAAACGAAGTTGTTGAAACCAAAACCGGACTTCACCTTGGTCACGTTTTTGACGATGGCCCTGCAGATAAAGGTGGCAAAAGGTTTTGTATGAATTCAGCAGCATTTAAGTTTATTAAAAAGTAAATTAATAATGATTGCTTTCCACACCATATCCTTTGGTAATTGTTTGATTTGTATGCATGGCTATCTTCTCAAAATTTAATCCAATAGTTAGATCTAACCAGTCAGGATTAACAGATCGCACGACTTTTTCTTTTTGAATTCGTGTAAAGCTACTGATCAGTTTAAACCTATACAAGGCTGAATCCTCTGTGCTTAGTTCTTCAAAATATATCAGACGTGTAAGTTGCTGTGCTGAATCAAAAAATAAATTAGGCATTCGTCTGTAAAATAACATTGTTTTAATGAGGTCTGTACTCATGCCTACATGCAGGCAGCTGCGGTTTCTGTCTGTAATTAAGTAAACGTATTTTTTCATTTTAATAAATTTTTTATTTTTTGACGAGTATTGATTTTTATTACTAATTTTATGAGTATAAACTTACTAATAATTTTAGCAATAACAAAAAATAATTTTAAATGTCTAATATTTCTTCCAACCTGAAGTACCTACGAAAGAAAAAAAACCTAACTCAGCAGCAATTTGCAGACATGCTAGAGATTAAACGATCCCTGGTGGGAGCTTATGAAGAAGAAAGGGCCGAACCCAAGTATGAGCTCTTAAAGAAGTTTGCTTTGTTCTTTGAACTTTCTATGGACGAGCTGATAAACGATAAAATAAATGACAAATGGAAACCTGTAGCCAAGGCTGATGTAGGAAATGTGCGTGTGCTTAGTATTTCTGTAGACTCTAATGATAGGGAAAACATTGAACTTGTTCCGGTAAAAGCAAGTGCAGGGTATCTTAATGGTTATGCTGACCCTGAATTTATAACCGAACTTCCAAAGTTCCATCTGCCAATGTTTCGCCAAGGTACTTACCGGGCCTTCGAAATCAACGGGGATTCCATGCTGCCCTTGCAATCAGGAACTATTGTAGTTGGTGAATATTTAAGTAATTGGAATGATATTAAATCAGGAGATACGTATGTGATTATAAGTAAAAGTGAAGGAATAGTATACAAACGAGCAGGAAATAAATTTAAAGAAAATAAATTATTAAAATTGATTTCTGATAACACAATATATAAACCCTACTCTATTCCGTCTGAAGATATTCTTGAAATTTGGAGGGCAAAAGCTTATATAAGTACTGATTTTCCCGAACCATCCCCGGAACCAACATTAGAAACGTTAACATCGATGGTAAGTCAAATGCAAAAATCACTCTCAGGCATGAAGGAGAATCAATCTTAAAGAACATAGTAGGATGCGAGCCATTTATAATCTGCATTAGCTACATAAAAAAATCAAAAAAAAACCCGGCAGAAAACCGGGTTTTTGTTCATATATGATACAATTAATACCCCGGATTGGGTGTTAATGACGGGTTATTATCAATCTCCCTTTGTGGTATAGGTAGAACAGTTTTATCTCCTCCAAAAGCTGCTAATGGATCTGCCTCCCTTAAATTTTGACGGTTTCTTAATAAGTCCATCCTTCTGTGACCTTCAAAAGCCAGTTCCTTCCGCCTCTCTAATAATATAGCATCAACTAAATTTTGTTGAGATGTGAAAATTAATTTAGAACCTAACCCAGCCCTTCTTCTTAAAGTATTCAGTATTAAAATAGCTTCAGGATTTAAGGCGGTTTCATGTGCGAGTGCCTCAGCAAGATTAAGATAAACTTCGGTAGTTCTTAAAACAGGTGAATTATCAGCGTTATTAACCGCATCTGGAAATTTCGTAGTAAAAACCTTTGATTGAGCATCTGCGGCAACGCCAGTTAACTTTAATAAGTATCTTAAATCAGTTTTTTCAACTTCATACGCATCAATTAAACTTTGCGAAAAAGGTGCGTCTCCGCGTCCTCCGAGTGCTGTAGGAGAATAATACGAAGCCCAACCACCAGAGCCATTTGCACCGTTATCAACGGCTGAATTCTGGATTGAGAAAACATCTTCTGATGTATTTGCATCATAAAAACTATAATCTGGAGCTAAGGTATACTGTCCGGTAGCCAGGGTTGCACGTGCAGCCGCTGTGGCGGCAGGCCATTCCTCACGATAAAGCTTCAATCTTGATAATAAAGCAAAGGCAGCTCCTTTCGTCGCACGTCCTCTTGTCTCTGAATCTGTTGCATAAGATGCCGGTAAGGCTACGGTAGCTTCTTCCAGATCTTTTTGAATTTGCGCATGCACCTCATTAACTGTATTTCTGGCAGGCAACGTTATATCACCCGTAAATTCTTCCAATACCAAAGGCACTCCTAAATTTGTTCCATTACTTACCTGGAAAGGCTGAGCAAACTGGTTAACCAATTGAAAATAAGCCAGGGCACGCATGAACTTAGCTTCACCAGTAAATTGAGATATTTCTTCGGGACTTAAACCAGGCACATTGGCTATACGAGCAATTATTTTATTTGAACGTGTAATTACCTCGTAATGAACCTGCCAAATATTTGATACGTTGGCATTAGTAGAAACTGTTGTAAAATCCCTTATTTCCTGTAGCGTTGGGAAAGAACCAACAAATTCGACATTATCTCCCATATATTCTTCAATAACCTGTGGCAGGGAGCCGTAAAAATCTAAAGTTTGAGCTGTGCTGTATAATCCTGAAACTGCACTTCTGGCCGTAGAAGCACTACTAAAAATGGTACTTTCAGTTAGATCTTGCTCTGGAGTAAGGTTCAGCTTTTTCTCACATGAATTAAGTGTGAGAGATAAGGCAGCAGTGATTGTTAATATGTATTTGATTTTCATTATTTTAATTATTAAAATCCGACATTAATACCAAAAGTGATTGATTTAGCTTGAGGAAGGGCAAAGAATGACTCTCCTAAAACTGCATTACTTGCGCCATTGGCTGAAACTTCTGGATCAGGTCCTCTAAAATCCTTATTTTTTATAGTTAAAATATTCTGGCCTAGCGCATAAATCCTGGCCGAACGAACTAATTTTGTCCGGTTCATTAATTGCGTTGGAAGGTTATAGCCAAGTGTTAAAGTTTTCAACCTTGCATATGAACCGTCTTGCAAATGATTTGTAGAAAGCTGAGAATAAGTTGCCCTTGTAACACTATTTAAGGCCGGGGCAAAAGCTCGGTCGCCGGGTTGTTTCCAGTAATTTAATAGATCTGTGCTCTTGTTAAAAGAACCTGTTGAAAAATTTTCAGTAAAACGTAACCCATCAATTAATACTTTGTTTCCATAAGCAAAGTTGAAGAAGGCAGAAAGGTCAAATGATTTGTATCTAAAATTATTGGTAAATCCACCAACAAAATCAGGGTCAGCATGTCCTACGACAAGCCTATCTGCTGCTACTGGAGTCGTTGTTGGAGTTCCGTTTTTAGAAAACCATTCTGCGTTTCCTGTTTCCGGGTTAATTCCTTTGTATTTAATCAGGTAAAACGAATTTCTAGATTCGCCAACTATTGCCCTCTGTGCTGTTGAGCCACTAATAAAATTTCTGCCTTCCGGATCCCGGTTTTCAGGTAAAGAAATAACAGTGTTTTTATTGAAACCAATGTTAAAGTTAGTACTCCATGTAAAATCTCTTGTTTTTACATTTTCAGATCCCAATGTAATCTCAAAACCCCGGTTCCTCATTTCTCCAACATTACGTGAGGCAGATGGAAATCCGGTTGTAAACGGGTATGGGACGTTCGCTAACAAACCACTGGTTAGTTTATTGTAATAGTTTAACTGTACATCTAATCTGTTTAAAACCCTGGCGGTTAAACCCAAGTCTAATTGAGCTGTTTCTTCCCAGCTCAAATCGGCATTGGCTACCCTATTTGGAACTGCAGCAGAAACATCGTTGTAGGCTTGTCCCGCGTCAAATGTTCCGAGGTAATTGTAATAGCCAATAGCATCATTACCTGCAGTACCATAGCTTGCTGTTAATTTAAGGAATTGAGCAAATTTGTTTTCTTTATTAAAAAAGTTTTCGTTGGATAAGATCCATCCTCCTGACACCGCATAAAATACGCCGTATTTGCTATTGGAACCAAAGCGGGATGAGCCGTCTCTTCTTACCGAACCCTCTAATAAATATTTATCTGCGTAACCATAATTTAAACGAGCGAATTGCGATTCTAACGCATATTCAAATGCTGTTTGAGAGGCTGTAGTTGGGGTTGAAGCTGATCCGAGATTTGGAAGAGCATCACTGGCAAAACCAGAACCATCCAGTAAATTATTAGTATTACGTGCTGTTTCAAAGCTGTATCCCAACAATCCGCTAAATGAATGTTTTTCCCCAAAAATACGGTTGTAGTTTAAGGTATTTTGAGTTAACCATTTGTTGTCGCCACTTTCTGAAACATACGCGTAACCACCTGGTGTAAATAAGTCGACTTCCCGATATCTTTCATCAAATAAAACATTATCAATGCCCCAGTCGGTTTTAAATGTAAGCCCTTTAAGTATATCAAATTCTGCAAAAGCGTTACCTGTATTGCGGGTTGAAGTAAGATTATTGTAACCTGTTGCTTCTAGTCCTAAAACGTTTTGGATAAAGCCAGTATTAACAAAATTTCCTTCGGCATCAAAAGGCACCACATAGGGTAGCTGTAAGTAAGCGGAAGTTAAAGGGGCATACGTACTATTTTCTGCACCAATACGATCTGACTTTACCCGGGCAAGGTTGTAATTAACTCCAAACCGCACGCGGTCTGAAAGATTATGTTGAAAATTAAACCTGCCAGAAAGTTTGCCAAGGTTGTTGCCGATGGTGAAACCTGATTCATCCGAATATGTACCCCCCACAAAATATTTAGTTTTTTCACTTCCACCAGAAGTGTTTAAATTAAAGTTATTTACCTGGCCGGTTCTTAAAACTCCTTCTGCCCAATCAAAACCTGTGGTTGGATAAGCTGGAACAGTCAAAGCATTAGCTTGCAGATATTCGGTACGAAACTGACGAAACTGGTCAGCATTCATGTATTTCAAAATATCTGTTGGTTTTGACAAGCCGGTGTAAAAGTCAAAATTGACCGTACCTGGCGTATTATACTGGCCGGATTTTGTTTTAATTAAAACAACACCGTTGGCACCTCTAGAGCCATATATTGCAACTGCTGATGCGTCTTTTAATACGGATAAACTTTCAATATCATTGGCATTGATGTTTAATAATGGATTTAAACCACTTGAACCTCCTTGTGCTTGTGTGTAATCTCCAGTATTTAATGGTACTCCATCTACAACGTATAATGGTTGCCCACCTGCATTTAAAGAAGAACCTCCACGAATGGTAATTTGAGCGGCCGCACCTAAAATACCTGAAGAATTAACCATGTTTACACCAGCGGCTTGTCCCTGTAAGACTTGCTGGGGACTAATAACTGGTACGTTTTTAAAAGACTCCGATTTTACAGATGAAATTGTTTGTGTACTCAACGCTCGGCTTTGTGTACCATAACCTACTACAACAACTTCAGATAGCTGCCTTGTGTCATTTTGTAAACTTGTGTTTATGATGTTATTTGTACCAATGGCAATTTCTTTTTCTACATAGCCGATGTATGAAAAAATGAGCGTATTGGAATTTTCTGGTAATGTAAGCGTATAATTTCCATTTGCGCCTGTTTGTGTACCTACGCTGGAGCCCTTTACCTTTACGGATACTCCGGGAAGTGGCAAACCATCATCCGAACCCGTAACGTTACCAGTAATTGTCTTATTTTGGGCAATTGCAGTTGTAAAAGCAAAAAAACCTAAAAATAAGAAAGCTAGTAGTTCTTTTTTCATATGAATTTAATGTTAAGTAAATAATTTTAGAAACACAAAAATGTTAAAATTGTGTTTGTTTAAAACCTCTTAAATGTAAAATATATGTCATTTAAAGCGTATTGATAGGGTTTTATTAATTTTAAGTAATTAAAATTTACATTTGTTTAGAGAGATAAGTTAATTGTTAAAATATGTTCGTGCTTAATTTTATTGTTTGCTCAGATTTTTAATTAAATAGTATTGCTGATTAAAAATTTTCAAATATTAAATGAGTTTATATTTGCATAAAGAAAACTCAACGATGATTATTTCAGTAATTGGTTCCGGAACCATGGGCAACGGCATTGCACATTTGTGTGCACAAAATGGATATCAGGTTAATCTGGTAGATATTTCTGATGAAGCACTTTTAACCGGAATAGCAACCGTTACAAAAAACCTGGACAGGCAGATCAGTAAAGGATTAATTACAGCAGAAGAAAAATTAAACGTTTTAAAAAATATTTCTGCCTGTACGGATCTAAAAACCGGAGTAGAATACGCAGATCTCATTATTGAAGCCGCTACCGAAGATGTAGATTTAAAACTTAAAATCTTTAAACAGCTGGACAATTTTTGTAAGCCTGAAGCTATGCTGACTTCAAACACCTCTTCTATTTCCATAACCAAAATAGCATCTGTTACTAAACGCCCTGAGCAAGTAATCGGCATGCACTTTATGAATCCAGTACCTGTAATGAAATTGGTTGAAGTTATTAGAGGGTATGCAACCTCTGATGAAGTTACCGCACGGATAATGGATTT
>JACMND010000037.1 GCA_014378705.1 Pedobacter sp. | reverse complement strand
TGAGGGATAATTTTCTAACATCGTTCTTTTTTTGAGATTGCGCATTACAAGCAAAGAAAATCAAAAGAATGGAAAATATGGATATAGTTGAAATCAAGTATTTCATACAATTTTTTTATACATTTACGATTTTAGAGCAACGCCGGATTGGCGTAAATGTTAGCCAAAGGTAAATAAATGCCAGGCAACACCTGAAAAATTCAGTTTCCGAAATTTTTATCAAAAGCGAATTACTGAAGAAAATAAACCCGGTAGAAATGAAGCACATGAGGTACGAATGTCCGAAAATGGATAGCGGGATTACCATTAACAGGTAGTAACAGCCTTGCTTTTCAAAAAACTCTTTGTCTTTTTTAAATAATTCAATTTTAACCCGCCCAGCCTTCCCTATCTAGGCTTCGGTAATGAATTGCTTCTGCTAAATGCTCAATTCGTATATCGTCACTTCCGGCTAAATCAGCGATTGTTCTTGAAACCTTTAAAATACGATCGTAAGCCCGGGCCGAAAGTCCGAGTTTTTCCATTGCCTGCTTCAATAATAATTGACCAGCTTCTGTAATCAGGCATATTTCCCTAACCGACTTTGGACTCATCTGGGCGTTACAAAAAACATCCGTTTTGTTTTCAAATCTTTTAATCTGAATATCCCGGGCCGTTACAACCCGTTCGCGTATGACTTCGCTTTTTTCCGCTAGCCGATCTGAGGAAAGTTCATTAAAGTTAACAGGCGTAACTTCAACATGCAGGTCAATACGATCCAGTAATGGCCCGGAAATTTTGCTGAGATATTTTTGCACTGTGCCGGGCGGGCAGATACATTCTTTATCAGGATGGTTGTAAAAACCGCAGGGGCAGGGGTTCATTGACGCTACCAGCATAAAGCTGGCTGGATAGTTTACGGATGAACGGGCCCGGGAAATAGTTACCCTTCGTTCTTCTAAAGGTTGCCGCATCACTTCCAGAACCGAGCGCTTAAATTCCGGTAACTCATCCAGAAACAAGACACCGTTATGGGCTAATGAAATTTCGCCGGGCTGAGGGTTTGTTCCGCCACCAACCAAAGCTACATCGCTGATGGTGTGATGTGGAGAGCGGAATGGCCTAACCGTCATTAATGAATCGGAAGCAGCCAGCTTACCCGCTACCGAATGTATTTTAGTGGTATCTAATGCCTCATACAAATTTAACGGCGGCAAAATAGTTGGAAGGCGTTTTGCAAGCATGGTTTTTCCGGCTCCCGGCGGACCAATTAAAATGCAATTATGCCCTCCGGCAGCAGCAATTTCTAAAGCCCGTTTAATACTTTCCTGACCTTTAACATCCGAAAAGTCATTTTCATAGCTGCTTATATTATTTAAAAATTCCTGCCGGGTATCTACAACTGTTGGTACCAGATCGCTTTTATTATTAAAAAACTGGATCACATCAGCTAAACTTTCTACTCCAAATACATCAAAGTCACTGACGATAGCGGCTTCCCGGGCATTTGCTTTTGGAAGCAACAGTCCTTTAAAACCTTCTTTCCTTCCCTGGATCGCGATTGGTAACGCCCCTTTTATGGGTTGTAAACCTCCATCAAGCGAAAGCTCACCCATTATGAGGTATTTCTCTAACTTTTCTTCGTTCACTTGTTTTGAGGCAGCCAAAATACCGATTGCTATAGCCAGGTCAAAGGCTGAACCTTCTTTGCGAATATCTGCCGGTGCCAGATTTACTACAATCCGTTGGCGTGGCATGTGATAGCGGGAGGTGTTAACGGCGGCTTCAACCCGAAGCATACTTTCCTTTACTGCATTATCAGGCAAACCGACGATAAAGTATTTAAGTCCGCTGCTGATGTTTACCTCAATAGTTATGGTTATGGCTTCTATTCCGTAAACGGCACTTGCATAAGTTTTTACGGGCATGTTTCAGGATATAATCCTAAACTACAGATTATTATGCAATTTAAGATAGCAAGATTAAGCTATATAATGCTCCGGCATTTGAACCACATCTGGGTACAGCTCCACAATTCTTTTTTCAACAACTACAGGCTCTAATATCGCAGAAATGCAGGTATTAGTAAAATAGAAAAACCAGCCTATTATTCCTAAGAATTTAAACCCATCTTCAAAAATTAACTGAACACCGCTCATTTTACGAAAAATTACATCCGTAGCCATAGAGAGGGCAAGGAAACCCAATGAAGATAAAAGTATTAAGTAAGAAGTTTTCAGAATTTGAATTTGATACTTTAGAAAAAGATAGCAGATGGATAGCGGATAAATAGCTAAAATAAATTTTTCATTGATACCCAGATATTTTGGAAATACTTCTTCATGAAAAAGAAACATGTCGTCTAATAAAAGGAATAAGGTTAATGCGCCTGAAAACATTAAAAATCCGCTTAATAGTTTTTTTCTTTTTTTAAGAATGTAACTGCTAAACATACAGACTGAAGCTGCAGCACACCACATTAATAAGCCCAGGTTTGAAAGTAAGCCGTAGTAGAATTTGCCTCCTGTAATTGCAGAGAGATCCCTTGTTAACTGACTAATTGGTATATAAGATTGAAGGCCAATAAAAGCAATAATTAACAAGCCTCCGGCATAAATTAATAACGACTTTAAAATTGAAGCTTTTTGATCGGTATAGATATGAAGTAAATTTTTAATCAAACTTTATAGTTTTATTTATTGCCGATGAGTAATTGTTAAATTAACGTTAAAACTAAGTTAACGTAAATATTTATCCAAAGGTTGTAAATAAAACAAACGAACGAAATAAAATTTTATAAAAATTAATATCCTTGCTATAAAGGCTTATATTATTTTCCAAAAGGCATTTTTGGCATTCCTTTCATCATTTTAGCGGCTGCCGCCGGATTAGAAAACTGTTTCATTACTTTACGCATATCCTCAAACTGTTTAATCAGTTTATTTACTTCCGTAATATTGGTACCGGAACCGCCCGCAATCCGGCCACGGCGGCTTTGATTTATAGCGTCTGGATTCTCTCTTTCAAAAGGCGTCATTGAACGAATAATAGACTCAATCGGTTTAAAGGCGTTATCATCAATGTCCACATCTTTGATGGCTTTGCCCACACCAGGGATCATCCCCATCAGGTCTTTCATGTTTCCCATTTTTTTTATCTGCTGTATTTGGCTGATAAAATCATTAAAGTCAAATTTATTTTTGCGGATCTTTTTTTGAATTTCAGCAGCTTCTTTCTCATCAAACTGCTGCTGGGCACGTTCAACCAAAGAAACTACATCGCCCATACCTAAAATCCGGGAAGCCATCCTATCTGGATAAAATACATCCAGCGCTTCCATTTTTTCGCCGGTTCCTATAAATTTAATGGGCTTGTTAACTACCGATTTTATAGAAAGCGCAGCACCGCCACGGGTATCACCATCTAGCTTGGTTAAAACCACACCTGTAAAATCCAGACGGTCATTAAATACCTTAGCTGTATTTACCGCATCCTGGCCGGTCATGGAATCAACAACAAATAATATCTCGTGCGGGTTGGTAGCGGCTTTAACAGCGGCAATCTCATTCATCATTTGTTCGTCTACCGCTAACCGCCCTGCAGTATCCACAATTACTATATTATTTCCGTTTTTCTTGGCTTCGGCAATACCAGCCAGGGCTATGGCAACCGGGTCTTTTGAATCAAGGTCGGCAAATACCGGAACTCCAATTTGACCTCCTAAAATCTGCAGTTGATCTATTGCTGCCGGGCGGTATATATCACAGGCAACTAGTAAGGGTTTTTTATTTTTTTGAGATTTTAAATAATTGGCGAGTTTGCCTGAAAAAGTGGTCTTTCCGGCTCCGTTTAACCCTGCAATTAAAATAATGGTTGGGTTTACAGAAATAGTAAGTTCTTCAACAGAACCTCCCATGAGTTGAGTTAGTTCATCATTTACTATTTTAGTTAATAATTGCCCTGGTGAGATAGCTGTTAATACATTCTGACCCAGTGCCTTTTCTTTTACATCATCTGTAAAGGCTTTTGCGGTTTTATAATTTACGTCTGCATCTAAAAGGGCCTTACGAATTTCCTTTATGGTTTCAGCAACGTTAATTTCAGTAATGTTCCCTTGCCCTTTTAATACTTTAAACGCCCGGTCTAATTTATCCTGTAAATTTTCAAACATGATATTGAATTATTAGGTGGCAAAATTAATAATTCTGTGGATTCAGTACAATATATCTGTCGGCGATTTTATTTAGTTTATCAGCATCAATCTTTATACAATACCTGATATGGATATTTTAATTTTTTGCTACAACTCTCAAAATCATCCATTTGTAGAATTTTTTTTAATTCAAAAATTATTTACTGATCATCACAATTGAAACTATTGCGTTTATCTAACCGCTTTAACAAAATTTAACCAAATGATATTGCAACTTATTGCAATTGTCGGCGTCATATCACCACTTAAATTAATTTGGTTAATGAAAAAGATTTTCTTTTTTTCTCTGGTGGTAGTCCTCAACACCAAACTATGTCTTGCTCAAACAATAAAGCCAGATATAATTATAAGAAAGATGAATGCCGTTCGTACAGATAAAGCACCAAAAGTAGACGGGATAATTGAGGAAGAAATTTGGAAAAATGCTGTTGAATCGGTAGAATTTAGTGAGTTGAAACCGGTTCCGGGAAGAAAAGAAAAGCCGGGACAACAGACCGCAATTAAAATTCTTTATGACAATTCTGGAATCTATGTTGCGGCCCGGATGAATGAAACAAACTCAGACAGCATTGCAAGAGAACTTGCGCCTCGTGATGAAATTGGAAACGCGGATTTTATAGGGATAATATTTGATACCTACCTGGACAAGATAAACGGCAACGGTTTTTTCGTCACTGCTTCCGGGTCGCAGTTTGACGCTAAATATTCTACCGGCGGAAATGAAGACGATAACTGGAACGCGGTATGGGAAAGTGCTGTTAAAATTGATGCCAAAGGGTGGACGGCAGAAATGCGGATACCCTACTCAGCGTTAAGATTTTCCGGCAATGACATCCAAAAGTGGGGTGTTAATGTAATCCGGATGCGACAAAAAAATCAGCAACAACTTTCCTGGAATCCAATTGATCCCAGTAACAACGGTTTCATAAATCAAAGTGGCGAATTGTTGGGGATTTCAAATATAAAAGCACCTGTTCGATTGTCATTATCGCCTTATGTATCCAGTTACGTAAATAATTATCCGTACAATCAGCCTGGTCTTAAAAATACCACCAGTTCTTTTAACGGTGGTATGGATATCAAATACGGTATTAACCAGAGTTTTACTTTAGATATGACGCTGGTGCCGGATTTCGGGCAGGTTCAATCCGATAATCAGGTTTTAAATTTAAGCCCGTTTGAAGTTCAGTTTGATGAAAACCGACAATTTTTTACCGAAGGAACTGAGTTGTTTAGTAAAGGTGATCTTTTTTATTCCCGCAGAATTGGTGTGAACCCCACATTTTTACAAAGTGCCAATTTAAACGCTGGTGAAAAATTCGTGAAAAATCCCATAGAAAGTAAAATTATTAACGCGACGAAAATATCCGGACGTACGGCTAAAGGTTTAGGAATAGGCTTTTTTAATGCGGTTACAAATCGCATGGATGCCACAATAGAAGATAAAAACGGTAACAGGAGATATGAGCAAACACAACCGCTTACAAATTATAACATCCTGGTATTTGATCAGAACTTAAAAAATAATTCATCTGTAAGTTTCATAAATACAAATGTTTTAAGACAAGGTTCAGCTTATGATGCCAATGTTTCGGCATTAGATTTTAGTTTAAACGACAAAAAAAATATTTGGAACATTCAGGGAACGGGCAAAATGAGCAACATCAACTCTACCGGAACAGTTAATGATGAAACCGGTTACAGCTATAACTTAAGGTTTGGCAAACAAAGCGGAAAGTTTGTTTACAATTTCATGCAACGGCTTACTGATGATAAATTTAACCCGAATGACCTCGGAATATTGTTCAATAATAATTTCTTAAATAATTCTGTTTTTGGAGAGATCAACTTATTCAAAGGAAAAAAAGTATACAATGAATTCCATGCTTTTATCAGGGCATTTTATTCTCAGAGGTTTAAACCACGTGCTTACCAAAATTTAGAACTGAGTTCTGGGATGTATATGCAGTTAAAAAACCTATGGTCTGTAAATTCTAACATTGAATGGAACCCGGAGGGAAATGACTTTTATGAATCACGAAACGGTAAGGTTTTTAAATCTTCTGAATACAAATTTGCCGGAATGAACGTGCGTTCAAACCGGTCAAAAAAATATAGCGGTGGTGTATTTGCCTATTTTAATTTTAAAGATCAGTTTGATGGCCGCGGGTATAATACAGGTTTTTATCAAAATTTTAGGTTTAGCAACAAGTTTAGTTTGGGAAACGATATTAGTTATGAGCCCCAAATTAATTATGCGGGTTGGGTAGGAAGTGTAACGGATGGATTGAGCAATAACCAGCAAACCATATTTTCCCGGTTCAACCGGCAAACCGTTGAAAATTCTTTGGATGGCAAATATTCTTTTAATAATAAAATGGGAATAACAATTACAGCACGTCATTATTGGTCAAACCGTACAAACAAAGATTTTTATCTTCTTAATGGAGATGGAAGGTTAAGTTCAATAACCGGAATTAAAAACGAATATGACCGGAATTTTAATTCTTTTAACGTAGACATGAATTATACCTGGCAATTTGCCCCTGGAAGTGAACTGACCATAACCTGGAAAGACGCTTCTGCATCTGAAGAATTTGAAAATTTAAAAAGATACAATAACAATTTTAACCACATTCTTAATTCCCCTCAAAATAACAGCTTGTCATTTAAAGTTTTATATTATGTGGATTACTTACAACTGATAAAAAAGAGAAAATTCTAATAAACAAAAACCGTATTTTCAGTGATTGTGGTGTTTGTTTACAACAAAATTTACCCAAGCCCATAAGCCCCGTTTTTGCAAATAAGTAAGATCTTTGTCGTAGCAATAAGCTTCCCGTTCAAAAACGATGTTAAAATAAGCCCTATCGTGGTTTAAATAATATGATAAGTTTAAAAGGTAATTGATAAAATAGAGGAGATAAAAAGGAATAATAAGCAATTCTACCTGCTGTCTTAAATGAATACGCTCATGATTGATAATTTCTATATCCTGTATTAATCCCTTTTTTTTTAACAGAATAAAAGGATAAAGCGCCATCGCCGTAGCCGGTAAAAAAGGAATATGGATAATAAACAATCTCATTAGTTTTGGCCTTTTAGCGGAGCAAGCCTGTAAGCACCGGGGTTTTGAAGATATTTTTGATAGGCTGACTTGATGTAAGCTATCAATTGATAATCATTGGCCTCTACTGCAAAATTATATGATGGCCGGTATTGCTGCATAAAATCAAGAAGTTTTTCGCCCTTTAACCCGGTAACGTTAGCAACTAAAATAAAATTATAGCGATACGCAACCATGGCCTCCCGGTAATCGCGTTCAATAATTTTTTGCAATTGTCTGGCGTTCTTTCCTTCTTTACTCAGTAAACTGTAAATAGCATTGATACTTAAACCGGCTCCCCCCGCATTGTTGCTCCCCCCGGTAGTAAAAATATCCTTCGCATCTCCTAAACGATACGCTTCCTTGTACTCTTTTTGTGTTTCTTTTAGCTGCTCTTTAGGATTGCGCAAACTATCTGTAATCTGGACTTCTTTTAACTGAATGCTGTTACGTTTAAGATAAAATAAAACCGTATTCTGATTCCCTGCCGTTACAGTATCTATTAAATAACCCTGTAAAGCCGCCAAAAGAATATCGCCTGGCCGTGCATTGGTGCTAAATTCACCCTTACTGTTATTGTAAAACCCTTTACCGCTGTTTGTATTATAAATATAAACCCTGCTCAGCCGTTGTTTGCTGCCGCGATCAAAAACAATACCTTGTACAATCTTTTCTTGCGATGAAGCCTTAGATGACCATAATAGCGAACCTAAAAATAAAAAAACAAGTGTTTTCAAATCGTCATAAAACTAGATCATATTTTACATAAACCGTACCTGCTTTAACAGATTTTAACATTTTGGTTAAAGATTTGAAATCGTGATCGGGGCTGGTGTAAGATTATTTTGAAACCAGTAAAAGCTGACCGAGTTTCAAATCTTCGTTCGGTAGATTATTTAGAATACGGATATCCTCAACCGTTATATTAAAACGCCTCGAAATCGAATACAACGTGTCTCCTTGTTTTACTTCGTAAATTTTCATAGCAACTGGCGGTTTTCCAGCTTCAACCTTCTCTTCAGGAATGTTTTTCGTTATTTCGGCTAATACTTTGTCTTCCCGTTTAATTTTTTCAAAGCTATTTTCTTTGCGGTCGTATTGATCCAGGTTATACCTTTCTACCAGGCTGATCAAAAGTTCGGGGTATTTAGGATTGGTAGCATATCCGGCATCTTTTAATCCCCGGGCCCAACCCTGGTAATCGTTTTTATCCAATTCAAACAGAAAGGCATAACGTTTCCTTTTTAAAAATTCGGTATGATCTTTAAAAGATTCCTGCGGCGTTTTATAAACCCGGAAACAGTCGTTACGATTATCATCATCACGTAAAATAGTTGGACCTTTCCATTCCAAATTACACTTAATTCCAAAATGGTTGTTCGCCTCCCTGGCCAAACTGCTATTGCCGCTTCCCGATTCAAGTAAACCCTGGGCAAGTGTAATGCTAGCCGGGATACCAGACTTATTCATTTCAACTATCGCAATATCTTTAAACGTTTTAATATACACCTCACTTGTAATATTATTTGATAAATTGTTATTCGATAAAATTCTGGAAGGTTTTTTCTGAACGGGGTTAGTTTTCACCGCTGTTTTAATCGTGTTACAGGAAGTGATAATGATAGCGGCAAGGCAAAGAAATTCCAATTTTATTTTCATTAACTCAAAGAATAATTTTTTATAAAGGTAAGCCCATTAGATCTTTAAATGCTGCCCAATTTTCAAATTGCTGTTTTTTAAAGAATTATTTCGCATGAGTGTTTTAACAGTCAAGCCAAGTTTTTTCGCTATTTTATTTAGGGTATCTCCTCTTTTAACTTTATATAAAGAAGTAAACGTCGTGCTAATCGGGGTGATGTCATTTGAAGCGAGAATAGGCTGAACAAGCGCTGGTTCCTGATCTTCTGTGGGCCGGTTATCAAATTGATACAGTTTGTACTTTTTTATCGTACCTAAAACCTGATTTCCCCAGGTACGGCTGGCTGCATACCCGCCGCGTTGTATCCCTTTTACCCAATTTTTATAATCGTAATGAGAGTATTTATTAAAAAGCAGACTGAATTGTTTTCTGCCTTCAAGCATGGAAGCAAAATTTTCATAGCTGGAACCAACAGATTCATAACCTCTGTATGACGATTTGATTTTCGTACTGGAATTCTTTCCCTTCATCCCAAAATGATTGTTAAGGTACCGGGCGATTTTACTGGTTCCATTCCCGGATTCGTGCATGGCAACCCCCAAAATAACACTTGCCGGAATGCCGTGTTCATTCATTAACCTTACCGCGTCCTCTTTATATTTTTCAATGTAGTTGTAGGCGCTGGTTTGCGCCGAAGCAGTTGCGCTAATCCAAATAAACAAAAGTATAACTAGTTTCTTCATGTTACAGATCTTAGATAAGTGATTTAAGTTGTTTAATTATCTTCACTTTACTTCGTTTTTTAAAGCTAAAAATAAGCCGTCGCGCACCGGTAAAATTAATTTCTCAATACGCTGATCTGATTTTATAGCCCGGTTAAAATCTTGTATCCCGCTGGTAGCCAGATCCGCCTCATCGGGCTGTAAAACTTTGCCGTCCCACAATACATTATCAATTACAATTAAACCACCTGACCGTACTTTATCAATAATCAGGTTATAATAATTAAGATTGTTTTTTTTATCGGCATCAATAAAAACAAAGTCGAAAATCTCGTCCAGATCTGGGATAATATCCAATGCATTTCCGATGTGATATGTGATTTGTTTGTTTACATCTGACCTCATAAAATAGTTACGAACCATTTCTTCCAGCTCTGTATTAATATCAATCGTGTGGATGAGACCATTTTCGGTTAAACCTTCGGCAAGACATAAAGTAGCGTATCCCGTAAAAGTTCCAACCTCCAGAATCCGGTGAGGTTTGATCATTTTGCTTAGCATACTTAAAACCCGTCCCTGATAATGACCGGAAAGCATACGCGGC
>JACMND010000036.1 GCA_014378705.1 Pedobacter sp. | reverse complement strand
TTCGGTTTCTTGATGGACGCCTTCGAATTTGGAGCACCACCACATGGGGGTATCGCTTTTGGGTTTGACCGATTAGTTTCCATTTTCGCAGGCTTAGATAGCATCCGTGATGTCATCGCATTCCCTAAAAACAATTCCGGTCGTGATGTGATGATTGATTCTCCCTCAACTATTGCAGACGAACAATTAAAAGAGTTGAATATTAGGACAACGGTTTAAAGTTAGATTTGAGATGGGAGATTTGAGATATTAGAATCGTTGCCATTTAATATAAATAAGATCAAGAATCTTCAAGTCAATAGCTTGAAGATTTTTTGATTTTAAGGTCTGAGACTTTCCAACTTAGTGAGTACGAAGGGCATCTCAAATCTCATATCTCAATACTATCTCACTGCTTTTTCATCAAAACTACCTCAACCCGCATATTCCGTTTACCTTCATCTGGATCGTTTGTAGTTACAATAGGGTCTTTACCTCCAGCTCCAACACATGACATTCGTTGCTCTGAAATAGCATTTTTTAACAGATATCGCTTCACAGCAAGGGCTCTCTCAAATGATAATTGTTGAAGAAAGCGTGTATTTGCAAACACGTTATTATTGGTATGGCCCACAATTTTTATTTGCCATTCTGGTTGCTCATTTAAAAATGTAAGCAAATTAGCCAACTCACTTTGAGAACTCTCTAAAAACTCTGCTTTGTTGGGCGAAAAATGGATATTCATTAAGTCCATCTTTTTGCCTTGAACTATGGTGTCGAGGTAAAAGTCTTGCTTAAACGGCTTCTCGGAGGTAATCACTGTGAAATTGTCGGTGACTAATAAGTAACCTAGTCTTTTTGCTAGTGAATTTATCCGCCTGTCTACAGGTAACGAAGTTTTGTAATAGCCATTATCATCCGAATTTATTTTGGCAAATACAAACCCTGTAGAATCATCTTGAAATGTCACTTCTGCTTTCAAAGGCTTGTTTGTTTTCTTATCTCTTATGATCCCTTCAACTAGAGTTTTTGTTTGGCAATTAGGTTTTAAAACCAATACTAAATCAAAGCCCTTCCCTTTTTTATAAATGTTATCCACCACTAAAATTAGCTTATCACCTTTCTTCACATTTAATGCCTTCGAATAACTATTACCCGGGCCAGGCTTAGTGAACAAGCTTTCAGAAGTGGCAAGTAATCCAGTTTTACTTCCTTGATCTTTATTATTTCTGGTGTTATTGGTGCGGATCAACGGAAGTTTAGCCCAGTCAATCGTTGCTGGAGAGGTTTGTTTATAAAGCATCCAATCATAATCATCCTTAATGCCATGAGGTGTGATGTCGAACGTGAATATTCCACCAAAAGGAATGTCTATACTATACCAAGCGGTGTTTCGCTCTTCCTTAAATAAATTGGCCGAGCGGCTTTTATTTAACTTATATTCTTGCACCAAACCAAAGCCCATGGGGGCCAGCTCAAATTTGTAGGTGCTATTAACCTGTATTTTTTTTGCGGATGCGAGGTCTCCGCTAAATTCGTTGATGCCTTGTGATCTGCTGATATTTATACAGAATAGGAAGCAAAAACAAAAGGACAGTATCTGTTTACTGTTAATATTGATTGCAGCCTTACGTTGAATAATACTTACAGATAACAAGTTGCTAAAATTTAATAAAAGTCTCTTAATCGACAAAAAAACTAAACTCGTTATTTTTTATCTACACTGTACTTGCCAGGCCCGATAAACAGTAAGCCTAAAAAAACAATTCCGGCCTCAATAGCATGGGAAGCTACATTTAAATCATCACCTTTCGAAAAATGCATCAGTGTTGCTATCACCATCGTAAAAAACAGAAGCAGACAGGCCGGTCTAAAAGCCAAGCCAATGATTACTAAAAAGCCGCCGAAAGTTTCAGTTAATGCAGCCATCAAACCCCAAAAAATGGGAAAAAATTTGATGCCTATGTTTTGCATCGCTCCGCCAATACTCGTCCAACTATCCGGGCCACCTAATAATTTCGGATACCCATGAAGAATGAACATTGCACCAAGCCCAAGTCTGATTATTAATAAACCAGTGTTTCTATATTTGCCCAGAGA
The DNA here is from genome assembly GCA_014378705.1 of Pedobacter sp. Taxonomy (GTDB): domain Bacteria; phylum Bacteroidota; class Bacteroidia; order Sphingobacteriales; family Sphingobacteriaceae; genus Daejeonella. The sequence goes on along the minus strand of JACMND010000036.1, from coordinate 1,016 downwards.
CCCTAAAATTGCCATATTAATTTAAATAAGATAGGGTAACATGGTGTTTACCAACCATTAAATTTACATTTTTTCCCAATATTAACGAATGGTTATCCGTTATATGCCCTGCCGGAAAATTAAAACATACGGGGTAGCCATATTCTGCCACGTGTCCAATCATTATCTCTTCAATGGTTTGCCCAAAGGGGATGTCATTATCCTTTAAATCTGTAAATCCGCCAACAAGTAATCCCTTAATTGCAGCTAACTTCCCAGAGCGTTTCAGGTTCCACATCATCCGATCAATCGAATACAAATACTCCCCAACATCTTCCAAAAACAAAATTTTGTCCGTATAATCTACATCCGAATCAGATCCAGCCATCATCACCATCAAGGTCAGATTGCCTCCTATTAAAATTCCTGCTGATTCGCCACGAATGTTTTGTTCGCAAATTGGCAATTCGTATTCAAGATTTTGGCCAAACAATGCTTTACGCAGCGATTCGATAGAAGGTTTTGTACCACCAGGAATGGTAATAGGCATTTGTCCGTGAATAGACGAGATTTTAAAATTGGCTTGGACATGACAATGCAAAACGGTGATATCGCTAAAGCCTATGATCCATTTCGGATTAGTAATTAGCGGCGAAAAATCAATGTCATCGATAATCCGGATGGTTCCGTATCCGCCCCGAGCGGCGAAAATGGCTTTAATCGAGTCATCGTCAATAAATTTTTGAAAATCTTTAGCCCGAAGTTGGTCATCGCCCGCAAATTGATGATGAGATGCATAAACGGTCTCGCCTAAAACAACTTCAAGCCCCCAGGATCGCAACAAGTTAACCGCATCTGTAATTTCATGCGGCAATTTTTTAGCCGGACAAGTAATCGCAACCTTATCGCCTACTTTTAAATATGGTGGGGTATTCATCTTTTAGTAATTGACTCCCGAATAGATTATCATTGGTTTACTTTTAATTCCTAAATCAAATTCACAATTCTTTATCTTTGCAAATTATAAAAAGGTTACG
>JACMND010000002.1 GCA_014378705.1 Pedobacter sp. | reverse complement strand
TCAATCTACACAGTGGATTTCCAATGCTTCCATGTTAACCGATGATTTGTACAATCCCACGTTAACCATGATCTATCTGCCGCACCTGGATTATTGTTTACAGAAATATGGGCCGGATTTGACCAAAATTTCTTCGGAGCTTTTAGAAATAGATCAGGTTTTAGAAAACCTGGTCGAATTTTACCAGCGAAAGGAGGCGAAGATCATTCTTCTTTCAGAATATGGCATTGCCCCGGTAAATATCCCGGTACATCTAAACCGTGTATTGCGTAAAGCCGGATTGTTAGAGGTTCGAGTGGAAAGAGGCCTTGAATTACTGGATGCGGGGGCTTCAAAAGCGTTCGTTGTATCCGATCATCAGATTGCACATGTTTACATAAATGATCCATCAGTTACAGAGCAGGTTAAAGAAATTCTAAAAAGTGTTAGCGGAATAGAACTTATATTAGACCATGATGCTCAGGCTGAACACCACATCAATCATCAACGGGCGGGGGATTTGGTGCTTATCGCCAGGGAAAATTGCTGGTTTACCTATTATTTTTGGCTGGACGATACTAAAGCACCCGATTATGCCAGAATGGTTGACATCCATAAAAAGCCCGGCTACGATCCGGTAGAAATGTTTATGACTTCAAAACTAAGGGCAGGCTATAAATTGTTGCGCAAAAAAGCCGGCTTCAGGTATGTGATGGATGTAATTCCCTTAGATGCAACACTGATTAAAGGTTCTCACGGCCGCGTTGACATTCCAGAGAAATATTATCCTGTTTTAATAACAGACGAAAATAATCCACAAATAATAATACAACCAACTGAAGTATACGATGTAATATGGAGGCATTTATTTTCTTAAGATCTTAAAAAATTAAACCTTGAATATGAAAATCTTTAACATTATTTTTTGTGTCATCTTTATCATCTTTGCAGGTTTGCAATACAATGATGTAGATCCGTACGTCTGGATGCCGCTTTATCTTTATTCGGCCGGATTATGTTTTTTAGCTGCACGTAATAAGTATCATCCCAAGGCTTATCTGGTTGGAATTGTTGTTTATGCTTTATATGCCTTGTATTTATTTTTTGATAAAACAGGTGTGATCAATTGGGCCGGCGAGCACCAGGCTGAAAATATAGCACAGACAATGAAAGCCACCAAACCCTGGATTGAAGAAACTCGTGAGTTTTTTGGATTACTAATCATGATAATTGTGTTAATTATTAATTTGACGTACAGTAAAAAGAACATTTCTCACCTTTAATCTGTACTTATACACAATCTTATATCCGAACAATTATGGCTTAAGATTTGAAGATTAATTTTTTAAATGGGGGCCACAAACTCAATAATCAGGCTAAACTTGTATTGTCAATTTAAGTCTTAACAAGCTTATTTACATTCACTAAATCATTATTAAAATCATGAAAATTAAAATCTTTAGCATCGCTTTTTTGGCTTTTATTTTCTTAAACGGAATTACCGTCAAAGCTGACGAAGGGATGTGGCTGCCAATGCTTATTGGCAAAAACTACGAGCAAATGAAAAAACAGGGGTTTAAGCTTACGCCTGAAGATTTGTATAGTGTAAATAAAGCAAGCATAAAAGATGCGATTGTTTCCTTCGGTGGATTTTGTACTGGAGAAATTGTGTCAAAAAACGGATTAATATTTACCAATCACCATTGTGGTTATGATGCTGCAGCTTCTAATTCAACAGCTCAAAATAACATTCTTGACAGCGGCTTTTATGCGAAGTCATTTACTGAAGAAAAACCAATTTCTGGTTTATTTGTCCGTTTTTTAGTGCGTATTGAAGATGTAACGCCAAAGGTAATGGCCGCACTTGCCGGGGTCACCGACAACCAAAGAGCTTCAAAAATCGCCGAAATCAGTAAACAAATTGCTTCTGGTGCTTCTGCAGGAACTGATTCTGAAGCTGAAGTGAGAGACATTTACAAAGCCAATCAGTTTTTATTATTTGTTTATAACCGTTTTACGGATATCCGTCTGGTTGGCATTCCACCACAATCCATTGGAAAATTTGGCGGTGATACCGATAACTGGGAATGGCCACGCCATACTGGTGATTTTTCCATCTTTAGAGTTTACGCGGATGCCAACAATAAAGCTGCTGTTTACAATGTAAATAACAAACCTTATACTCCTAAAAAATATCTCCCTGTTTCAATTAAAGGCGTAAAGAATAATGATTTCTCAATGGTTTATGGGTATCCGGGTCGTACAGACCGTTATTTAACCTCTTATGGAGTAGCTCTGGCAACAGGTAAAACGAATCCTACCATCGTAAAACTAAGAGACATCCGTTTGAAAGCGTGGAAGGAGGAGATGGACAAAAACGTAGATACCAGATTAAAACTTTCTTCGCAATATGCGAGTATCGCAAATTATTGGAAGTATTTTATAGGTCAGACTGAGCAGTTGAAGCGCCTAAAAATTTATGAAGAAAAACAAACGCAGGAAGCAAAATTTACTTCGACAGCAAAAGATTCGGTCTACAGAAATTTGATGCAAAATTACAAAACCACTTACGCAGCTTACGAACCCTTCGCCGTTCATATAACTTACATTAACGAAGGTTTGCTAGCTACGCCATGGGTTAGGAACGCGTCACAATTGGGCGGTTTGTTTAGTTCTATGAGTGAAAAGAAAGATGATGCGGCATATATGGCACAGGTAAAAGAAAACATGAGCAACGTATTGGACGACTATCAGCAAACTTACAATGAAATTGCTGATAAAAAGATTTTTGCCCGGATCCTAACAGCATTTTACAACGATGTTTCAAAGTCACAGCATCCTAAATTCATTACTTTAATAACTGAAAATTATTGGAAAGGTTCGCCTGAAGAAACCTTTAAGAATTACGCAGATTACTTGTGGGCTAACAGCAAATTAATTGATCCTGTTAAGCTTCGAGCCTTTGTTTCAAATCCCAATATGAGCGAACTTGAAAAAGATCCGGGATATATGTATGCGAAGAATTTAAATCCGCAGGATTATGTAAAAAATAACCTGGGGTCTGTGTCAACAGATTTTATTACCCAAAAATCCAGGTTGGATAACCTGTATCTGAAAGCGATATTAGAAACCAATAAAACCGCCTTAAGGTATCCAGACGCTAATTCTACCATGCGAATATCTTATGGTCAGGTTCAAAATTATTCTCCAAAAGATGGCATTACTTATAATGTAACCACTAACATTGATGGAATGGTAGCCAAGTACAAAAAAGGGGATCAGGAGTTTGATCTGCCTCAATCTCTTTTAGATGCGTATAAAAAACGTGACTTTAGGGAATACGGCGAAAACGGAACATTACCAGTCAATTTCATCTCAAATAACGACATTACCGGTGGTAATTCAGGTTCGCCGGTTATTAACGGTAATGGTGAATTAATCGGGTTGGCTTTTGACGGAAACTGGGAAGCAATGAGCGGGGATATTGCTTTTGATAAAAATTATAAGCGCACAATTTCTGTTGATTCCCGCTTTGTATTGTGGTGTATTGATGTATTAGGCGGCGCTAAAAATATTATCAATGAACTGGATATCCGTCGTGATAAAATTGCTGTTGATAAAAGTAAACTGATCATGAAGAAATAATAATAAAACAAGTGTTATAAAAAATTCCTCTTTAGCTTACTAGTTAAAGGGGTTTTTTATCGATGCACGTTATCTCATATTCTATCAAAAATTTCTAATCTCATTTTGTGCGAAACACCTTCTATAAACTTTGGGTAACTTCCGATAATGGAGCCTAATCTTTCAAATTTTAAGGAACTTCAGGATTTTGGCAATCTGGAAATGCTGGCACGCCAGGTTGTTGAAGGATTTATAACAGGTTTGCATAAAAGTCCGTTCCATGGTTTCTCGGTAGAATTCGCTGAACACAGGGTTTACAACCAGGGAGATTCAATAAAAAATATTGACTGGAAATTATATGGACGCACGGATAAGCTTTTTGTTAAACGTTTTGAAGAAGAAACAAATCTCCGCTGTCAAATCGTGATGGATATTTCTTCATCCATGTATTTTCCAGAAAAAGATTTTAATAAGTTGATGTTTAGCACGTACTCCGCAGCATCTCTGATTTATCTTTTGAAAATGCAGCGGGATGCGTTCGGATTAACATTTTTTTCGGATAGAATTGAATTTTTCACTCCCGCTAAATCCACTACAGCGCATCAAAAGTACTTGTTTAATGAACTGGAAGGGCTGATAAGATCTCAAAGCCCAAATAAACAGACGGCAGTTGCTTCCGCACTGCATGACATTGCCGAGCAGGTTCATAAACGATCCATGGTTATTATTTTTAGCGATATGCTTGAAGGTGGCAATTCCGATAAGCAGCTCGACGAGATATTTTCAGCTCTCCAGCATCTTAAACATAACAAACATGAAGTAGTTATTTTTAATGTATTGGATCATAAAAAAGAACTTGAATTCAGCTTTGATAATCGGCCTTATCATTTTATAGATATGGAAAGTGGTGAGGAGTTAAAAGTGCATCCGGCAAACGTAAAAGACTTTTATTTGAAAGCGATTCAATCCTACCATAAAGAACTAAAATTACGCTGTGCACAATACCGGATTGATCTGGTAGACGCGGATATTCATGAAGGATTCTATCAGGTTCTGAATGCTTATCTCATAAAACGAGGTAAGATGATTTAGAAAATAATACAAATTAAATTTTTTGCAAAAGTAAATCTGAATTAAAAAATCTCTGTTATCTTAATAAACCAAAAAATGGATAAAAATAATTTAGTTCAACAAGCTTACGAAGTTTTCCAGGTAATTGAGGCCGATCAAACTTTTCCAAATAATGCTTTATTGCCTTTAATCATTTATAAAGGGGCGTTATTAATTCTGCCCGGCGATGATGTTAATGTGATAGAGACCCTATTTAAGCGAAACGGGTGGTCCAATTCATGGGTAGACGGCATTTTTAATTATCATCATTATCATAGTAACACGCATGAAGTGATGGGTGTTTATTCTGGGAAAGCCGATGTGCAGATGGGTGGTCCAAATGGGGGTTTCATAGAGTTAAATCGTGGCGATGTACTGATTATACCGGCTGGGGTAGCTCATAAGTGCTTAAAATGTTCTGATGATTTTAAAGTTTTAGGAGCTTATCCCGAAGGTTTTACGTACGATATGAATTATGGAAATGAAGGTGAAAGGCCTAAAGCCGATCACAATATTGCCCTTGTTCCTATACCTGCTAAAGATCCCGTTTATGGTGCAGACGGACCTTTAAAATATAATTGGAGCAAGAATAATCCAGCTTCGGGTGATGACGAAAATATGTAACAATTGTATTTGGGCGTTTTAAAACGTTGCCTTCTCTGTATTTCTGGCATTTCTCCCGCTATGCTCCGGATTGCAAAATAGGATGCCGCTTCAACCATAAACGCAATTAATCCAACTTTCTAATTTCTGTTTGATGGCCTGTTTCCAAATCTTCTTTTACCTTCTTTAGTTCCCGAACCGCCCTGGCTGCTACGCTGTGAAACTGGATTTTTAGTTGTCGCTTTCTTTTGCTTGGGTTGTGCGAACCTAAATTCGGCTCCACGCATATGATACGGTTGATCCTCGATTACAGGGATAATTTGCCCGATTAGTTTTTGAATATCTTTCAGATAATCCATTTCTTCATCATCACAAAACGAAAATGCTTTACCACTAGCCCCGGCACGGCCTGTACGCCCGATACGGTGTACATAAGTTTCCGGAATGTTTGGTAATTCATAATTAATTACGTGAGCAAGGGCGTCTATATCAATTCCCCTGGCGGCAATATCGGTAGCAACCAGTGCTTTAATTTTTCCGCTTTTAAAATTGTTCAACGCATTTTGACGGGCATTTTGAGACTTGTTTCCGTGAATCGCTTCTGCTTTTACTCCGGCCTTAACCAGATCTTTTACTATTTTATCTGCTCCATGCTTGGTACGGGCAAACACCAAAGCGGTTTTAACAGACTTATCGTTTAAAATATGGATCAGTAGTTTTTTCTTGTCTGACTTCTCTACATAATATATTCCCTGTTCTACGGTCTCTGCGGTAGTTGCAGCTGGGGTAACCTCCACTTTCTGTGGGTTTGTTAATATACTTTGTGAAAGTTTTTGAATTTCCGGAGGCATGGTTGCCGAAAAGAACAAAGTCTGGCGTTTTTGCGGAATCTTAGCGATCACTTTTTTTACGTCATGGATAAATCCCATATCAAGCATACGGTCTGCTTCATCTAAAACAAAAATTTTAACATGGTGTAAAGACACAAAACCCTGGTTCATCAGATCGAGCAAACGACCGGGGGTAGCGATTAATATATCTACTCCGTGCTTTAATTTAAGGGTTTGAGGTCCCTGCGAAACTCCGCCAAAAATAACCGTTTGTTTTAAAGTAAGGTTTCTTCCATAAGCTTTAAAGCTTTCGCCAATCTGAATAGCCAACTCCCGGGTTGGAGTTAAGATCAGCGTTTTAATCATACGTGGTTCTTTTCCGTAAAATGGGTCAGCTTGTAAAAGCTGCAATATTGGAAGTGCGAAAGCAGCTGTTTTCCCAGTTCCGGTTTGTGCGCAACCTAACAGATCCTGACGTTCTAATATAATGGGTATGGCTTGTTCCTGAATGGGAGTGGGAGAAATGTAACCTTCTGCTTGTAAAGCGCTTAAAAGCGGTTTTATTAATTTTAATTTTTCGAATGACATTCTTATTTTTTATTTGCTCTTTGTGTTTTAGAGACTTTATACTGTTGGCAAATGTAAGGGTTTAAATCTTATGAGCAGTTATGCCCTGTTTGGTTTTGGGATTAATTGATAGATGAGATTGCATTTTTAAAGATTTTTTACAAGATTATAGTCTTACGTTTTTCTAAATTAGCTTCATAAATAATTGTTATGAAAAGATCCTTTATTGTTTTTGTTCTGATGGCTATTATTTTATCTTCATCAGCACAGCAAACCCAAAAGCCGGTGTTACATGGTAAAAATTGGATGGCTGTAACAGGCAAACCCTTGGCGGCCACGGCAGGTGCCATGACTTTTCAAAATGGCGGCAATGCGGTTGATGCGGCATGTGCTATGCTTGCAGCCACATGTACTATGTGGGATGTGTTGAGTTGGGGTGGTGAAACACAAGCGCTTATTTATAATCCTAAAACAAAAAAGGTAATTGGCATTAATGCCATGGGAGTTGCCCCATCAGGGGCTACAGCCAAATTTTTTAAAGGAAAAGGATACAACTTCCCCCCAGAGTATGGTGCATTGGCCGCCACTACACCCGGTACACCCGGTGGGCTTTTATATATGTTAGCCAACTATGGTAAATTAAGCCTTGAACAGGTATTGGCTCCGGCAATGGAGATGGCAGCGGGATACCCTATTGAAGCACAAAGCGCCAACAGTATGGAGAGAAATAAAGAACTTATCAAAACATGGCCGTACAGTAAAAAAGTTTTTCTTACCCATCCTGGCCAAAAACGGGAAGCACCAGAAGCCGGTGAAATATTCGTTCAAAAAGATCTTCTTCAAACACTTACAAAAATGGTGGAAGTAGAACGTACTGCCCTTAAAAATGGTAAAAGCAGAAGTGAGGCCATCATGGCAGCTTATGATCGCTTCTATAAGGGCGATATCGCAGAAGAAATTGTTAGAGGAAACAAAGAACAAGGTGGATTATTTACTATGGAGGACCTGGCAAACTGGAAGCCCATTGAGGAAGAACCGCTATCGGTGAATTACAAAGGAATTGATGTTTATAAACTAAAGCAGTGGACACAAGGTCCGGTTTTGCTGCAAGGACTTAATATTCTTGAAAATTTTGATTTAAAAAGTATGGGTTACAATAGTGCCAAATACATTCATACAGTTTATCAGGCCATGAATTTGTCTTTTGCTGACCGTGATTTTTATTACGGAGATCCGTATTTTGCACCTGCAGAACCGATAAGAGGATTATTAAGTAAGGATTATGCCAAACAACGTGCAGGTTTGATTCTGGATGCAAAAAATAATTCCAATATTGGTCCGGGAAATCCGTATCCTTTTGAAGGTAGAAAAAATCCATATTTAAAGTTATTAAAGCAAAGAGGATATGAACTGGATTCTACCAAGAGAAATTTTGAGCCTTCTCACGATATCAGAAATAGCTCTTCTGCTGTTGATTATCAGGACAGATTATGGAAAGGTACGACTTCTGTAGAAGCTGCCGACAAGGAAGGGTGGGTAGTTTCGATAACGCCAAGCGGTGGATGGATGCCAGCCTGTATAGCAGGTAACACAGGTGTAGGAATGAGCCAACGCATGCAAAGTTTTGTACTGGATGCAAATTTAAATCCTTTCAACGTGGTTGAACCAGGTAAACGGCCAAGAGTAACGTTGACACCTTCTATGGCTTTAAAAGACGGAAAACCTTTTTTATCATTCGCTGTTCAGGGCGGCGATACTCAGGATCAGAATCTTTTACAATTCTTTTTAAATGTAGTTGAATTCGGCATGAATGTACAGCAAGCGGCAGAAGCGGCCAACTTTAATAGCAATCAACTGTGGTTATCATTGGGAGGATCTAAAATAGATGACAGAAAACCTAAACCAGGGCAGATTTTATTAAACACGACTACTTCAGAGAGTGTTAAAGAGGACTTAAAAAAAAGAGGATATGACCTTAGCTTTGAAGAGCGTACCAGCGGTCCGATCAACGCCATCTTTTTTGACTGGGCACACGGTAGCTTTTGGGGAGGTTCCAGTAATCATGGAGAAGATTACGGCATAGGCTGGTAAATCAACTTATATTTAAAAGAAAGCTATTTTAAAGCATTTAATATAATGGCACAAGCTTCTTTAATCTGATCTGGGGTAATGGTAAGGGGCGGAGCAATTCTTAATGACGTATCGTTATGCAGAAACCAGTCAATAATTAGCCCTTTTTCTAAACAGGTTTTGCTGATTTCTTCTACTTCCGTAAAGGAACTTAACTGAATAGCAAGAAGTAATCCTTTTCCACGGATCTCTATTATTTTAGGATGAGTCAGATATTTTCGGAAAAGGTGTTCTTTAGTATCTACTTTTTTAGCGAGTTTATTATCAAGCAAAACATTTAAAGCCGCTAATCCAGCCGCACAACTTACCGGATGCCCACCAAAGGTTGTGATGTGCCCTAACACAGGGTTCTCTTTCAAAGAATCCATAACCATTTTATTGGCAATAAACGCACCTATTGGCATCCCCCCACCCATTCCTTTTGCCAGGAGTATAATATCAGGTATAATATTGTAATGCTCAAAACCGAATAATTCACCAGTGCGGCCAAATCCCGTTTGAATTTCATCTAAAACCAATAAAGTTCCTGTTTCAGCACATCGCTTACGCAGAACCTGCATATAATTATAATCCGGAATTATTACGCCTGCTTCGCCCTGAATGGTTTCCAAAAATACGGCCGCGGTTTCAAAATTGATTAATTCAATATCTTTTTCAATGTTGTACCTGATATAACGAACACCCGGTAATAATGGACGAAAGGATTGTTTATAATATTCGTTTCCCATTAAACTCAACGCCCCTTGCGTACTTCCATGGTAAGAATTTATACAAGAAATTATTTGAACCCGGCCGGTAAATCTCTTAGCCAGTTTCATGGCACCTTCTGTAGCTTCGGCACCAGAATTAACAAAATAAACGGAGTTTAACGATTTGGGTAATATTGAACAAAGCTTTTCAGCGAATAAAACCTGCGGTGACTGAATGTATTCTCCGTACACAGTAAGGTGTAAATATTTATCGGCCTGATCTTTTATGGCCTGAACTACTTTGGGATGCCGATGACCTACATTGCTTACCGCAAAGCCTGAAACCAGATCAATGAATTTTTTTCCGGTTATATCGTAAAGATAAATACCTTCGGCCTTGGTAATCTCAAGTGATTTTGGACTATCGGAAGTTTGTGCGGTATTTAGAAGAAATAACTGGCGTTGAGTTAACATTTTGTAAAAATACAAAAGGCCTTCATTGTTTAATGAAAGCCGTTTAAGATGACACCTACCTTTTAATTCTTTCTTCTCTCTCTCAATTCTTTAATCAATCGTTCTCGAAATTCACGTTCTGCCTGAAAAAACATAGCTACTTTTTGTGAAGGAACAACTTTTGTAAACTCTTGCTTGTACTTTTTCCGCGTTTCTAACAACCGGCTTTCGAACTCCAGTTCGTTGTCAAACTTATCTTCTTGATCAAATTCTTCATCATTTTTAAGGTTTTTTCTAAGTTTTAAAACCTCTTTCATATCCTTTTGGTAGCTATTATATACAGGCCAGAATTTTTCTGCTTCAGATGTATTTAGCTTAAGTTTTTGAGTTATAAACGCGATTTTAACTGTTTCTACCTGTTCTGATCTTTGCTTGTAATTCTGAGCTGATAAAGGAATTGCAAAAATAAGACAAATAAAAAAAGTAAATAAAAATTTCATAGTTGTTGTTTATAAGGTGGTATTAATATAGTTTTCTAATTCTACATCTGAAAACTCACTACTAAAATCACTTAGATTTATGCTCAAATTTATATTTTCAAAAATCACCGGTGTATCGCCTATTCCAGAATTAATTTGTAAATAACTCACAATATCCTGGTCTGTTATTTTATTTAACTGCGAACTGATGCTACGGTTTTGATTGTTAAAAAATAAGACGGAGCCGAATACAATTGCAACAAGAGCAGCGGCAGCAGCATATTTAAACCAGTTGTTTTTAAGAGATACTACAGTTGCTTTATTTAAAACTTTATCTAATTCAGTTCTATTTATAATTTTTGACTCAAGTTCGGTAAAGTAATTTTGTTTAACCTTAAAACCGTGTTGAGCAGCAAGTAAATGTAAATTATCTTCAGAGATCCGGGTTTCTATCTGAGCAGTAAGATCCTCAAAATAACTAACAGGAATTGAAAATTCTTCTTCTAAATTGAATCTTGCATTCTCCACCATGCAGAGGCCGTTTATGCGATCCTTAGATTCAGCAAAATAATTAAAAGGCACACTAAACGGATTTTTAATATCCAGTGCTGCCAGTAAAGGTGATTCATTAATCCAGCTATTTTCGTTATTCCCGGAATCCATAATACTTATGATGTTTTATATAACCAATGGTTTAATCTTTGTTTAAAAGATAATGCTCAACTTTTTTAACCGCAAGGTGATAAGAAGCTTTTAAACCTCCCACACTTGTTCCTAGTATGGCAGAAATTTCCTCATATTTAAGATCATCAAAATATTTCATGTTAAAAACAAGACGTTGCTTTTCAGGGAGAGTGAGTAAAGCTTTTTGAAGTTTCATTTGGGCTTTGTCCCCATCAAAGTAGGTGCTGTCTGCCAGAGATTCCGCAAGATCATATCCTACCTCATCCAGCGAAACGTTATTTTTTAGTTTTTTGCGATTTAAAAAGGTGATGCTTTCATTGGTCGCAATCCGATAAAGCCATGTATACAATTGAGAATCATTTCTAAACTCGGCCAGGTTTTTCCAAACTTTTATAAAAACTTCCTGAATCAGGTCATCAGCATCGTCATGATTGATTACCAGGCGCCGAATATGCCAATAAATTTTCTGCTGGTATTTTTTAAGAAGCAGATTAAAGGCCTCATTCCTTGTTTTAAGATCAGCAAATTTTTGAAGTATTTCAGAATCTTCCGGCTGCATGGTTTTAATTTAGAGGATGGAGGTTAAGAGGTTATGGGTTTACTTGTTTATTGGTTTATGATAAGGTTATGTCTCTTAAATCCTAATTTACCTCACTTCTTTATCTTCCTGCCAATTACCTTTTGAACCGCTTTGACGATATCATTACTTTCAAGGCCATATTTTATCATTAACTGGTCAGGTGTTGCACTTTCGCCAAAACTATCATCAACGGCAACATATTCTTGGGGTAAAGGATTATTTCTAGACAGAACCTGTGCAATACTGTCGCCCAATCCGCCTATACGGTTATGCTCCTCAGCGGTAACCACACATCCTGTTTTTGCTACCGAATTTAAAACTGCTCTTTCATCCAGTGGTTTTATCGTATGGATGTTAATAATCTCGGCATCAATACCCATTGCAGCTAATTTCTCTCCAGCTTCAATGGCTTTCCAAACGAGGTGGCCGGTTGCGAATATGCTTACATCTTTGCCTTCATTAACCATCCAGGCTTTTCCTATTTCAAACTTTTGATCCGGATCAGTAAAAACAGGAACCGCTGGACGTCCAAATCGTAAATATACAGGGCCTTTAAATTCCGCTATCGCGATGGTTGCCGCTTTGGTCTGATTGAAATCACAAGGGTTAATGACTGTCATACCGGGCAACATTTTCATTAAACCAATATCTTCTAAAATCTGGTGCGTGGCACCATCTTCCCCCAATGTTAAACCGGCATGCGAAGCACAAATCTTAACATTTTTATTTGAATAGGCCACAGACTGCCGTATTTGATCATAAACCCTTCCGGTAGAAAAATTAGCGAAAGTACCAGTAAAAGGAACTTTGCCACCAATGGTCATCCCTGCTGCTATACCTATCATATTTGCTTCCGCGATTCCAACCTGAAAAAAACGATCAGGAAATTCTTTTTGAAAACTATCCATTTTTAAAGAACCTGTCAGGTCGGCGCAAAGAGCAACTACATCTGTATTTCTTTTTCCGGCTTCAACTAAACCGGCTCCAAAACCAGAACGTGTATCTTTTTTTTCGCTATAGTTGTATTTTTTCATTTTAGTATTTTGTAGTTAGTACTTAGTAAATAGTACTTGGTAAAAAGCAATTGATTACAGTGTATTCATATTTTAGTTATGAGGTAGCGTAACCTAATCTAAATTCTAAGTACTTAAAATTTAGTATTTATTGGTGGTACTTCTTACTTCGTAAAAAGTGATTGGTAATAGTTCTATTCGTATCTATTTAATCGGGTAGTTTAGTAATCTTAATACTAAGTATTGAATACTAAATCTTAAAAGCTTCCTTTAATAGTCTTCCTCAGTACTGGTTAATTGTAACAGTGCAGCTTTCAATTGCTCGTCATTAGGTGCGATGCCATGCCATTTATGTGAGTGCATCATAAAGTCAATACCATTGCCCATTACGGTTTGCATCAATATCATGATAGGTTTACCTTTACCTGTTTTTGATTTGGCAAGCTCAAGTGTTCTAATCACATCCTGCATATCATTGCCGTTCATTTCCAACACTTCCCATCCAAATGCCTCCCATTTATTTTGAAGGTTTCCAAGTGACAAAACATTTTCAGTAGAGCCGTCAATTTGCTGACCATTCACGTCAATAGTAGAAATGAGGTTATCAATTTTATTGTAAGGTGCGTAAATAGCTGCTTCCCAAATCTGACCTTCCTGCAGTTCTCCATCTCCGTGAAGGGAATAAACAAGATTTGGATCGGCATTTAATTTTTTAGTTTGAGCTGCACCAATAGCTACCGACAAACCCTGGCCTAACGATCCGGATGCGATGCGAATGCCCGGTAAATGTTCGTGTGTTGTGGGATGACCCTGCAAGCGGGAATTTAATTTTCTAAATGTAGATAGTTCTTCCACCTTAAAATAACCTGAGCGGGCCAGAACACTATACCAAACAGGTGATATATGTCCGTTTGATAGAAAAAATAAATCTTCATTTTTCCCATCTAATTGAAAGTCAGGATTGTGTCGCATTATATGAAAATACAGTGCAACAAAATAATCGGCGCAGCCTAATGAACCGCCCGGGTGGCCGGATTGGCTTCCATGAACCATCCTTACAATATCCCTTCTTACTTGTATGGCAATGTTTGTTAATTTTTCAATATCCGGTATCATACTTTTTTTTATCAGAGGGGCTAAATTACTTATTGTTTTGAAATGACAGTTGTTTGTTGTCAAAATAAAATTGCCTGATAATGATAAGTTGAAACATATTGGGAATTAGCCTCGTAAACCCCGCCACAGGATGTTTATAAATCCTCATAAAGAAAAAGAAAACATTAATACGCTCATTTATGAACACAAACTTACTTTCTTATTTTAAGACTAACAGTTTAGCTGGTAAGGTACTGGCTCTGATAATCTTATGTTTCATTACTTTAACCACGGATGCGTATTCGCAAAGTGGTTCGGTAGGAATAGGTACTGAAACCCCAAATGACAAAACCGTTTTGGATATTGTATCAAGCTCCAAGGGGTTATTAATTCCGAGGCTTACAACAACTCAGCGAGACGCTTTACAACCAACAGGCACAACGAATATTGAAATTAACGGATTGTTAATTTATAACGTTACAGCACAGCGCTTTAATACCTGGCTCACTGACCAGTGGTACGATATTTCAAATGGCCCGATGGGTCCCCAAGGAATTCAAGGATTATTAGGTCCCGCCGGTACCACAGGCCCAGCAGGTGTAACCGGTTTACAGGGTGCTCCTGGACCGACGGGTGTCCAAGGCCTTGATGGAAATACTGGTCCGGCTGGTTTAACTGGCCCGGATGGCCCGGCAGGTACTCCTGGAACACCTGGAACACCCGGAACACCTGGATCTCCGGGTCCTAATGGCCCGGTTGGACCAAATGGTCCGAAAGGAACAGATGGTGCAACGTGGACCAGCGGAAGCGGGGTGCCTCTATCAGGAACAGGTGTTTTAAATGATTTGTATTTGGATGTTGATGGTGGTGATGTATACGTAAATGGAGCAGGAGGATGGGCTTTAACAGCAAATATTAAAGGACCTGTAGGGCCAACACCAAACAATGTTTGGGTTACAAACGGTAATCCCGGAACAACTCCCGGAACCTCCGGAGATTTTATAGGAACTAGGGATGCGAAAGATTTTTCGATTGCTACCAATCTTGTAGAAAGAATACGAATTTCTTCTGGTGGAAATGTCGGAATTGGTCTTCTTTCACCATCGCGAAAACTGGATGTAAACGGTAACGCACGCATAGGAATAAACGGAACTACGATTGCGAACATAATTAAAACGGGTACCTCTGGAAATATTCCTGTAGTAGCTGCAGGCACTTCTCAAATTGTAACTTTTGCAATAGCAAGTGCGGCGGTGTCTTCATCTGTCATTGTATCACCATCAATTGCATTGCCTGATGGGCTTATCATTGCCTACGCAAGAGTTTCTGCAACGGGTACAGTTGAAATAAAATTCAGTAATGTTAGCGCATCCCCAACAACAGCGATTGCAGCTACTTTCTATATTACCGTAATTGAGTAGTATGAAAAAGACATTATTGTTAATGCTGCTTTTAGCAGGAGCTTATTTGCAGCAGGTAAAATCGCAGGTTTTTAATAAAGGTGCTAAAATTGGAATATCCGACGGGGGAATATTTTTCATAGACGGTGCTTTTACAAATCAAAGCGGAATTATTTTAAATAACGGCAGGCTGATAGTCAAAACCGACTGGCAAAATAACGATCCCTCATTTACAGCTTTTAATAAACAATCAACTGGAATTGTAGAGTTGTCTGGCGCCCAACAATCAATTGGTGGTACTTTTAAAACGGAGTTTCCATCTCTCAGCATATCAGGCACGGCAGCTAAAACTTTAAAGATTAATACAGACTTGAATGGTACCTTAAGTTTAAATGATCAGGAATTGAAAACAGATCAATACACACTTACCGTTCTAAATTCAAGTGCCAATGCAATTGACCGAAGCTCTGGTTTTATAAGTACAGATAACAAAGGCCGGTTGCTTAGAATAATAAATTCTGTTAGTACATATCAATTTCCTCTCGGAACCTCAGACGGCGGGGAATCATTTTACCGACCGTTTGAAGTTGATTCAAAAGACGCTGTACAAAACAGTTTTTCAGCATCCTTCAGTAAGAAAGATCCTTCTTCGGCGGGTTATAGCCGCATGAGTAAAAGGCCTGACATTGACAATGTATATGAAAAGTATTTTTATGTACTTGAGCAAAACGGAACTTCTAAAGTAAATATTCGTTTTTACCAAAATTCTGTTCAGGATGGAGGTTTCACACAACTTGTTGATTACAACCGGTTGAACATATGGGAAAAAGCCGGGCCATCATTCCCTACAAGTGGAAATTTTGGTGACGGTTTAAACCAGCATCTTTTATATTCATCTACGGAAGTGATTACCAACTTACCTTTTACACTGGCGGCTATAAAAACCGACGGTCCTTTCACATTTTTTAACGCGTTTTCTCCGGATGGCGATGGGATTAACGATAAATGGGAAATTAAGAACCTGGATCTTTTTCCGAACAACGACCTGAGCGTTTTTAACCGCTGGGGAGATAAGGTTTTTCAGGTTAGTAATTACTCTTCAACAAAAGCATGGGACGGAGGAAACCTCAATCCCGGCACCTATTATTATATTTTAAATGTTGAAGAAAGTGGTGTTAAAAAGGCGTACAAGGGATTTATTACTATGGTTAAGAAAGATTGATATGAGAAAGCATAGTATGATATTCCTTTTATTCTGTTTATGTCGGTTAACAGCTACCGCACAACAGGATCCGCAATTCAGTCAATATATGTTTAACAGCCTGATAATCAATCCAGCATATGCCGGATATAAAGAAGAGCTGAATGTCAGTTTATTGCACCGCAATCAGTGGGTGGGATTACCGGGTTCTCCAAAATCTCAAACCATAATTATTGACGGCGCATTTTTTAGCAATAATAACGTTGGTCTAGGTTTAAGTATTATTAATGATAAGATCGGTTTACAATCTCAAACTGCCGCGTATGCAAATTATTCGTACCGTGTGCCCATGGGAGAAAACTCAAGGTTAGCCTTTGGGCTGGCATTGGGAGTTTCCAAATATTCTTTAAATGCTTCGGGTGCCAATATTGATGATCCGAACGATCCAAATTTTATGAACGGTAATCAAAATTACATGGCCCCGGATGGTAAATTTGGAATTCATTTTAGCAATGAAAAATTGTACGCGGGAGCTTCGGTTACCAATCTGATATCAGAATCATTAAATTATCAGCGAACCGGAAAAGATGTGATCGCCCGGCAGGGAAAACATTTCTTTTTAACTGCCGGATATTTAGCCAATATCACAGAAAATGTTAAATTTAAACCTTCTATAATGTTTCGTGAAGATACTAAGGGACCTACCAATCTTGATTTAAATGCTTTCTTTTTATTTAAAGATGCTGTTTGGGTTGGGGCTTCTTATCGTAGCGGATTAAATTTGTGGACGAAAGCTGATATGGAAGCAACTACATTTAAAAAGAATGCCGTGGTAGGTATGGTTGAAATGTATTTCGCTAAAAATTATCGCCTGGGTTATGCTTATGATTACTCGTTATCTGCCCTGGGAGATTATACCAATGGAACCCACGAAATTTCGTTGGGATTTGTTATCAACAATAATAAAAAAGTAACTGCGATGCCTACACCAAGGTATTTTTAATACAAATTAGATGAATTACAGAAAGATTTTAATCGCATCCGTTTTTTGTTTATTTACTTACTTCCTACCTCAGAATATTTTTTCTGACAATGTAGAAAAAGCAAATAAATATTACGACAAATATGATTACAAGTTTGCTCTTGAGCTTTATGAGAAAGTGATGCAAAAAAAGCCTTCCCTTTTGGTAGCTCAAAAACTGGCTAATTGCTATCGGTTTATAAACAATACACAGGCTGCGGAACAAGCTTACGCGATGGTTATTTCTTACCAGGATGCTGAACCTGTAAATTATAAATATTATGCAGAAGCTTTAAAGCAAAACTCAAAATTTGATCAGGCAAAGCAAAACTTCCAGTTGTACGGTCAAAAGGATTTACAGAAAACCCAGGAAGCTGAATTTTTAGCAAACTCCTGCGACGCGGCTAAAATGTGGGCGGAAAACCCGGAAGCCAATGTACATGTGGATAATGAAATGGCCATGAATTCGGAGTATTCTGAATTTTCGCCTGTAAAATATAAAACAGGTTTTGTTTTTGTTTCTGATAGATGGTTTACACAGGGCGATGAGGCTAAAGATAAAAGCAATAAGGAAGTTTATGGCTGGACAGGAAATCCGTATTTGAAGTTATATGAAAGCAATGGCGGTACTTCTCCAAAAGTATCCATACTTCCATCACCAATAAATAATGAGTTTCATACCGGGCCGGCAGTATTTACCACTAATGGCGATACCGTTTATTTTTCACGCTCTGAGGCGGAAGGTTCTAAAAAGGGGAAAGGAAAGATTATCGGCCGAAACTATATTTATTGCGCTGTTAAAAATGGTGATAACTGGAATCAGCCGGTTGCTTTGCCTTTTAATTTAGATGCTCAATTTTCTGTTCAGCATCCGGCAATATCAGCCGATGGAAATACATTATATTTTGCTTCTGATATGCCCGGCGGACAAGGTGGCACAGACATTTATGCTTCTAAACGCAATACTGACGGAACCTGGGGTGGAGCAGCAAACTGTGGAATAAACATAAATTCTAAAGATGATGAAGGTTTTCCGTATGTAGGTTTAGATGGCAAATTATACTTTTCTTCAAAAGGGCATGTAGGAATGGGTGGACTGGATATTTTTAGTGCAAGCGGCGCTTTTAATGAATTCGGCAACGTAGAAAACATGAAATCCCCCATAAACTCTCCAAAAGATGATTTTGGAATTTTGTTTACAAATGATCAGAATGGATTTATTTCATCTAACAGAAACGGTGGCCGCGGATTAGATGACATCTATAAATTTTCTTATTCAAAGCCGGAGGTTAAAGTTCTGGCTCTGGCTATAGAAGGAAAGATTGTAGATAAAATCACCGGCGAACCAATGTCGGGGTTATTAATTCATTTAATTAATTCAGAAACGGGTAAAAAAAGCTCTGTGCTTTCTGATGCTTCGGGCAACTTTAGATTTGATCTGGAGCCTGATCAGAATTACACTGTAAAAGGCGACGATAACCGTTTCTTTACAGATAAACAAGGGCAAATCTCTACTTTTGGCCTAAAAGAATCTACTACATTTAGTGTTAATTTTCAACTAGAAAAGAGTGATGCGGCTTACCTTGTACGTTTAAACAATATACATTACGATTTTGATAAATGGAATATCCGCCCGGATGCTGCAAGTGATCTGAGTAAGTTGGTTTCATTTATGAAAACCACACCAGATGTCATAATCGAAATGCGTTCGCATACTGATTCACGCGGAACGGCGGCTTATAATTTAATACTGTCTCAAAAACGAGCAGAATCTACCGTAGCTTATTTGCAAAATAATGGTGTAAATTCTACAAGGTATGTGGCAAAAGGTTTGGGTGAATCTGAACTACTAAAAAGTTGCCGGTTTAAAAATTCCTGCTCTGAAGCCGACCACCAGGCAAACCGACGTACGGAGTTTAAAATCATTAAAATAAAAGCGGGCAACGTGAATGCTTCAATTGCCAGAATATAGGGGATCATAAGCTAGGAATTTGCTTAGATTTAACATGCTTTTTTAATTAACTATTGCTTTATCCTGATTAATTTTTGGCAGCGTATAGGTGCTGGAAAAGTGGGCAATTAATTTTAAGATGAAGAGGTTCTAACTTGTATTGTATACCATCTTATATGATCGCCAATTACGGGTTGTAGCAAATTTTAATTCTGCAAATTTTTTTAATCCTGCTGAATTAAACTATTGCCTTAAAAGTTAAAGGCCTTATTTTTTGATTAGGTGTCCTTTAATTAATTTCACCATCATCCCAAGAATTATCCGACCTTCATCCCTAAATATAAATTTTACCCCGTCACCAGGTTAAAATCAATTTGCCTCTTGCTCAAATCCACCTTTTTAACCACAATCGTTACCTCATCTCCTAACTGGTATTTTTTCTTTTTACGCTGGCCGATGATACAGTAATTCTTTTCATCCAGCACATAAAAATCATCGTTTATATCGCGTAAGCGAACCATGCCTTCGCATTTATTTTCGATGATTTCCACATACATTCCCCATTCAGTTAATCCGGAAATAATGCCTGTATATTTTTCGCCCACATTATCTTTTAGGTATTCCGCTTGTTTGTATTTAACGGAAGCCCGCTCCGCATCTGCGGCTTTTTTCTCCATCTGCGACGAATGGACAGACATTTTTTCGTAAGCCTCTTCGCTTACAGACTTTCCGTTATCCTGGTAATGTTCCAATAGCCGATGCACCATCACATCCGGATATCGGCGGATAGGAGAGGTGAAGTGTGTATAAAAATCAAAGGCCAAACCATAATGGCTGTGTTTTTTAGTCGTGTAAACTGCTTTAGCCATTGAGCGGATAGCCAGATGGGTTAAAACGTTCTGTTCTTTTTTGCCTTCCACATCGGCCATTAAATGATTGAGCGAACGGGCAACTTCCTGACTGGATGTGGTGTTTATTTTATAGCCAAACTTTAAGGCAAAGGTAGCGAAGGTTTGCAGCGTTTGTTCGTTTGGCGCATCGTGCGAACGGTAGACAAAGGTTAATTTTTGATTTCCTTTTCCTTTTTTAGCGATAAACTCAGCCACTTTTTTGTTGGCCAGCAGCATGTAATCTTCAATCAGTTTGTGGGCATCTTTCCGCTCTTTGATGTAAACGCCAATCGGTTTACCTTCAGTATCCAGGTTGAACTTAACTTCGGTCGTTTCAAAACTGATCGCCCCGTGTTTAAATTTTTCCGCACGCAGAATATAAGCCAGCTCATTCAGTTTAAGTAGTTCTTCGCTGTAAATACCGGTTTTATTTTCAAGAATTTCCTGGGCATCCTCGTAGCTAAAACGTTTATCAGAATGTATTACCGTTTTGCCGAACCATTGGGTTAGTACATTGGCTTTGGCATCCAGTTCAAAAACTGCGGCAAAACACAACTTATCTTCATTTGGGCGTAGAGAACACAGACCGTTCGATAACCTTTCTGGTAACATAGGGATCACACGGTCAACAAGGTAAACCGAAGTTCCGCGTTCAAACGCTTCTTTATCTAAAGCCGAATCGGGTTTTACGTAATGAGTTACATCAGCAATATGAACGCCGATTTCATAATTGCCATTCTTCAGTTTTTGAAAAGAAATAGCGTCATCAAAATCCTTGGCATCAGCCGGGTCAATGGTAAAAGTTAATACATTTCTGAAATCCCGTCTCCGGGCAATTTCATCCAATGAAATAATATCCGAAATAGCGTTAGCTTCATTTTCAACTTCAACCGGAAAGGAAAGAGGAAAACCGTAATCCGCCAGGATGGCGTTCATCTCCGTATTATTATCACCCTGCTTACCCAGAACATGTTTAATTCGCCCAATTGGGTTTTTAGCGCCTTCCGGCCAGTCAACAATTTCGGCGATAGCTTTTTCACCATTTTCTGCTCCAAGAATATCGCTTAGCGGAATAAAAATATCGTGCAGCATTTTACGATCATCCGGTATCAGAAAAGCAAATTTATCCGACAATTTAACAATGCCGGTAAATTCCATCCGGGCACGCTCAATAATCTCAACAACTTCACCTTCCTTTTTGCGCCCTTTACTTTTGGCATACACATAAACCTTCACGATATCCTTGTGCAGCGCATTTCGGAGCTTACGCGGACCAATAAATATGTCATTCTCAAACTCGTCTTCGTTAACAATAAAGGCAGAACCATCGGCGGTCATATCTACCCGTCCTGTTACGTAAGTCTTCAGTTCGTTTAACCGGAATTTTCCTTTTTCAGGTTCAGAAAGCACACCTTTTCTGGTTTCCTGTTTTAAAATTTCAAGCACCGCTTCTCTTGTTTCCGGGTCATCAAGGTTTAGTTTGGCGGCAACCTGTTTGTAATTTAACGGCTTGTTACCGCTTTTTTCAAAAACATCAGAAATCAATTTGGTAAGTACCAGATCAAAACTATTTGATTTGCTTTTAGACATGTTTTAAGATTTTTTCTAAGATAAGGATGCTTTTTATGTTTATTGAAATTAGCATCAATTGAATTATTTAAAACCGGATTATGAGTTAGTAAATTCACATACCGTTAGTAATCTTATCAAGGAGTATTCTAGGTTTTTGTAAACGAAAGCTACTGCCATTCTGTAATTTTAGTCCCGTTTTTTCGCTACAAGCCCTAATAAAAATCAGGGGTTACCGCTTTAACCGGATTTATTTAATAAAGCCATTTCTTTTTGGTCAGTTTACTGATTCCTGCTAAGTTCAATTTCTGAGCGTGATCCCCTTTGGAATAGCGCTAATGAGCTTTTGCGTGTACTCTGTTTGCGGATGATGGTAAACTTCTTCGGCATCTCCAATTTCTTCAATTTTGCCTTGGTTCATCACCATCATCCGGTCTGAAATGTGTTTTACCACAGCCAAATCATGCGAAATAAAAATATAGCTCAGTTTAAATTCTTCCTGCAATTCCCTTAGCAAGTTTAAAACCTGGGCTTGTACAGATACATCCAATGCCGAAACAGATTCATCACAAATAATAAACTCAGGTTGCAAAGCCAAAGCTCTGGCAATGGATATCCGTTGCCGCTGACCACCGGAAAACTCGTGCGGGTAGCGGTTGAAATGTTCAGGCTTGAGATTAACCCGATCAAGCAAACTCATTACACGTTGTTTTCTTTGTTTATAATTGCCGTAAACACCATGAACCTCCATTGGTTCGATAATTGACTGGCCTATTGTTAAACGTGGATTTAGAGAAGAATATGGGTCCTGGAAAATGATCTGAATGTTACGGCGAAATGCTCTCATTTCATTAATCGACAGATTGATCAGGTTTTTCCCTTTAAAAAAAATATTCCCTGCCGTTGGTTCTATTAGTCTTAAAATGCTTCTTCCCAAAGTTGTTTTTCCGCAGCCGGATTCTCCTACTAAACCAAGAGTTTCTCCGGGATAAACCTCAAAACTAACATCATCAACGGCTTTATTATAGTCAGACCCGTTACTAAAAAATCCATGTTTAACGGGATACCAGGTTTTTAGGTTTTCTACTTTTAAAATCGGAGGCTGCGCATAAACTACCTTTCTTCTTGCCTGAAATTTAGCTTCATTTATTTGGTAAGAAGATAAAATTTCAGAAATATTATTATTATTTAAACTTTCTATTTGGGTTAATTCAGAATTTAAAAAATCAGATACTACCGGCAATTTATATAAGCGCATTTCCGGTGAGGGACGGCAGGCCAGCAAACCTTTAGTATAAGGATGTTGGGGAGAATTGAATATCGTATGTACATCCGCGGTTTCAACAATTTCGCCTTTGTACATTACAATAACACGATCAGCGATCTCACCGATCACTCCCAAATCATGTGAAATAAATATCAGGCTCATATTCCTTTCGTTCTTGATACGCAAAAGGAGCTGTAAGATGGTATTCTGAACCGTTACATCTAATGCGGTTGTTGGTTCATCGGCAATTAAAACTTCCGGGTTGCACGATAAAGCCATGGCGATCATTACCCTTTGTTTTTGGCCCCCGGATAGTTCATGCGGATATTTGTTATAAGTAAGGTTAGGAGAAGGCAACTGCACTTCTTTAAACAGGTTGAGTACGGATGATTTAATTTGTTCTTTTGAGGTAATTCCATGTTGCTTTATAGCTTCTGCAACCTGAAATCCACAGGTTAATACCGGGTTTAATGAAGTCATAGGCTCCTGAAAGATCATGGAAATTTTGTTGCCGCGATAATTAAGGATTTGATCCACAGATAATGACAATAGATCAATTTCGTTATAAAATATTTCTCCGGTAATTTTACTTGCAGCCGGATCGTGTAACCGCATAATTGATAAAGAAGTTACTGATTTTCCGGAACCTGATTCTCCTACAATACCTACTACTTCTGATTTCTTCAGATCAAATGAGATTTTTCTGACGGCCGGGAACCAGCCGTTTTCAGTACGAAAGCTCACTTCCAAATTTTTTATGCTAATCATTAATCAACAATAGAAATTAAATCATCAGCAATTAAAGGCTGGCACTTAAATTTTAATAACAACTGGGCGGTGGTTATTACATCTTTCTGGCAGTAGGTAACAATACGGGATAAATTTTTTTCATTCCAGTATACATGATGTACGTCGCTTCCTGAAATATCATCTTTAGGAGTTGGGATGTTAAAAACCGCTGCAAGTAAATTTAATGAAGTATAATTTTTATAATCACCAAACTTCCAAAGTTCGAGGGTATCTAAATGCTGAACTTCCCATGGTTTTTTACCGCTGATTTTCAGTTGTTCCGGAATCTGTATGCAATTAATCAGCATACGGCGGCATAAATAAGGAAAATCAAATTCTTTGCCGTTATGGGCGCAAAGAAAAATAGAGCCGGAGTATTTCTTTAACAATAAATTGAAATTCTGTAATATAATTGCTTCATCGTCTCCCGCAAATGACTTAATTCTTAAACCTGTTTCAGTTTGTTGTTTAGTAAAAATACCTACCGAGATACAAATGATCTTACCAAATTCGGCCCATATACCAGCCCTTGAATAATACTCTCCGGGAGTTTCTCCTTCCCGTCGGTGATACTCCGTTTTTTTTGCCCAGAGTTCAGTAAATTTTTCAGGCACATCAGCAAAAGACGGGTATTGCGGAACGGTTTCAATATCCAATACCAAAACCTGATGCAGATCAACGTTTTCAAGCATGAAGTAAAAATAATAATGTATCTGTGATAACTGCGATTCTTGAGGCCTATTTATTTTATTTCAATCTTATTTATTGGTTACTGGTTTTGATCCACAACTTGAACAAAAAGAGATATGGGCAAAATTTTTATTACCACAAATGCCACACTTGGTAAAAAGTACTAGTCCGCAATGCCGGCAAAAATCGGTTACCAATTTATATGCTTCTATCTCAATATTTTTAATTGGGAACTCCCATTTATTAATAATAAAGTCCTTACCGCAGGAAGGGCAAAAATGGTTTGTAAGTGCCTTTTCAGCTACTTCTGTTTGCACATTTTTAGCTCTTTCATGTGTTGATACCTTTAATTCTTTTTGCTTTTGTTCTATGTATTTACGAATTGTTTTAATTGCATAATAACCAAGCCCGGCAGATAGCAAAATCCCTACAGCATAGCGTACATAACCTCCGTAACTTGGTAAATACGGAACAAGACCAAAGAAAAATGCATAAAATGAGAACAAAGAAAAACCAAAGAATAAAGGCCAAAACTTATGTTTTCTGTAGCGGATAAAAAAGAAAATACCCAAAATTAAAATGGGAGCGATGAAAAGTAATCGGATTAGAAAAACTTTAAGTTCATATCGCTTTAAGTCATGAAAAAATTTTACATCTGTAATTGCTTTTTCTTTCGTAATTAATTTTTGAACTTTTTGTTGCTGATCTAATATTTTGTCTGCTTCCGATTGTATTGAATTTAGCTGTAAACGCCAGGCCTGTTCAATCTTATAAAGGTTATCTAATTTTTTTACCCTATAAATTATTTCCGGGTCAGTTTCCGGTGAACCCAAAGTTTTGCGGGTTTGCACCCAGTTGTCAAAAGATCGTTTCTCGATATTAGAATTTTCTTTTGCTATTGCTATCGTTTTATCAATTGTATTTCTCTTCGTGTTTAGGTTATCAAGTTCAACATCCAGCGTAGTTGCTGTTTGGCTCAAACCAAGAAGGGTGGTTTTATTCTCAAAATTTTCAATTTGAGGTCTGATGATCGTTGTGTCAAGGTCATCAATTATTTTATTGGATAGAAGAATCAGAAATAGACAAAGAATTGCTGAAATAGAATAGTAAACGATTCGGGAGGTAGTTTCAAGTTTTTTACTATTGAGCTCCATAAATTTTAATAAATTAAAGAGCTCTAAAGTAGATAAAGATTCTTTGCAATTAACAAAATTGATTAAAGCTATATTGGGTTAATCGGGATGGCAAAGTTGGAAAAATCATGTTTGTTTTCAGCCGATCATCACCCCGGGCTTGTTCAGCACCGGAACCCGGATCATATTTGATTCAACAATGCTTTCAGGTACAAAAATAAATTTTTTGTCGTAAATCTGGTCATTGATATAATAACTAAGCCAGTATTCGTTCGTCAAGCCAAAAACCTGTTCGTCAATTAATTCTATAAGGGCATAACTTCGATTGGCTACATTGCCTAAAGAATGGCGTAATATTGAAGTTTTAACATCCTCGTTCGCTCTTTTACCATATCCTTTAGAGGTCACTAAAACAGTTTCTATCGGTTCATTTTTTAAGTTGATCAAATAAACGTTCCACGATTTACTTTCAGGAGTGGCACTTTCCAGAACAACGGCAATTGAAATATTTTCTACTAAATTTTCAGGAAGATCTTTTTTCATTAATTTAAATGTATGCTACAATGCAATCTACATTTCTCTATAATTGTGCCTAATTAATTTTTTAAGTACTATCTCTTCTTAACTACAGCTTTTTTGACTGCTTTTTTTACCTTGGGTGTAAAAGCGTCAGGAATCTGATCGGTGATTAATTTTTTGATTGAATCGATAGACAAACCTGCCAAATCTTCATTGGTATACTTGTCTTTGGTAGCGGGGTTCCTGGCCAATTTTAACATTTGTTTTTCAAAGCGGATAAAAGGACCCCATCTCCCGTTTTCGATTGCTATTTTTTCTTCCGGCCAACTCTGAATAAAGCGGTTAGATTCTTTTTCAACTTTATTGCTGATAAGTTCATCAATTTCTATTTTGCCCAAAGCTTCAAAATTATACCTAGCCGGCACGTTGATGTAGAGATTGTTCCACTTAATGAACGGTCCGAAACGTCCTTTGCCTTTTGTAACAGGTAGATCTTGGAAATGCGAAACAGGAGCATCGGCAATGTTTTTTTCGTTGATGATTTCAATTGCTCTTGGCAAATTAACTGAAAACGGATCCTCGCCTTTAGGTAAGGATATAAAGTTTTCGCCCCATTTTACATAAGGCCCAAATCGACCGATCCCTACACTTAACTCTTTTGCTTCATGCTCTCCTAATTGAAAAGGCAATTTAAAAAGATCCAATGCTTCCTCCAGGGTAATGGATTCAATCATTTGTCCGCTACGTAAGCTCGCATAGCGTGGCTTTTCGTCCGTCTCGTTTTCTGAGGCCTCACCAATTTGAACAAAGGGCCCATAACGGCCAATACGTACTGACATTTTTTTTCCACTGTCCGGATCAACTCCCAAGTCTCTCCCGCCGTTTGCTCTCTCGGCGTTTAGTGTCGTCTTCTCAACCTCCTGATGAAAAGGATTGTAAAACTCAGTGAGCATTTCTGTCCAGTTTTTTAAGCCATGGGCTATCTCATCGAATTCTTTTTCAACCGTTGCTGTAAAATTGAAATCTACAATTCCCTTAAAATGCTCAACTAAAAAATCATTTACGATTGCTCCGATATCTGTAGGAAAAAGTTTGTTTTTTTCAGCACCAGTTATTTCAGTTTTTGTTTGTTGAGTTATTTTTCCACTCTGCAGTGACAGTACTTTAAATTCTCTTGATTTACCGGGTCGTTCGTCTTTTACAACATAACCCCGGTTCTGAATTGTAGAAATAGTGGGAGCGTAAGTAGAAGGGCGACCAATGCCAAGCTCTTCTAGTTTTTTAACCAGGCTAGCTTCTGTATAACGTGCCGGTGGACGCGTAAATCTTTCAACAGCAGACATTTCCCTTAGGTTTAAAACCTGGTTCAATAATAATGGCGGCAACAAGGAGTTCTCTGACTCTTCGTCCAGATTTACTTCCTGTTCTTCATCTGTTGATTCTATATAAACTTTTAAAAATCCATCGAATTTCATTACCTCCCCATTGGCTATTAATTCTTCTTTACGGGTAGAGACAGAGATTTTGGCGGTAGTTTTTTCAAATTGAGCTTCGCTCATTTGTGATGCAATGGCTCGTTTCCAAATCAACTCATACAAACGTTTTTCAGAAATGTCACCTTCTATAGTATGTCTTTCAAAATAGGTTGGACGAATTGCCTCATGTGCCTCCTGGGCACTTGCAGATTTAGTTTTAAACTTTCTTAATTCATGATATTTCTGACCGTATGCCGAGTTAATTTCTGCGGCAGCAGCATTTAATGCGGTTTCCGATAAATTTACGGAATCCGTTCGCATATAGGTAATCTGACCATGCTCATATAGTTTCTGCGCCACAGACATTGTTCTTGCAACTGAAAACCCCAATTTTCTACTTGCTTCCTGCTGCAATGTAGAAGTTGTAAAGGGTGCGGCCGGACTCCGTTTTGTTGGACGGGTTTCAAGACCTTTAACTTTAAAGGTTGCCTTTACACAATCTTCTAAAAACAAATTTGCTTCTGCCGATTCTTCAAATCGAAGAGGAAGCTCTGCCCTAAAAATTTCCTTAATATTATCGGTAAAGAATATAGCCACAACCCGGAAAGCTGCTGTCGAAATGAATCGGTTAACCTGGCGTTCGCGATCAACAATTAAACGAACCGCTACGGATTGAACACGACCGGCAGACAGGGAAGGTTTTACCTTTTTCCACAAAACAGGCGAAAGTTCAAAACCTACCAGGCGGTCTAACACACGCCGGGCTTGCTGGGCGTTAACCAGATTATAATCTATTTTTCTTGGTGATTCTATTGCTTTTAGTATAGCAGGCTTGGTGATTTCATGGAAAACAATACGTTTGGTTTTATCTTCTTTAAGGTCTAAAGTTTCAAATAAATGCCAGGATATAGCTTCACCTTCGCGGTCCTCATCAGATGCCAGCCAAACCATTTCTGCTTCTTTTGCGAGCTTCTTTAATTCATTTACAATGGCCCTTTTATCAGCAGGAACTTCATAACGCTGTGCGAAGTTATTTTTGATATCAATGGCATCATCCGTTTTTGCAAGATCACGTATGTGCCCGTAGCTTGATTTTACAAGAAAATCTTTGCCAAGGTAACCTTCAATTGTTTTTGCTTTTGCAGGTGACTCAACAATAAGTAAATTTTTAGCCATTTAGTACTTGATTTTGATGCAAAGTAAGTTATTTAATAAGGTAAACCCAGTAGATTAAAACCTACATTAAAAAATTTTAAACCCAAAAAAGTTAATTTTGTTGGCAGGAAGGGGTTTTCATGAAACAAATATTTTTTGAAATCAGGTTAACAGGCAAACAATATATCCCCATTTTTACCAAAATAAACCGATTTAAATTAAAAAACCTCCTCCTAAAAGATCATTCCCCTCGTAAAATACCGCGGATTGACCAGGAGCAATTCCAGAAACGGCATGGTGGAAATCTATCTTCATATTACCACCTTCCTGAACAATGCTACTCATGGCACCGGCGTCTTTATACCGAATCTTGGTAATGGCTTCAAATGGCTCATTTATAGAGGCATATTTAACCAAGTTGAGGTTGCGAACTAAAGCAGATGTGCGTTCAAGTTCTTCTATAGTGCCCAGCATCACTGTGTTACTTTCTGGCAAAATACGCGTTACAAACATCGGATGGCCAAACGCAAGTTTTAGTCCTTTACGTTGTCCAATAGTGTAATAAGGATAACCTAAATGCTTGCCTACCACATTTCCGTTGCTTAGCACGAAGTTGCCCGGGCCAACTTTTTCATCAAGATCTTCTACTTTATTCCGTAAAAATGCACGATAATCGTTATCCGGAACAAAGCAGATTTCATAGCTTTCAGATTTCATAGCCAGTTCTGACTGACCCATATCTTTAGCCATTTGACGGATCTCTGATTTTGCAAAACTTCCCAAAGGGAATTGAGTGCGTGAAAGATTTGCCTGTGAAACACCCCAAAGAACGTATGATTGATCTTTGTTTTCATCTTTACCTTTTGAAACTACGTAACGGCCGTTATTTTGAAGGCGGATATTGGCATAGTGACCGGTTGCTATAAACTCGCAGTCCAACTTATCGGCACGTTTTAGTAAAGCTTCCCATTTAATGTGGGTATTGCATAAAACACAAGGATTGGGTGTGCGTCCGGCTAGATATTCATCAACAAAATTGTCAATTACTAAGTCGCCAAATTCGTTACGAATGTCAAGTATATAATGTGGGAATCCATAACCTACGGCTAACGCACGGGCATCGTTAATGCTATCTAAACTACAGCAGCCTGTTTCTTTTGAAGAACCGCCGGCAGTTGCGTAATCCCAGGTTTTCATGGTTAGACCAATCACTTCATAGCCCTGTTCATGTAACATAACTGCTGCTACTGAACTGTCTACTCCACCACTCATGGCAACCAGGATCCTGCCTTTTTTACTCATTTTAATTAGATCGCATTATGCTGAGCTTATATTAGAATCAGCCAAATTTTAAAGCGCAAATATACTCTTTTAAGCGTTTTTAAAACTTTGCTTAAGTCAGTAGATGGTCAACATTGGTTGCTTATCAGCAACAACCGCCACCGTCATAAAAATAGGTAGAGCCGGAAATAAACAGATCGTTACGATTCAAAGATTTTAATGCAGAGGCGGTTTTGTCACAAATTGCCAGAGGCTGATTGGCAAATAAGGTGTGGCCTTTTCCGTCGTCAAAAAAACCATCGCCATAATAGATCGCTGTTTTACCTGTAAAAATACAAGCCCCATCGACAGGCATTAGATCTTTTATCGCACAAATTTCGCAGCTTTCAATATATATTAATTGATCGGTTTCGTAATTGAGGGGATCCAATATTCGATATGGTCTTTTAGCCCGAACTTCTATAGTTCCAAAACCTATATCTGTTAGCCTTTTTATGTATTCGTTCAGCGGCAATGCACCCGAAAGACATAATGCCCGAAGCCTTTCATCATTTTTGAGGTTTAACGGCATTTGCTGTTCGCAGGTTGGGTCTGACAGAATTAATCGCCCGTTAGGTTTTAAAACCCGGTACATTTCGCCCAATGCTTGCTCAAGTTCTTCATCGCGGAAAATATTGAACAAACAATTCTGTGCGGCCACATCTACAGAATTATCTGCTAAAGGCAGATTTAAGGCATCCGCCTTGCGGATGTCTATAAAATGGGGTTTAAACCAGGAATTAACTAATTCGGCCTCTTTTAGATTAGCCTGACACGCATCAATCATTTCATCAACTACATCGATGCCGATTACACCACCTTTACGCCGACTGAAATAAGAGAATTGCAGCAATTCCATTCCACCACCAATTCCGACGTATAAAATGGTTGGATCACCCGAGAGATCCCGTGGATTGACAGTGCTTCCGCAACCGTAGTTCATTTGCAGCATTTTTGAAGGAACTTTCAGGCCGGGTAATTGCCAAACAGGAGTTGTGGTACAGCATAATCCCTTTTCGGGACTTTCTGCCGCTGCTTTATATACATTGTAGGTAGTTGTTTGCTGAGTATCCATGGAGTTCTATTTAATTAAGTTTTTTAGGTCCGTGGTTAAATCTTCAATTGTATCAATATCTGATAACGGAGGTAAAATGTAACAGGTTTTATTTATTGCATTGATGTCTTTTAAAGTATCGGCTGCTACAGTATGAGTGCTCCAATTTTTGTTTAGAAATAACTTAGCCTCCGTATATTTCATTCCCAGTAAATAATAGCCTCCATCTTTTGCCGGACCGATAACAAAATCGTGATTATCTAACTTTAAATAAGCTTTCTCAATCAGTTTAGTGCTTAAATCCATACAATCGCTGCCAATAATGATTGATTGGTTATTTCCTTGTGAAAAAGATGCTTGAAAGGCATTTATCATGCGTTTACCCAGGTCATTGCCCTGCTGTACATGTTTTTGAAAATCCGTTTCCGGCCATTCATCCTGTAAAGAAATTGAGTCAGTATAAAACAATAAACGGTTTGCGTTAACCAAACTGGTTACTTGCCGCGTATGGGTGAGCAAATGGTTATAAATTTTTAGCGCATTTTCATCACCGATATCTTTTGCCAACCTGGTTTTAACCTTTCCTGATATTGGATTTTTAATGAAAATGATCAGCACTTTATCCATCATGCTATTTCACCTCCGCAGCTCGAACCGGCTCCTGCCGTACATCCAAAGCAATGCTGGTTGATGATAATGTTACGATTTATGAGCTGCTGAATATTAAAATCGGCTATGTGATTTGAGTTGGGTTTATTAATTTTTAGATCCAGCATTTGATTAAAATCGCAATCGTACAAATACCCATCCCACCCTACAGAGATCATGCTTTTACACATTACATTTTGCGCAGCCACCGGGTTAAATGTATTTACCAATTTTTCCATGTATGAATCATAATTTCCGCTTACCATTAAATAATCAAGAAATCTGCTTATTGGTAAATTTGTTATGGCGAATAACTCATTAAACACAATTCCAAACCTTTCCAATAGCTGATGTTTAAACTCAGTTTGTAGCCCTTCCTGAGGAGGAGGGAAGAAAGCACCTGAAGGATTATAAACTAAATTAAGTGTTAAACCACTTCCTTGTATCCCATAACCAACTTCATTTAACATTTTTAAAGCCGTTATTGAATCATCAAAAACACCGTCGCCACGTTGGCTATCTGTTTTGTGGGATGTGTAGTAAGGCAGTGATGAAACTACCTCAACCTGATTTTTTTTGAAAAATTTCGGTAAGTTATTGTATCTCTTATTTGCTACAATAATGGTTAGGTTACACCGTACAATTACTTTACGACCTAATTTTCTGATCTCCTCTACAAACCATTCAAAATCAGGGTTCATTTCTGGTGCCCCTCCTGTAAGATCAACCGTAGATATATTACTTTTTGCCAATGCATCAAGGCACTGTTGCATTGTATACCTGGTCATTATTTCTTTTCGATCCGGCCCGGCATCTACATGACAATGTTTACAGGTTTGGTTACACATTTTGCCCACGTTAATCTGTAATGTATCAAGTGTAGCGGGTTTAAAGGGAAGTAATCCTGCAGATTCTAATTTTTTATGAAACTTTGGTAAAGCCGCAATACTTTCGTCAGCCGAATTCAATACCCTTAGTTGTATAAAAGTGTCTGAAAGTTGATTGTGCGATGCCTGAAGACTTTTCACGAAGTATTTTTTTAAATGTTAATAGTAGCTGAATAACCCAAACTTACATGGAAAGTTCTTTTACTTTATTCATCATTTGTACACCATGAACTAATGAAGATCCGCCACGTATGGCAGCAGCCACGTGAAGTGCTTCCATCATTTGCTCTTCGTTTGATCCTTTTTCAAGGCAATCTGTTGAGTATGCATCAATGCAATAGGGGCATTGTACCGTATGTGCAACAGCCAAGGCAATTAATGATTTTTCGCGGGCGGTTAATGCTCCATCTTTAAAAACTTCGCCATAGTAATCGAAAAATTTTTTAGCCAGTTCAGGCTGATATTCGCTGATATTACCAAATTTCTTCAGATCCTCAGGGTTATAATATGTGTTCATCTTATTTTTTATTTATTTACGCCTAATATAATTCAATAGTTTTAACATCAATAATTACCTTTTTTTCTGCTTCATCAGAAATACATTTTACAAACACGTTATCTACTCTGAGATAGATAATAGTTAATTATCTATTACAAGATAGATAATACTTGATTATCTAATTTTTAATAGATAATTTTATATATGAAAAATTCTTTTGTGATTACGGGCGATATAATTGGTTTTACCAGGGTTACGGAAGGGAAAAGGAAAAAATTGATTGAGTCGAGCAGGGATTTATTCGCCTCGTGGGTTGGAATAAAACAAGCTCAGATATTTAGAGGAGATAGTTTTCAATTATTATTTGATATGGCGCCAGAAGCTTTAAAGCGTTGTATACAGATAAGATGCTGGTTTAAAATGTTTAAAATTTCAGAGAAAGTTATGCTTGATGCTAGAATGTCAATCGGCGTTGGCCAGATCGCATATAGAGGTAAAAGTGTTTTAGATTCGGATGGTGAAGCGTTTCATATTTCAGGTAGAATATTTGATAATTTGGAACAAGATGAGTTAATAAAGATAGTTACGTCTGATGAAAAATTAAATGAACAGTTGTATATCATTTGCAGATTAATGGATGTTATCATTACTGGCTGGACACGCAATCAGGCTGAAGTGATTTTTTTGGTGCTTGAAAATAGAACCCAGCAGCAGATGGCAGATAAACTACAGATAGTTCAATCTGCAATTAATAACAGGATAAAGCTTTCTAAGTGGAAAGAAATTGAAAAAGCGATTCACTATATTTCAACCTTAATATAGCTTTGATGATCGTACAGGAAGAAGTAAGCGTACTCATAAAACTAGTAATAGCTCATTTATTAACCGATTTTGTGATTCAACCAGGTTCGTGGATAAAAGACCGTAAAAACAAAAAATGGTTATCGTTGCCATTGTATTTTCACGTTGGCATAACCGCTATTGTGGCTTATATTTTAGTGGGCTTATGGAGCCAATGGTGGTTGGCGGTATTTATTTTTGTAACACATTTATTGATTGATATTTGGAAATCTTACCGCCCGGCCAGGGTACTATATTTTTTAATTGACCAGGTTTTACACCTGCTGGCGATAATCGTTTTATGGATTATTTTATTTGATAAATTGCAGGAGGCTGGTAAACTACTAAATGAAGTATATAGCAATGTTCGGTTTCTTGCTGTTATGGCTGCCTACATTTTCATTACCTGGCCAATGGGTATTTTGGTAGGATTGGCAACCAAAAAATGGCGGGACGAAGCAGGTGTGAATGCAGAAGGGTTGGCTCAAGCAGGAATGTGGATTGGATTTTTTGAACGCTTTCTAATTTTAACTTTTATACTAATAGGCCAATATACAGCGGTGGGTTTATTGATTGCTGCAAAATCTATTTTAAGGTATAATGATAAAGAAGCAAATACCCAAAAAAAAACGGAGTATGTATTAATTGGCACTTTAATGAGTTTTTCTGTTTCTGTTTTTTTGGGATGGATAATAGAATCAGTACTGCGGTCTATTTAACATAAACTGTTTTAATATTTACAAATTCCCTGATACCAAAAGCAGCCAACTCTCTTCCGTAACCAGAATTTTTTATCCCGCCGAAAGGTAAACGCGGATCTGATTTAACAAGTGAATTTACGAAACAGGAGCCGGCCTGTAATCTTTTAGCCGCAATTTCTTCAGCCTTAACAATATCTCTGGAAAATATTGCGGCGCCTAATCCAAAAACAGTATCATTGGCAATGTTGATAGCTTCATTTTCATTCATGGCTAAAATAATGCTTGCTACAGGACCAAAAAGCTCTTCATCATAAGCTGGCATTCCTTTTTTAACATTTGTTAATATTGTAGGCGGATAAAAAGCATGTGTGCCAGGCTCAATTTTACCACCAAGTATACAAATTGCACCCTTCTGGATACTGCCCTCAACTTGTTTGTGTAACTCATCTCTTAAGTCAAGCCGGGCTAAAGGACCAACATCGGTTTTGTCGTTTAGCGGATCTCCCACAACTTTAGCCGACATCTTATCCTTAAAAAGCTCTATAAATTTCTTTCCAACCTTCTCCATAACGATAAACCTTTTTGCTGCGATACAGCTTTGACCACTATTAATAAGCCTACTATTAACACAGGTTTCAGCAGCAAGGTCAAGGTCAGCATCTTCTAAAACAATATAAGCATCGCTTCCGCCAAGTTCCAAAACTGTCTTCT
This sequence comes from Pedobacter sp., assembly GCA_014378705.1. Lineage (GTDB taxonomy): Bacteria > Bacteroidota > Bacteroidia > Sphingobacteriales > Sphingobacteriaceae > Daejeonella. The sequence continues at coordinate 1,104 of JACMND010000002.1, read as the reverse complement.
TTAAAACTGAACCGGCTTTTTCGGCAATTTTTTTTCCAGCTTCTACACTTCCGGTTAATGTAACCGCAGAAATTTTAGAGTTTTCAATTACCGCATTTACCGATTTACTGTCAATTAAAAGCGTTTGAAATACAAAAGGAGGGAAGCCTGCTTTTTTAATGATGTCTTCAATCGCCAACGCACATCCCGGCACGTTTGAAGCGTGTTTTAAAATTCCACAATTACCGGCCATCAAGCACGGAGCAAGAAACCTGAAAACTTGCCAAAATGGAAAGTTCCAGGGCATTACCGCTAATATTACACCGAGCGGCTGATAGCTTATGTAGCTTTTACCCGCATCTGTTTTTACAGGCTCATCACGTAAAAATCTCTTTGCATTATCAGCATAAAAACTACAAGCATCGGCGCATTTTTCAATTTCAGCGACCCCGCCTTTTAATGGCTTTCCCATTTCTATTGCCATAAGGTTAGCCAGTTCATCTTTCCTGTTTCTTAAAGCTCTACCTGCATTTCGCATCATCACAGAACGCTCTGCAAAAGAAGTTTGTCTCCATGAATCCCATGCGTTATAAGTTTGATCAACTTTGTCATCTATTTCAATTTTGGTATGAGATGAATAAGATTTATTAGGCTTTCCAGTCGTTGGATTAATTGATTCTGTCATCTTCTAATTATTAAATAATTCTTCCATTTAAACAGGTTTAATTACAAGTTGTTGTAAACTTTATTGAGAATGGCAAATTTATTATGGCAAATTATTATACTTTCCTTTTGTTGTTTCCCAATAAAATTAGCAGACCGAAAGTCTTTGAATGCACCCTTTTTGGACTTTTTTATCGGTAAAATTATAGTTGAAAATCAAATTAATATTTAAGGCAATTAATAAAAATGTATTTAAGGTAAAAGTTAGGAACAATTTTATTGTAGAAATGAAAATCTCCGGTCTAAAAGAAATTTTATTATAAGCTTAAGGTAAGTCAGAGGCAAATAATATACGCCGGTTAATTAGAAATGAAGTTGAGATTTATGTACTAAAAGAAAACGGCGATTTATGTTGAGAGGAAGCCAGCTTCACGGATAATAACTGGATACGATTAATAGTAT
>JACMND010000035.1 GCA_014378705.1 Pedobacter sp. | reverse complement strand
TTGCTACACAGGTTTGGCTTACGCTGATGTAAAAAAGCTAAAACGGTCGGAAATTGGAACTGGAGTTGACGGTGACTCATAGATTTTTACGGCGAGAAAGAAAACACTTACCGCTAGCAGGATATCTTTGTTAGAAATTGCAACTGAAATTTTGGATAGGTATCAAAATTATCCTAGCTGTGAAATTGACGGCACCTTGCTTCCGGTTTTAAGTAATCAAAAAATGAATTCTTATCTCAAAGAGATTGCAGACGTTTGTTGCATAACAAAGATACTAACCTTTCACATAGCCAGACATACTTTTGCTACAACGGTAACATTAAGTAACGGAGTGCCGATTGAAACAGTGTCTAAAATGCTCGGACATACGAATTTAAAAACTACTCAGCATTATGCTAAAATTCTTGATATTAAAGTCAGTAGTGATATGGGCGAATTGAAAAGAAAGTTGTCAAGGTTTTAAAATGCAGAAGTCTCGATTTAAAGTTCGTTAATCGAGACTTTTTCATTTGTTTAAGTAGAATGCTTTTCCCTTTTTTTAAAATGAAAGGTTTGCGAAATAAATGGCAAAATTCTTTATCGGAATGGACGGGACTCGAACTTGTCTTATATTTTGCTTTAAACTAAGGTTTTATGAGAAGTATTTTAAAAAACTCCCGAATTACTCCCTTTTCAGTTGCAATAATTTGAATTCAAATGATGTGGTATAAAGTTAAGACTTCCGGTTAGTTTTATTAGATTTTACCGAAAAGAATATTAAAATGGCACAAAAATTTAGTTTTCAATAAGAGAAGAGGTCAACATAGGTTTAGAAAGTTTCAATTTTGATCTCTAGTATAGAAATTTATTAAATTTCCAATAATAAATATGAATAAGAGATTAAATTTATCCCAAAAGTGAATCGTATTTTTGTCAAAAACCTATCTCTGTTTACTGCAATCAATGATTCTGTTTTCTTACTCATCACTTAAGTCACCGCGGTATCAATTTCATTTAGCTGTTATTACTTTTAATAAGACTAAGGTTTTTAGGTGGAAATTCAAAGTGTTAACTTAGATAATTAACAGTTCCAGTTTAATCTTGCCAGCAAGAAAGAGTTTTAATGAAGTACTTTATATGGCTTTTGAACCCGAATACATCCTTGTTGATTGTAATGCATATTTCAAGATAATAATGTAATTGAGGGAAGCTACTAATCCGTCAAACACGTTTTTTACAAAGCCCTTGTATCCTTACATTTGTATGTTTTTTCATTCGCTTTATTTCAAAACCATATCATTGGGAATGTTCCCTATAAATGGGAGGGTTCCCAACTAGTAAACTGGGGAGGTGTGAATTCTTTTTATGACTTGTTTCTTAAATTTGAACGCCAACCTAAACATGATAAAAATAATTGTTTTAAATAAAATCCAAAATGGATTATTTGTTAAACGCTCTACTAAGCCGTTTAGTTTTTCTGTGAAAGAACTTAATAGCAAATAATCCATTAAAATCAGAAGACGTAAAATGTCTACGTATCTGATATTATTTTCTTAGGATACGATTTATTATTGAAAGCAAATTTGAATTAGAGTGTAATACGATACAGGTACAATAACTAAAATACGATCAAATATGAAAATTAAAGGGATGAGGTGGTGGATAGTTGTACTACTTTTTTTAGCTGCTATTTTGAATTATATTGACAGACAAACGCTGTCGGCCTTGGCGCCTACCATACAAGCAGATCTAAATATGGATGATAATGACTACGCTAACGTAATCAACATATTTTTGGTCGCTTATACTATAGCCTATCTGATTTCTGGACGAATTGCTGATAAGGTAGGAACTCGAACGGCGATGGTGGTATTTGTTGCATGGTGGTCGGTAGCAAATATGCTTACTGCGGCTTCAAGAGGGGTGACATCATTAAGTGCTTATAGATTTTTGTTGGGCTTGGGCGAGGCAGGTATTTGGCCAGCGGCCAGCAAGGCAGTTTCTGAATGGTTTCCTGCAAAAGAAAGAGGGGTTGCTATTGGTCTGTATACAATGGGAGCTACAATAGGTGCTACAATGGCGCCCTATATTGTAATTCCGCTTGCTACACACACTTACTCTGAAACTATGCCCATAATAGCGAATGCTTTGGGTCATGGCACTGGCTGGCGTCTTGCATTTATTATTACCGGGATTGCAGGTTTACTATGGTTAATCCCTTGGTTATTTACTTATCGTAAGCCAGAAAGGAGTAAGCTCATTACTACTTCAGAGCTAAAAATGATTCAAGAAGCTGATGCTATTGAAAGCCCAGATAATATCGAAAGTAAAAAAGTATGGTCATGGAAAACAGTATTGCTTTTTAAAGGGACATGGTTGTTATTAATTGGGCGTCTAATTACTGATCCAGTCTGGTATTTCTATCAGTTTTGGTTTCCAAAATACTTAAGTGCGGATAGGGGGCTAAACCAAGAAGAATTGAAAATAACTTGGCTTATTTACGCAGCTGCGGGTGTAGGAAGCTTACTTGGAGGGTTACTTTCCGGGGCAATAATAAAACTCGGGGTTGCCCCGGCAAATAGTAGAATGTGGGTAATGTTATGCTGCGCTTGTATAATGCCTTTGTCTCCATTTATTGCTGAGGTTACAGGTTTAAATTTTTCACTGGTTTTAACATTTTGTGCGGTGTTGGCATCTTTGGCATGGTTAACAAACATAAGTTCTTTGGTGGTAGACGTTGTTCCTAAGCATTCATTGGGTACCGTTTTTAGTGTAGTCGCAGCCGGTAGTACTGTTGGCGGAATTATCATGAATATGATTGTTGCGGCAATGGTTACTCCAGGAACTAAAGGTACAGGAGGTTTTTTAGACCAAGGTTTTCATTTTGTTTTCGATCCGTTGCTGGATTTGGTTAGGGGTCAAGGTTATGCACAATGGTTTTTAATTATGGCTTTTCTACATCCTTTAGCATGGTTAATTCTAAGGTTTGGAGGGGTGCAAAAACTGTCACCCTTAAAGAAATAGGCACTACCTTGCGCAAATGCAACATAAAACTACAGTAAATCCTAGACTAAAAGTTTGTTAGTCGGTTTGTCAAAGGCTAAGGGAAACGAAGTTATCCTTTGACAGAAATTTGTTATACGCAGGGGAACTTTTGACAAAATACTTGGATATGTTAACTACTCATGAATAAACGGTGTGGGATTATAAGTTGACTCTCTAATTATTAGATTAGTTTTTAATATTTTTGTAACCGCTTTCCAATCTCCAACTTCTCTATTTATTTGGTCAATCAGCATTTTAGTTGCAAGTTTTCCAATTTCGTCTACAGGTTGTGCAACTGTTGTTAATTTGGGCTCCATAAGTGACGATGCATAATCATCGCTAAATCCCGCAATCGCTACGTCCTCGGGAATCCGAAGACCCATCTTTTTTACTGTCTGAACAACTTCTATCGCGGTAGGGTCATTAACAGCAAAAATCGCATCAGGAGGATTATCAAGTCCTAGAAGATGTTTGACATAAATTTTTACTTTTCTAAGGCTTAAATCATAAGGTATAATTAGTTCGTCGTCTACAAGAATATTGTGTTTCTTAAGCGCATCCAAGTATCCGTTTAATCTTCCCTTGCTAATAGATAAGGTGTCGGGGCCTGCTAAATGTGCTATTCTTTTTTTTCCAATTTTCAAAAGGTGTTCTACCAAATTAAAAGCGCCGTCATAATCATCAACAATTACCTTCGGAACAATCATTTCTTCGCAGATTCTATTAAAAAAAACAATCGGAATACCTTTTCTTTGAAATATTTTAAGATGGTCGTAATTTCTAGTCTCTTTAGTTATAGAAACCAATAAGCCATCAACTTGGTTTGCCAACATTACTTTAGAATTATTTACCTCGGTCTCATAAGATTCATTAGACTGGCTAATGATAATTTTATAACCGGCTTTTAATGCCTCCGCTTGGGCAGCAACAATGACCTTAGGAAAAAAAGAACTAATAAATTCAGGTACTATTATTCCAATGGTGTAACTTTTACTATTAATCAGGCTAATTGCCAACATGTTTCGCTGATAATCCATCTTTTCAGCAAGCTCAATAACTTTCTTTTTTGTTTCGGTATTTATATTCGGATGGTTCGTTAACGCTCTGGATACTGTGGATTTCGATATGTTTAACTCTTTGGCGATATCTAGGATCGTGGTTTGATGTTTCTTCATAATTTGTAATTGGTCATCTAATATAACAATTACTGGGAATATTCCCAGTAATCTAAGTTTATAGGGAATCCATATGTATAGTTAATAACATAATTCAAAACGTTAACTGATTAAAAAAAGTAGCTTTTATTGCGCTCTTAACGATGCTAAGCTTATACATGTTTATAATGGTACAAGTTTCTTTAAAAAAAAACACTTCTTTGGGAGCATTCCCATTCATTGGGAGCGTTCCCATAGAAAATCTATCTTACTCTGCTTCTTACATGCCAAATTAGATTATATTTTTGTAGAATAAGCTTCAGATTATAATTTGCCTTTATTTTTATGTTAAAAGAAACTTTTAGTGAAGTTAGAGCACTGAATTCGGTAGCGCTAAATACAGACTTGGTGATTGTGGGAGGGGGACTTTCTGGGGTTTGTGCCGCTATATCGGCTGCCAGATCAGGAATTAAGGTTGTGCTACTACAAGACCGTCCCGTTCTAGGCGGAAACGCATCGAGTGAAGTACGCCTATGGATTTTGGGCGCAACTTCTCACATGGGGAATAATAATCGATGGGCAAGAGAAGGTGGAATTATTGACGAATTGCTGGTTGAAAATTTATACCGTAATAAAGAGGGAAACCCACTAATATTCGATACCATATTACTTGAAAAAATATATCTCGAAGCAAATATCACTTTGCTTTTAAATACCGCAGCTTACGAAGTAAACAAAAAAGATGAGGAAAGCATTGGTTCCATAAAGGCTTTTTGCAGTCAAAACTCCACTATGTATACTTTAAACGGAAGTTTATTTTGTGATGCTTCAGGAGATGGTGTGCTTGCATTTTTAGCTGGAGCATCATTCCGGATGGGGGCAGAAACTAAAGCAGAATTTTCCGAAGGTTTTGCGCCAGATGTAAAGGATTACGGAGAACTGTTAGGGCATTCTATCTACTTCTATACCAAAGATACGGGAACACCAGTAAAATATGTTGCACCAGCATATGCAAAAAAAGATGTTGGCTCCTTGCCAAGAATCCGAAATTATAAATTGCAGGAACACGGTTGTAGACTATGGTGGGTAGAGTATGGAGGTAGGATGGATACCATACATGAGTCAGAAGATATTAAGTTTGAACTTTGGAAAGTAATCTATGGACTTTGGGATTACGTAAAAAATAGTGGTAAATTTCCGGAATCCGATAATTTAACATTGGAATGGGTAGGTACAATCCCTGGAAAACGAGAAAGTCGGAGGTTTGAGGGAGACTATATGATGGTTCAGCAAGATATTGTTGAGCAAAGACAACACGAAGATGCGGTTGCTTTTGGAGGCTGGGCAATGGATTTACATCCTGCAGACGGTGTTTTCAGCGATAAAAGCGGTTGTACCCAATGGCACTCAAAAGGTGTTTATCAAATACCTTACAGATGTTTCTACAGTAAGGATGTAAGCAATTTATTTCTCACAGGTAGAATCATCAGCGTATCTCATGTTGCGTTCAGCTCTACAAGAGTCATGGCAACTTGTGCGATGGGTGGCCAAGCGGTAGGAGTTGCTGCGGCATTAGCAAAAAAAATGAGTTTAAAACCCCGAGATTTTTCAAATGGTGAAAATCTTAAAACTCTACAGCGGGAGTTAAATAAAATGGGGCAAAGCATACCCTTTATTCCATTGAAAGACTCTAAAAACCTTATAAACACCGCAACGTTACAATCTTCTTCTTCCTTATCCTTAGTAGAATTACCCGCAGATGGCGAGTGGACTACCTTGGAATTCTCTATGGCTCAAATGTTACCGTTTAAAAAGGGCGAACGATATACATTAGATTTTTTAGTTAAAGCATCCAACGATACTACGCTTAATTTTGAGTTCAGAACCAGCAGTAAACAGCAAAATCATACCCCTGACATTACGCTTGAAGAAAAAACGATTTTCTTGAATAAAGGTGAAAGGGAAATTTCTATCTCGTTAACAGCAGTATTAGATAGCGATCAATACGTTTTCCTTTGTTTTATGAAAAATCCAGACCTTTCGGTAAAGTGTAGTGAAACAAAAGTTTCTGGAATCACATCGGTTTTCAATAAGACAAATGCAGCGGTTTCAAACTTTGGCCATCAAGATCCACCAACAGATATAGGTGTGGATGCCTTCGAGTTTTGGACCCCTTACCGTAGACCAAAGAGTCAAAATGCGGCTTTTAAAATTAGTCCTGCGATTTCATGTTTTGACGTGAACAACATAAATAATGGTTATTTACGCCCTTACAACGAGCCAAATGCATGGGTTGGAGCTATAAATGATGATTCCCCAACTTTAGAGATGAAGTGGGAAAAGTCTGTGATGATAAACGAAATTGTACTAATGTTCGATACTGATCATGATCATCCATTAGAATCTTCTTTATACGGACATCCGGAAGATGTTTTACCTTTTTGTGTCAGGGATTATAGTATAAAAAACGTTGAGTCTACGGTCTACTCAAAAAGTGGTAATTACCAAACCATTAATAAGATTAAATTTAAAGAGCCTATAAATACTCAGCAATTAATATTAGAATTTAAAAAGCCAGCAAATAATATTCCTGCGTCTGTTTATGAAATTTTAATTTTTTAGAGATTTTTTGAAATTTATCAATTGGCAAAAACAGAAGGTTTGTTTTTGCCAATTGAGGTGATCAAATAATAATTATTTGTAGAAAACCAACATGACCAATTTATAACGATATAACTGATGTCAAAGGTTCGGATTATTCGATTATCAACTATTTAATTATGAAGCCACAATTGATAATAAATTCCATTGAGTCCACGAGTTCAGTAAGTGTGCGTAATGATGTAGTTCCAGTTATTAATAATAATTGGCATTACCATCGCGAAGTTGAACTTATACATTTTAAGAAAGGAAACGGAGTACAGTTTATTGGAAACAGGATGATGCCTTTTGAAAGTGGGGACATCATTTTGGTAGGCGCTAATTTATCTCATTACTGGCGTTTTGATAAGAGCTATTTTGATCCTGAATCAAGAGAAAATCCAAACGTAAATGTTGTACATTTTGAAGAAGGTTTTACAGGAGATACTTTTTTAAATTTGCCAGAGAATAAATCTTTAAAGGCGTTATTAGAGAAATCCCGAAGAGGAATCAAAGTTTTAGGTGCTAATAAAGCGCAAATAGAGGAATTGATTGAGAATACTTCAGTGGCTGAAGGCGCATACCGGATTCTGAATCTTATTAAAACCTTAATTGAAATCAGCAAGTCAGATAATCTAGAAACACTTTCTTCTATTGCTTTTGCTATGGATTTGGATGATTCGGATAAAGATCACATTAAGGATATTTATAATTATTCATTTGCCAATTTTCGAAATAAGATTGAGCTAGAGGAAATTGCAGAAGTGGCAAAAATTAGTCCTCATTCGTTTTGTCGCTATTTTAAAGCGGGAACAAAAAAGACATATTCTCAATTTCTGACAGAGATAAAAGTTGGACAAGCATGCAAATTATTAATCGATAATGGACTAAATATTAAGCAAGTATGTTATGAAAGCGAATTTAAAAACTTTGCAAGCTTCCATAAATGCTTTAAAAACATAATGGGTAAGAGCCCACTATTATATCAGAAAGATTTTGCGCATATATAATGCTTAATGGAGTACCGTAATTAAAATTCTATTTATTATATAGGAGAGAAAAAATCTGAAGTAAAAGATATTCCAAAATGATAAATTCTATCGCCAGAGTTTATTGTCAAATGCTTCTTTGATATATTTAATTGTGTAATTAAAAAAATTAAACTTAAAAGACCGCTAACCAAAACTAGTTGAAGATTTTTCGATGTTATGAAATCGAGTTTAAAATAATTACTATTATCTTTCAAATTTAGTCCCGTCTTTTTCTAGTAACCTTTTAATATCAATTAAAAAACATCGTTTATTCAGTATAAAGCGGAAGCTTCAACCTTGTTTTGAATTTGTAAGAATATTTTATGAAAACGCTAATATGCACCCAACCTGGAAATTTAGAGTATGGAAATTCAACTAAACCCCAGCTTCAACCAAACAGCGCTATTATCCGGATAAAAAGAATAGGCATTTGCGGAACAGATTTGCATGCATTCGGTGGAACGCAACCATTTTTTACATATCCCAGAATTTTAGGGCATGAGCTATCTGGAGAACTGATTGAGTTTGATAACGCACCAGGTTTTGCGAAGGGCGAAGCTGTAACCTTTATTCCCTATTTTTCTGATGGAAGTTGTATTGCTTGTAGGCAGGGTAAGCCTAACTGTTGTTCTGCTATAAAGGTGTTTGGTGTTCATGTAGATGGTGGAATGGCAGAATATGTTCAAATTCCATCTGAATATCTGGTTCACGGGGAAGGACTTACTTATGATGAGTTGGCTTTAGTTGAACCTTTAGCAATTGGCGCACATGGGGTCAAGCAAGCAAATGTGCAAAAAGATGAATTTGTTTTGGTTGTAGGTGCTGGCCCTATTGGATTAGGAACCATGGAATTTGCCAGAATTGCGGGCGCAAGAGTAATTGCTTTAGATGTAAATGACATTCGCCTGCAGTTTTGTAAAAAAGAACTCAAAGTAGCGTTCACATTAAATCTGTTTACAGAAAACGTAATAGAAAGGTTATCGGAAATTACCGGTGGGGATATGCCAACAGTAGTTATTGATGCTACAGGAAATTTGAAAGCAATAAATAACGGATTAAATTATTTGTCTAATGGTGGAAGGTATGTTTTAATTGGCTTACAGAAGGAATCGTTTTCTTTTAGTCACCCTGATTTTCATAAACGTGAAGCTGTGCTGATGAGTAGCCGAAACGCAACTGTGGAAGATTTTCAACATGTTATCCAGTCTATGAAGGCGGGTTTGGTAAATCCGAAAACTTACATTAGCCATCGTATAAATTTTGATGAAGTGAAAATGAAATTTCCCAGTTTGATTGATCCGAAAACAGGAGTAATAAAAGCGATGATAAATTTGGGCGAGTAGCATTTTTGATCACATTATGCACAACGTTGGACATATTGCATTTTAAATGCTAATCTACACAGTGCTTAGGTGTTTTAATTTATTAGTAACAGATATTGCCGTTGCGAATGAACTATTTCTCCGAAAATTTTAACACCATTAATTTGATAACTTATTTTAAACAAAACTGTATCATGAAGAGAACAATTTTATCTAAAATTCTATTTTTTTTGATTTTTTTCCCCGTTTATTTTTCATATGCGGATATTAAGCTATCTGCAATTTTTAGTGATAACATGGTGCTTCAGTAGCAAAGCGACGTGGCATTTGGGGTAGCACAATTAATAATTCAAAAGTAGTGGTAACCACTTCCTGGAACAGGAAAAGCTATTCTACAATTGCTTCAAAAGATGGGAACTGGAAAATTAAAATAACAACACCAAATGCAGGCGGCCCATACAATGTGAGTATTAATGACGGCAAAACCATTACATTAAATAACGTTTTAATAGGTGAAGTTTGTATGTTCTGGGCAGTCAAATATGGAAATGCCTATGAAAGGCTTTGATAATCAACCCATTTTAAATTCTTCTGAGGATATAGCTTTCTCGGATAATGCTCAAATACATCTATTTACGGTTAAAAAAAACACAAGTTTAACTCCCCGAAATGATTTAACGGGCACTTGGACTGAATGTAATTCTGAAAGTGTTAAAAATTTAGCGCAACAGCTTACTATTTTGGGTTGATGTTAAACAAAAAATTAAACGTTCCAGTTGGTTTGATTAATTCGTCTTGGGGAGGTACGTTAATTGAGACTTGGATTAGTGAGATGGGTATTAAAAATTTTGATTGGGTAAAATTACCAGAAAAAAAACCTGTTGAAAAGTTATCGCAACAAACGCCAACTGTTTTATTTAATGCGATGATTAGTCCTTTGGTAGGTTATGGAATACGAGGAGTGATTTGGTATCAGAGCGAGTCAAACAGGGAAGACCCCGTTGGCTATAAAAAATTACTTTCAGGTCTAGTTCAGGATTGGCGAAGAATGTGGAATATAGGAGATTTCCCTTTTTATTACATACAAATAGCGCCATATAATTCAGGAAAAGTTGGGGTTAACTCTGCGTATCTACCTGAAGCACAATTTAAAGTGTCAAGCGCTTTACCAAATGTTGCCATGGCAAGTATTATGGATATTGGTGAGGAGTTTAATGTTCATCCCGCAAATAAGAAAATTGAATCACAGCGTCTGGCTCTGTTAGCTTTAGAAAATACTTACGGAATAAAAGGAATTCAGTCTGGAAGTCCTATTTTAAAGGATATAAAAATAGTTGATAGTGTTGCGTCATTAACTTTCAGCAATGCGCCAAATGGTCTGACTTCCTATAATAAACAGTTAGGAAATTTTGAGGTGGCGGGAGACGACCGAAAGTTTTATCCTGCAAAAGCATTTATCACTAAAAACGGGGTAGATATATCTTCTTCAATGGTAAAAATACCTGTGGCAGTTCGATATGCTTTTAAAGAATTTGTAATTGGAGATTTGTTTGGGTTGAATGGCGATCCTGTATCGTCCTTTCGGACAGATGATTGGGAATAGTTGCCTAAACATTTAACACTGGGAGCGTTCCCAATTATGGGAAGCTTCCCAATAAATACTTTTGATAGGTACGGTACATATTTTTACGTATTTGTTTTAGTTTTGAGTTACAGATATAACTTTTAAAAATCTAATGCATATTACTTTAACTTAAAAGTCTGGATTTGTTTGTTCTGCCTATTTCAAAAATAAACTTAGTTATCAATTATAATTAAGAGAAGTATTTTTTTTGAAAATGAGTTAGCAGGGCATACTTTAATTAACCAATAAAAAACTATGATCGTTTTAAGACCAATGATAAATTTCCCTTGTTTAACTTTCTTAAAGGTTAGCCTTACTGTAGCTTTTATAAGTTTGTTTTTTTTTGCAAGCGGTCAAGATAAAACGGAATCTAGCTTGTCCATTAATGGTTCTTGGAAGTTCAAAATTGATCCTCATAATGTTGGAGAACGAGAGGGCTGGACAGATAAAGATTATTTGATAGTAGGATGGGATTCTTTAGCTGTTCCGGGAAATTGGGACACAAGAAACGAGTATTCGCATTATAATGGAAAAGTCTGGTATCAAAAAAGTGTGACCATACCGCAATCATGGAAAAATAAAAAAATCTATCTAAATTTTGATGGAGTAAATTTTTATAGCAAAGTTTGGCTAAACGGTAAACTTCTTGGCTCAAATAATATCGGATCTCTTCCCTTCCAGTTTAACGTATCAGATTTGATAAACCGAAATGGCGAAAACAATATTATGGTATGTGCAGATAATACTTTTCGTTTAGGTGCAACGTGGAATTGGGGAGGTATTAGAAGACCTGTTACCCTATTGGCTTATGATGATGTTCGTATCGCATTACAGCACATTACACCAACGGTTGATCTTCAAAAAAGAACCGCTAATGTTGATGTAAAGGTTTATTTAGAAAATAGCGGAACCCAAAACAAGGAAATAGAGGGTTCTGTCGAAATTAAAGGGTCTGGACTGCTTAAAAAAACTATAAGGTTTAAAACCAACGTAAGCGCAAATAGCAAAAAGACTGTAAATGTTAAATTTGAGCTCAATAAAAGAGAAGTGCATTTATGGCATTTCGATGATCCATATTTATATGATTGTACTACAATTATTAGTGATAATGGGAAACTATCGAAGGAGCTTAAGGATAGATTTGGGGTAAGAAAAATTGAGGTAGATAATAAAAATTACACGTTTAAGTTAAATGGTGAATCTGTTCGCTTAGTGGGATTTAATCTAGTGCCAGAAGATCGAACAACCGGAAGCACACTTCCGTTATGGAGAATTAAGGCCGATATAGACGATATGAAAGCCTTGGGTTGTAATATGACTCGTATAACTCACGCTCCGCTTCCAAAAGAAATGTACGACTATTTGGACGAACGCGGTATAATGGTTTTTCCAGAAGTGCCTTTATGGGGTGCAGAGCCAAAAGTTGATCCAAATAATCCCATCCCGAAAGCTTGGCTTGATAGATTAATTGAAAATAACTATAACCATCCGTCGATTATTGGTTGGAGTGTTGGGAATGAAATTGGTGAAAATCCACAGGTTTTAGCGTATATTAAAAATGCAACCGAGCTAGCTAAGTCGCTAGATCCCACACGCCTTGCAGTTGCGGTTTCACACACGGCATGGCGGAAGGATGATATGATAGACTATTCTGAGCTGGGTTTAGTTAATAGTTATAGTGCAAATCTAGAGCCCTCTATAGACAAGATACATCTACTACATCCAGAAAAGCTGTTGTTTTATTCAGAATACGGCGTATCACAAACCAGTGAAGATTTAAATACAAATTTCAATTTTAAAGGTCTTCTTGATTCAATTCGTTATAAACCATATCTAATGGGTACATCTTTATGGACATATAACGATTATAGAAGTGATTATAAAGGAACAAAAGGCTATACAGAAAGTCGCCCGTGGGGAGTAGTTAATGATTTTAGGCAAAGAAAAAACTTATGGTATGCTATTCAAAAAGAACATTCACCTGTAAAAACTTTTAAGCTTGATTTGCTTAAAACTAACAACAAAACATTAACTGCGGTTTTGAGTTTAACACCACGAGTTAAATTGGATTTACCTGCTTACATTATGAATGGCTATAGGATAGTGTGGCGCATTCAAGATAAAAAGAACCAGCTTTTAGCAGCTGATTTTTTAAACCTGCCTACAATTAAGCCCGGCGATATGGTAGTTAACAAGCAAATGACGCTTCCAGAAATTTCAAACGCAGCAAAGTTAGTAATGGAATTGGTTTCGCCGCTTAATTACGTTGTAACGGACACTACCATCTTCTTCTCTAAACCAACCCCACCCAAATTAATTACCAGCGTGGCTGCCCGTACACAAGGGAATGAATTAAAGCAAGGCACTGCAAGCATAAGGGTGGTTTTCGAGCAAAGTCTTTTAGCTCAGGGTTATAAAGTAAAATATGGTAAACAAGATTTAAAATCTGAAACTCCTTTAACAGTTAGCCCATTTATTGATGTTAAAGGGCTCAACTTTAACCAAAATTATATGTTACAAGTGGTAGCTGTTAATTCAAATGGGGAAAGTGAGCCATCACAGGTAATAAATATTTCTACAGATTATGCTCCTCTTCCACCAGTTATAAAATATACTGAGCCAGCTGATAACGGCGTTTTCATAGGATACGATGGTTCGCAAGATGACTATCTTTTTGAAGTAAGATACACAACCGTTAGTGGTAACTACAAACAAGGTAACTCAATCAAAAGCACTACAAAAGGGGTGTTGTTTGTTCCCAATCTTGAGAATGGAAAAACGTATTATTTTCAAATGAAAAGGTTTGTGCACAATTCTAATGAAAGTGTATGGTCGCAAGAATTTACTGTTATACCTGATGGGGGATTACTTCCGCAATCACCAAAACTTGAAGGAATTATACATAAAGGAAGCCAAGGGATAATTTTATTTGAACCTAAAAAAAAAGCGTTAGGATATGTACTTAATTACAGAAGAATAGGCGACATAGATTGGAAGAAAATCCATATAACTGCAGCCCAAATAAACCAATTTCAATTAGTTGGTTTGGAAGTAAATAAGCAATATGAATTTAAATTGGCTACAGTGAATGAAAATGGAATATCAAATTTTTCAGAAATAAAAAAGGAGTTTTAGTCTGTCTATATTAAAAGATCAAGTGCTGAGAAATAATAAATTAATGAGCGTTGAAAAGCCGACAATGAAATTGTTAAAATCCATATTAAGTTTAGGAGGAGTAATAATTTTGCTATTAAATACGGCAGAAGCACAAGAACAAAAAAGCCAGAATATTGGAATAAGAACATCCAACTTTGACTTGGAAAATAACCCCAACAACAGATGTCACTTATATTGATTTAGATAAAGATGGGGATCCAGATGTTTTAAAAGCTTTTATACACGAGGATATTCCCATTAATTTTGGCTTGCTAATGTCCTCGGTAAAGTATTCTATAATATCAACTGCTCTGTGAATAACTTGAATCATAATTAAATACCAATTAATACGATTTGGAGAATGTTACAGCATTCACTCTAAAAACATAATTTATTCGTTTTTATAAATGTTAAAACTCCGTAAAATATTCCATAATATAAAATTTTTGTTTTGTATAAAATTGTTTATTTTCTTTGGTATTCAATTATTCCTAACCAAATGAACGATAACAAGACTTCCACCAATTTCGCATTTATTATGATTACCTCGCTGTTTTTTATGTGGGGTTTTGTACATAATTTAGATCCAATTTTAATTCCACATTTGAAAAGAGCATTTAGTTTATCAACGCTGCAAGCATCTTTGGTAGATTCTGCGGTTTTCATCGCATATTTTGTAATGGCACTGCCAGCTGGAGCGATTATGAAGAAATATGGCTATAAAGCTGGTATATTAATAGGATTAGCCTTTTTCGCAGTCGGCTGTTATTTTTTTATACCATCAGCAAACACACAGTTGTATGCCTTTTTCTTGCTTTCGTTGTTCGTTATTGCTTGTGGATTAACCATTTTAGAAACGGCTGCTAATCCTTATGCATCTTTATTAGGTCCGCCAGAAAAAGCAGTGCAGCGTTTAAATTTGGCTCAGTCTTTTAATGGCTTAGCGGCCACTTTAGCTCCAATTATTGGTGCAAAGATTATACTTACCGAAGGGGCTTCTGATGAGGCTTTAAGCGCCATGACAGCATCTGCCCGAGAAATAGCCTTAGCTTCTGAAGCGGCAAGTGTTAAAACGCCCTATTTTATTTTAGGAACTGTAATTTTGGTAATCGCAGTAATTTTCTACTTTATGAAATTGCCTGAGATTAAAGATGGGGAAGGAACCGCATCCGGTGCACACGTTTTTCATGCTTTTAAACACCGTCATTTAAGCTGGGCGGTAGCTGCCCAGTTCTTTTATGTAGGAGCCCAGGTTTGTGTATTTAGTTTCTTTATCCTTTATGCAACTGAAGCAGCTGGAATTAGCGAAATGAGAGCTGCAACTTATGCCGGTTTTGGGGTAGGCATGGCTTTTATGATCGGGAGGTTTGTAGGTACTTTCTTTATGAAATATATTACCCCGGTAAAATTATTGGTAATCTACAGCGTAATATGTATAGTTCTTTCTGTATTAGCCATGCTTACTTCAGGGATGGCGGCTATTTATTCTGTAATAGGTATTGCGTTTTTTATGTCTATCATGTTTCCAACTATTTTCTCTTTGGGAATACAAGATTTGGGTGGCGATACCAAATTTGGCAGTAGCTTAATTATTATGTCTATCGTAGGTGGGGCATTTTTACCACCGCTATTTGGCTATATAGCTGATGTAAACCACAATATACAAATTGGTTACGTTGTGCCGCTAGCTTGTTTTGTAGTAATTTTCTTGTTTGCTTTTAAAGGGCATAAAGTTGTAAAAGTATTAAGATGAAGAAATATATTTTAGCCCTTGATTTAAAGGAAGATTTAGCTTTAATACACGAGTACGAAGCTTGGCATCAGAAAGTGTGGTCAGAGGTTTTAAAAAGTATTGAAGACTCTGGTATTGTAAAAATGGAAATATTTGGATTTTACAATCGCCTTTGTATGGTAATGGAAACTACCGATGAATTTTCATTTGAGGAAAAAGGCAAAATGGATAAGGATAACATAAAGTGCAGGAGTGGGAAAAGCTGATGTGGGATTATCAGGTTAAAATACCCGGTTCTAAGCCTAAAGAGAAATGGGTTTTAATGGACAGTATTTTTGAATTTAAAAGCAACAAATAAAATGACCGCAAATTTAATTCTACAGTTAGATAGCAAAGATAATGTGCTGGTAGCATTGCAAGAATTAACCTCTGGCATGGATATCAAGTTTGAAGGTTCTTCTATCATTATTAAAGATACTGTTCCTGCAAAGCATAAAGTTTTTATAAACGATATGCAAGCGGGCGACAAGATCATTATGTATGGAGTTTTGGCAGGGAAAGTTCAGCATGCTGTTAAAAGCGGTGAACGGATGACCACTGAAAATACCAGACATGCCGCAGAACCTTATGGTTACAGAAAAGTAGATTATCAATGGCATCAGCCAGATGTTTCTAAATTTATTGGTCGCACATTTAACGGGTATCACAGAAATGACGGAAACGTAGGAACGGCTAATTACTGGCTTTTTATTCCAACTGTATTTTGTGAAAACAGAAATATGGATGTGATAAAGGAAGCTTTGCACCAAACCTTTGGCTACGCCGTTACCGACAAATACAAGCTTTTTTCGGAACACTTAATTGGTAATTTAAAAGACGGAAGGTGAAGGTCTATTGATGAAGTTGATCTTTCGCCTTCGGAAGAAACAAAGCAAAATCGTTTTTTCAAAAATGTTGATGGGATTAAATTTTTGAATCATCAAGGTGGCTGCGGTGGCATAAGGCAAGATTCTGAGATGTTGGGCAAGCTATTGGCTTCCTATGCAAATCACCCGAATGTTGCTGGTGTAACGCTTTTAAGTTTGGGATGCCAGCATTTACAAGTTGGCAATTTCTTAGCAGATATTAAGAAATATCATCCAAGCTTTGATAAACCAGTACTAATTTTTGAACAGTAAAAAACGCAAAGTGAGGATGCGCTTATTAAAGGTGCGATAAAGCAAACTATTCAAGGTTTAGTAGAAATCAACAAAATAGAACGTAAACCAGCACCATTATCAAAATTAACAATTGGTGTAAAATGTGGAGGTAGGGATGGTTTTAGCGGGATTTCTGCCAATCCGGCTGTAGGATATACAGCCGATTTGTTGGTAGTTTTAGTAGGCAAAGTATTGTTAGCAGAGTTTCCGGAATTATGTAAAGCCGAACAAAATATGATAGACCGGTGCGAGAATGAAGAAATTGCCAGAAAGTTTATTTATTTAATGAGTACCTATGATGCACAGGCACATGCAGTTGGTTCTGGCTTCTTTATGAACCCTTCGCCCGGTAATATTAAGGATGGATTAATTACAGATGCTATTAAAAGTACAGGAGCAGCAAAAAAAGGAGGAACTTCTCCGGTGGTTGATGTTTTAGATTATACAGAACAGGCAGTAAAACCCGGTTTAAATTTAGTTTGTACGCCCGGAAATGATGTAGAAGCAACAACCGGAAAAGCGGCAAGTGGTGCTAACTTAATCTTATTTACTACTGGTTTAGGCACACCGACCGGAAATCCGGTTTGTCCAGTAATTAAAGTGGCTACAAATACAGTGCTCGCAACTAAAATGGCAGATATCATCGACATTGATACCGGTGCAATTATCCGAGGCGAAAAATCTATCCCGGAAATGGGAGAGGAGATTTTGGAACTATGTATCAAAGTTGCAAGTGGAGAAGTTATCCCCAAAGCGGTTGCTTTAAACCAGGACGACTTTATTCCGTGGAAAAGGGGAGTTAGTTTATAATCGAATTTTAAATCCAAATAAAAAGAAGCAGGTGTTTAGTTTAAAAGGGAAATCAGCAGTAATAACCGGTGGCGGTAGTGGTATCGGTAAAGAAATATCACTTTTATTTGCCAAACAAGGCGCAAAAGTTTATATTTTAGAGTTAAATGAGCAATCTGCAAAACAAGTAGTAGATGAAATTCAAGCTTTTGGGGAAGCTCATTCATTTTTATGCGATGTGAGTAATCAAGAGCAAGTTTTAGCTACGTTTAGCAGGATGGATAAGGTGGATATTTTGGTAAATAATGCAGGAATTGCTCATATCGGTAACCTAGAAAAAACAGCAGAAACAGACTTTGAAAGGGTTTACCAAGTAAATGTGAAAGGGGCTTATAATTGTTTATACGCAGCTATTCCTTTGATGAAAAAAGCTGGAGGTGGAGCAGTTTTAAACATGGCTTCTATTGCTTCTGTGGTCGGGATTGCAGACCGCTTTGCTTATTCAATGAGTAAAGGTGCAATTTATGCGATGAGCATGTCAGTTGCCCGTGATTTTATAGCAGACGGTATCCGTAGCAATAGCATCTCGCCGGCAAGGGTGCATACACCT
>JACMND010000034.1 GCA_014378705.1 Pedobacter sp. | reverse complement strand
TTCCATAAAGAACCTTTAAGTAAAATATATAAGTCATCATCAATAGAAAGAAGCCCATTAATACCATCTTGCTTTTCTAGAAAAACACTGACAACGCCGTTATCAATTTGGTGTATGATACCAGTTCTTGAGTCTGAAACATAAATAATTCCTTTTTTATTAATTGTAATATCATTTAAAAAACCGGCGTCTTTAACCGGAAATTTCTGTTTTACTTTACCGGTTTTTAGATCAATAGCCACCACTTCATTCACATCAGCGGCATAAAGTGTATTTTCAAAAATACACATTCCTGTAGGTGCGCTTATATCCGTTACCCATTTATTGTCAATCACTTTTCCATCTGCGCTCATTTTAGATATTGAACCTTTTTGATCTTTTTTACCCGGTTCACCGTCGATGTTTGAAACATACAATGTTTTAGATTTACTATGATATAAAACGCTTTCAGGCACCTTAAAGACCGAATCTGTTTCCCACAATTTAACCAGCTGATTTTGGGCGTTAGATACAGAAGCTGATAACAATAATCCAAAAAAGGCGACTGCTTTAAATAAATTTTTCATTGACCTTGCTTTAAGTTTGATATGAATATACAGCAAAATAAATATTTAACGTCATTATAAGAATCACAAAGAAAGGTTTTTAAAAATATCGAATTCCGATTTTGTTTCGAAAGGTTTGCTATTTAGCCGTACGCCTTTAATGTTGTCGAAGATCGAACATATTGAGTTTTCGGGCAAAAATTACACAACCCTTTACCGAAAAAAATCCATCGTTTACCGAGTTATTAAGGTTGCCGGCCTATTACTCATTGTCGGCCTAATGGTATCAGTATACATTTGATCAACAAATAAAAATAATTATAAAATCAAACGCCATGAATACATTAAAAACCTTAAGTACTTTATTAATTGTAACTGTTTCTTTAAATGCTTTCGCAGAAACTAAGTCTAACCACAAAACAAAAGATTTTGAGAAAAACAGCTCTGTTTTTATAAACAACCCTGCAATGGAATGGGGCAACCCGGATGATGCAAACTCCGAAAGTGTAAAAAACCTGTTAACCAGCCCTTATTTACTTTTTAACGCACCGGAAATGATTTGGGGAAATCCAGACCAGGCAGACACAAAATATTTTGAAAATTTAAATAATTCACCAATTATCGAGGCTCCTGAAATGATATGGGGGAATCCATCAGAAGTCATGGATGTTATCCTAAGATAACTCCCTGCAATAAAAAAAGCTGATAAAGCTTTTTAATAAAAGTTTTAAAAATAAAACCCGTCCTGATAAATAAGAACGGGTTATTTTTTTTGGGTGGATGATGGGGCTCGAACCCACGACCCTCGGTACCACAAACCGATGCTCTAACCGGCTGAGCTACAACCACCATAATGTATGGCCCAAAAGTAACTAATTTGCCTATTCTATCAAATTTATTTCTCCGCAAAGTTATTTAAATTGTAATGAAGCCAAAAAGATTTTGAAAACGAAAATAATGAAATACAGATCAAGAGTGTAACTCCTTTAATTTTTATTCTTTACTATTCGGGTCACATCTATCCGTTAAAAAAAGTATTTCATTATCATTGCTCATACTTGTTTAAAGAATGATCGAATTATTTACGGATGGTGCATCAAGCGGAAACCCGGGGCCGGGAGGTTACGGGGTTATTCTAAAATCTGGCACACACTACAAAGAATTATCAGCGGGCTACAGCTATACAACCAACAACCGGATGGAACTTCTTGCGGCAATAGTTGGGCTTGAAGCTATTAAAAACCCTAACCAGAAAGTAACGATCTATTCTGATTCAAAATATGTAATAGATCCGGTTGTAAAAAAATGGATTTATGGCTGGGTTAAAAAAGGATTTGCAGGGAAAAAAAATAAGGACCTATGGCTCCGGTTTTTATCAGTTTACAACCTGCACCATGTAGAATTTAATTGGGTTAAAGGCCATGCAGGCCATCCGGAAAATGAACGCTGCGACATCTTAGCCGTAAAAGCTTCCCAGCAAAAAACATTATTAATTGACTCTGTTTTTGAAATAGAAAATCGTAAAACAACTATTTTTAATCAGAAAAAAACGGATATATAACCTGAACATTCCTTTGTTTTTGTACGTAACAGATACAAAAATAAACTATGGAAAATACCAGCGATTTACATAACATACTGCAAAAAGAAGGCGCCAGTGAAGCATTTAAGCATTTGGCTTATCATTTTAACATCAACGATTCGATTCATATCGGTAAAAACTGGCCTGAAGTAGAAAAACTGCTTTTAGATTTTAGATTTAAAAGATATGTTATCAGTCATGATTTTTTATTCTCCGAAATTATCATCCGCCCTTTTAAAACTAAAGAAGAATTAGCTGAATTAAAAAGGTATTTACTAAATTAGGTTTGCTGCGGTGCAGCAATCAAAGTCAATCTATCCCGCCAATAACTCCTAATTTTTCTAATTTAGCTTCTACTTCATTGTCATGAGTTTTTGCTGAATACTCACTCATGTAGTTCTCTACTTTCTTCACCATATTTTTTGAACCGATAAAAACCGCAGAACGCTGATGGAGAGAAACAACTTCCTTATCCAGTATCCGTGCAAAACCATCTGTAGCCCGTCCTCCGGCCTGCTCAATAATAAATGCCATCGGATTACATTCATAAACTAAACGCAGTTTACCGTTAGGCGCTGCGGAAGTAGTGGGATACAGAAAAATCCCACCCTTAATTATATTACGATGTATATCTGCTACCATCGAACCGATGTAACGAGAAGTATAGGGTCTGTTCGTTTCTGCATCTTCAACCTGACAGTATTTGATATATTTCTTTACACCTTCCGGAAAATGAACGTAATTACCTTCATTGATAGAATAAATCGTTCCATTTTCCGGAATTTTCATTTCCGGATGGGAGAGACAAAACTCACCGATAGACGGATCTAATGTAAATCCGTTTACCCCTTTACCGGTGGTATAAACCAACATTGTTGATGAACCGTAAATAACATACCCGGCAGCCACCTGCTGTGTTCCATTCTGCAAAACATCTGTAAGAGTAGCTTTACCAAGTGTTGATTTTCGTCGATAAATAGAAAAGATAGTACCTACGGCAACGTTTACATCAATATTAGATGAACCATCCAGGGGATCAATTGCAACTATATATTTTGCGTTTTTTGAGACTTCGCCATCAATATATACAATATCATCGTTTTCTTCTGAAGCTACTATACAACATTCTCCCCCACTTTTTAACGCGGATATAAATTGTTCATTGGCGTATACATCCAATTTTTTCTGGCATTCTCCCTGTATATTTATGGTTCCGGCATCTCCTAAAATGTCTATTAAACCTGCTTTATTCACTTCCCTGTTTACAATTTTTGAAGCAATGCCAATGTCACGTAACAAGCGTGAAAGTTCACCTTTAGCGTACGGAAAATCATTTTGTTTTTCAATTATAAACTGACCGAGGGTTTTGACCACCTGCATATACTTAGTGTAATAATAACGTTATCTTATTCCTAATTCTATTACCTCTAAGGTATGTATTTTTTGATCAGAAACAGAAAACCTGATCAGTGTACGCACTTTATGCCATCCAATTTTTCCGGCAGCCCCGGGGTTTAAGTGTAAACAACTTATTTTCTTATCATAAATTACTTTGAGAATATGCGAGTGGCCGCAGATGAACAGATCAGTTGAATTTTGACTCCATACCTCCTTTATCCCTGAATTATATTTTCCGGGATAACCCCCTATGTGCGTGATAAAAACATTTACCTGCTCACATTTAAACTTTAAATGCTCAGGATATACAAGACGTACAGCTTGATCGTCTATGTTTCCATAAACCCCTTTTACTGGTTTAAATTTCGAAAGCCTGTCTGCCAGTTCAATATTTCCAAAATCTCCTGCATGCCAAATTTCATCACATTGATCAAAATGTTTAAAAACTGAATCGTCCAGATATCCATGGGTATCAGACATTAAACCAATTTTTATCATAGCTTGTAATTTTCAGAATTTGAATTGTGAGGCAAGGATCGCAAATTTTTAAATCCCGACAAAACCTGATTTTAAAAAATGATTAAAAAATCCTTTAAGAGCGTTTTATATTCAAATGAATATTCTTTCGGCTTTTGATAAATGATAAAG
>JACMND010000033.1 GCA_014378705.1 Pedobacter sp. | reverse complement strand
GCGGTAAACTTAAAGAGGTTTGATCCGGAAATAAATTTATTATCGATATCAATTTTTACATTTAGGTGATAGTAATTAACATCGTAGCAGAAGCGAAGAGGAGTTATGTTTCCACGTAGTGAATCAATACGTGAAAATGAAGTTTCTTGAATTTTTTGGGCAAAGCTGCTGCTGCTGATGAGATTAAATAATGACAAAAGAACAATGCTCTTTTTTACATTCTTTACAAGGCAGAAAAAAACTTGTTTTTTTGCCTTTATTGCAAAGCAGCAAGCAATCTGTCGGATCATAACCGTTTTAATTTGCAATTAATTGCGAGATAAGTTTCGTTACGGCGGGGCACGATGCAATCTGTTTATAATTTAGACATTGCCCCGGTTGCTATTTATACTTTTTACTGGATAACATTGATCAACAATGCTGAAGCATTTTTATTGTCATGATAAATTCGATGAGCGGCTTTTTGAAAATCTTTTTCATCTGCGTTGTAAATGTCTACGAATTTTTGAGGGTTTCTATCCACAAGCGGAAACCATGAATTTTGTACCTGTACCATAATGCGATGACCTTTTCTAAATGTGTGTGCTACATCCGGTAAGGTGTATTTAACTTGTGTAACCTGGTTGGGAATAAAAGGCTCAGGCTTTTCAAAACTATTTCTGAATTTGCCCCTCATTACTTCACCGCGGATCAGCAACTGGTATCCGCCCATTTCCACATTGTCTGGATTTGGTTCGTTATTAGGGTAATCATTTGGATATACATCCACCAATTTTACAACGTAATCTGCATCAGTACCGGTTGTAGAAACTACCAGATTAGCCATTAGGGGGCCGGCAAGTGTAACATCTTCATTTAAAATTTCTGTTTGATAAACCATTACATCCGGGCGGCGGGAAGCAAATCGCTGATCATCAATCATGTATTCACGCGTTCTGTCTAAATGTACCCCATCTGCATAAGGTACCGGTTTTGCAGGGTCGCTAGTATATTCGTCAAAGCTGTTAGCTTCTGTAGGAGCAGTAAAAGACAACTGACCATTTTGATGAAAAAATAAGCTTTTCTGAATTATGTTTTTTGGCGGCCAGGTATCGTAGCGGCGCCATTTATTTGATCCAGTTTCAAAGATCATAGCCTCAGGTAAATTTGCCCCATCCTTGTCTTTTAACAAATTTTGGAAAAAGGGAAACTCTACATTCTGCTGGTACCAGGTACTTGTAGGCTGGTCAAATTTAATATCACCGAACATATCACCTGTTCCTCTGGACCAGCCTCCATGGTACCACGGTCCCATTACCAACATGTTTTTATTTTGCGGATTTTGTGTTTCAATGGCTTTATAAGTTGCTAAAGCACCGAAGGTATCTTCGGCGTCGAAAAAACCACCTACAACCATAGTCGCTGGTTTTATATTGGTTAAATGCGGACGAATATTGCGTTTCTTCCAAAACTCGTCATACGTTCCATGCAGCATTAAATCATTCCAGAATTTAATGCTGTCACCAAAGTATTTTGTTTTCACATTTTTTAATGTGCCCAAATCCAGATAAAATTTATAGTTGTCATTAATCGGATATTGAAATGGCTTGGGCCCTTCGTTTGGGGTTATGGGCTTTGGTCTGGGCACACCGAATGAAGAATAAAATGAAAACGCATCCATTACAAAAAAAGCTCCATTGTGATGAAAATCGTCACCAATAAACCAATCAGTAACAGGGGCCTGAGGCGAAACCGCTTTTAATGCCGGATGCGCACCAGGTAAAGACGCGGTAGAGTAGAAACCGGGATAGGAGATGCCATAAATTCCTACTTTGCCGTTATCATTCGGCAGGTTTTTTACCAGCCAGTCTATGGTATCATAAGTGTCGCTGCTTTCATCTATGTCTTTTTTATTTTTTTTATTGGGATTGTAAGGCCTCACATCTTGAAATTCACCTTCGCTCATCCACCGCCCGCGTACATCCTGATAAACAAAAATATACCCTTCTTTAGCGAATAGCATAGATGGACCAAGCGAAGGTTTGAAAAGATCATTCCCATAAGGGGAAACTGTATACGGCGTGCGGTTCATCAGGATCGGATACTTTTTAGAAAGATCTTTGGGGGTGTAAATAGCGGTAAACAGTTTTATTCCATCCCGCATAGAAATATATTTTTCAACTTTAGTATAGTTTTCACGAATGAATAACGAATCAGGATCTACCTGGGCAAAGCAGGACAGTGTAGAAACAAGAAAAATCATAAAAAATATTTTTTTCATTTTATCAGGAATTAATCTGTTCGCTAAGTTAATGGAACGGTAGTATTTATATACCGTTTAATTTACGAAATGATTAAAATTATTTTTTCCATAATCGCATCCGATAATTAGATATCACATTTTTCTAACATCTGATATTTCATAACTTTGAGAAATTTTAAAAGCATCTCATGCAATACGACGTAATAATAATAGGCAGTGGACCTGGGGGATATGTAGCAGCTATCAGATGTGCCCAGCTAGGTTTGAAAACGGCCGTTATAGAAAAATACAATACATTCGGTGGTACTTGTTTAAATGTTGGATGTATCCCATCTAAAGCACTGCTGGATTCAACGGAGCATTATCATAATGCACTTCATAATTTTAAAGAGCACGGTATCAACCTTAAAAATTTAAAGCCTGATTTACAGCAGATGATTAAGAGGAAAAACGAAGTAGTGGCTCAAACTACCGGAGGCATCACTTTTCTCTTTAAAAAAAATAAGATTACATCTTACCAAGGTATTGGTTCTTTCGTAGATAAAAACACGATACGTATAATTAAAGACGACGGAACTGAAGAAAATATTACCGGGAAGAATGTAATAATTGCTACCGGATCTAAGCCTGCGGAACTACCCTTTCTGAAAACCGACGGTAACCGGATTATTAATTCAACAGAGGCTCTAAATTTAAAAGAGATTCCGAAACACATGATACTAATAGGTGGTGGTGTAATAGGTTTAGAGTTGGGATCTGTTTACGCACGATTGGGATCGAAAATTACAGTTGTGGAGTTTATGGATTCCATTATAAGCACAATGGATAAAACCATGAGCAAAGAACTGCAAAAATCACTCTCCAAGTTGGGTATGGTATTCATGTTAGGGCACAAGGTTACCGGGGCATCTGTTAATGGTAACAAAGTAACTGTTACGGCTGATAATTTGAAAGGTGAAAATATAGTACTGGAAGGAGATTATTGCCTTGTAGCCATTGGCCGGACGGCTTTTACTAAAGGATTGGGTTTAGATAAAATTGGAATAGCTACCGAACAACGGGGTAACAAGATCCCCGTTGATGATCATTTACAAACATCGGTTGAAGGTGTTTTTGCCATAGGTGATGTGATTAGAGGCTCTATGCTTGCCCATAAAGCTGAAGATGAAGGAACTTTTGTAGCTGAAGTAATTGCCGGTCAAAAGCCACATATCAATTATAATTTAATTCCTGGTGTAGTTTATACCTGGCCGGAAGTTGCTAGTGTAGGTTTTACAGAAGAGCAGCTAAAAGAAAAAGGGGTTAAATACAAAACCGGGTCTTTTCCGTTTAAGGCAAGTGGCCGTGCACGTGCAAGTATGGATACAGATGGCCTTGTTAAAGTTTTGGCAGATGCTGAAACAGACGAAATTTTGGGGGTACACATGATTGGTCCACGGGTTGCTGATGTCATAGCCGAAGCAGTAGTGGCCATGGAATTTCGAGCTTCCGCTGAGGATATAGCCAGAATTTCTCATGCGCATCCAACTTACACCGAAGCGTTTAAGGAAGCAAGTATGGCAGCAACAGATAACAGAGCCATACATATTTAGAATTTGGTGTTGGTTGTTAATTTGGGAGTTAATAGTTGGCAGTTAGTTTTGGGTCAGAAACTTGGTTTATGAGATAGAACTTTAAATAATAATTCGTTCTTGTTTTATGTAAGCGGATACACGGTTAATAATTCTTTAATTCATAATTGTTAAATGCAATTTCTAATTAACACGGGCATCATTTTATGTACCCTTGGG
>JACMND010000032.1 GCA_014378705.1 Pedobacter sp. | reverse complement strand
TCAAAAATAAGGTTGACAGGTTTTGATCGTACCTGACCTTCCACTCCATTCGCAAGCAAAGTCACAATTAATACAAGCAGAAAGGCAAAATATATATTTTTCATGTTGGTGATTTATAGGATTATGTATTTAGTTTGCATAATTAGACCCATTTTTAAAAGCGAATGGCCTGCGTGAATAAACCCGATAGGAGCGGCAGTCCCGTTTTTACGGGACTACAGCGGAAAGCGGGATTGCCATCGATAAAAGCACTGGCCTTGCTTTTCAAAAATCTTTTTTGATAATTTGAAAAGCAGGTTTCAATTTCTCTTCGATTATTTCAGCCCCCCTTTCCGATCCAGCTCCCCCGATGAAAAATCGGTGGGAGCTTCACACTTAATCGGGTTTATCTAACTTATTGCAGTGCTTCATCGGCAGCATTGTATAAATCCGCTAAGCAAGACGTTTAGGTTTTTAAGAACTAAATACATCATCCTACAGATTTAATTATCGTGCAGCAATTAGTAAACCCAGTCCTATTACATAAAAAATTAACATTGTGTTCAAAATAGCAGTTGTACCGGAGGGCGATCCTTTAAACTCTTTCCAGATGAAAATCCCCCAGATAGCTGCCACCACTGTAGCTCCCTGGCCCAGACCATAAGATATTGCAGTACCCGCTTTCCCACTGGCAATAATGCTGAAAGACATACCCACGCACCAAATTAATCCCCCTAAAATACCAGTGAGATGACTTTTAAAACTACCTCTGAAATAATCGGAATAACGTACCGGTGTTCCGACAAAAGGTTTCTTCATTAGTAAAGTATTAAATAAAAAGTTGCTCAGTAAAACTCCGGTGGCAAAGAGTACAAGGGCAGTGTAAGGGCTGAGTTTACCAGCCAGTGGGTTGTTAAAATCAGGGAACATAGAAGCAGCTACATACTTATAAAAAGTTCCCATTAAAATACCGCTTATTACCGAAAGCATTAATCCTTTTGTAGAAACGTCCCTGGATTGTTTTGCGGTACGACGGTAAGCGAAAGCATTAAGCAATATAGCCAGCGCAATAAATGCAACGCCTGAAAATATAAAAACTGGGTTGCCTACAGGCAAATCAATATAATTGATTATTACGCCAATGACCAATGCCAAGCCAATGCCTACCGGAAAAGCAACCGACATGCCCGCAATGGCAATGGCTGCACCTAAAAGGATATTCGCAGCGTTAAAAATGACACCACCTAAAAGTGCAAGACCGAGGTTTTTATTGTCCGCTTGTTGTAAGTCGGCGATAAAACTTCTGCCTCCGGAGCCAATGCTGCCAAGCGTAAAAGCGAATAGCAAGGTAGTAAGCAGAATGCCGATCACATAATCCCAATAGAACAGTTCAAACCGCCATGTACCGGCGGCCAGTTTTTGTGTATTGGCCCAACTGCCCCAGCACAACATAGTAATCATACAGAATACTACGGCAAAGAAATAACTTTCAATAATAAACATGAGGTTTATTTAGGTGGTTTCAAATTATATTAGCTCATATAGATAAGGCGCTGATAATTGGGCGCCCATACGGGTAACTGATATAGAGGCGGCTTTGCAGGCAAACTCAACGGTTTCTTTCCATGATCTTTCTTGCGCAAGGGCTACCGCCAATGCCCCATTAAACACATCTCCTGCCGCAGTACTGTCTACAGCCTTTGCGATTGGTGACGCAATCAGACCAACAAAATCTTTAGCATCTACATACGCTCCATTTTTGCCCATTGTAATCACTACGTTTTTTACACCTTTTTCTTTTAAATGAATTGCTGCTTTGGCGGCAGAACCTTCGTCGGTAACACTTATGCCGCTTAATAATTCTGCTTCTGTTTCGTTTGGAGTAATAAGAAAAAGGTTTTTATAATCTTCGTCGCTTAAAACGGCGGCAGGGGCAGGGTTTAGAATTACCTTTTTGTGAGATTCTTTTGCCAGTTTTAAAACATGAGAAACTGTTTTAAGAGGTATTTCCAGTTGCAATAAAACAATATCTGCCTGATGAATTAAATTGATGCTTTCTGTTATATCAGCTATGGATAAATTATTATTTGCCCCGGGAGCAACAATGATACTATTTTCACCTTCGCTGTCCACTGTTATTAAGGCTACACCCGAAGCTTGTTCCTGATCCCTTAATATGTAATTCGTTTCAACAGACTCTTTTTTATAGCCTTGAATTGCGTTATCACCAAAAACATCAGTTCCCACTTTACATAGAAAGGTTACATTTCCTCCCAGCCTTGCTGCCGCTACGGCCTGATTGCCGCCTTTTCCTCCACCAAACATAAAAAATTCCCCACCTAAAATTGTTTCACCAGGTTTGGGAAAACGATCTGTTTTTACAACCATGTCTGTATTGGAACTGCCAATAACCAAAATATTTTTATCCGCCATTAACAACAAATTTGTTTTATTAATACCGCTAAATGTAAACTAATTCCAACTATCAGCAATCAGCTTTCAGCAATCAGCTTTCAGCGATGAGCTAATATCTTTCAGCAATCAGCTTTCAGCAAACAGGTAATTAATTATTAGCGTTTAATTACCAGTGTTAGTTATAGGTGAAAGTTTAAGTGAAATTATCATCGTTCGCCAGAAGCTGAAAGCTAATTACTGACAGCTATCTACTCCGTCCTCAAACTATTCACCGGATTTGAAACAGCAGCTTTAACAGCATGAAAACTAACAGTAAGCAGTGCAATTACTATTGCTGAAATACTTGCGGTTGCGAAAATCCACCAACTTATTTCTGTACGATATGCAAAAGCTTGTAGCCATTTGTGCATAGCCCACCATGCAATAGGAGAAGCTAAGAGGATTGCAAGAAATACTAGCTTTAGAAAATCCTTTGATAAAAGTTTTACAATACCGGAATTACTAGCGCCTAAAACTTTACGGATCCCGATTTCTTTAGTACGCTGCTCTGCTTCAAAAGCAGAAAGACTGAATAAACCTAACGATGAAATCAATATGGCTATTACGGCGAATATTAGCAATAACAAAGACGTTTGCTTATCGTGCTTATATAAATTTTGGAAAGTTTCATCCATAAAACTGTATTCAAGCGGACTTTCGGGGAAGTGCTTCTTCCAAATTTTTTCAATGCCTTGTAGTGCTTTAGAAGCATTTCCGTCTGCCGTTCGCACCACGAATTGATTTCTCCACGTGGGATTATTAAAAACAACCAGCGGTCCTACTTTTTCATGCATGCTTTTAAAATAGAAATCATTTACTACTCCAATCACCTGACCGGTGTCGCCTTTAAAAATAAATTGTTGTCCAATAACTGGCTTATGCAGATTAAAATCTTTTATGGCAGTTTCGTTTAATATGAAGCCTTTACCTGCAATATCATCCTTACGAAACCATTGTCCTTCCTTCATCTGTAACTGCATGGTTTCTAAAAAATCAGCATCGGCTGAAAGCTGTGCGATCTTTGGATTAAAATTGACATCCCGTCCGGGCCAGTCAGCGCACTCAGTACACATGCTTCCAATATTTACAACTGGTTGATTTGAAGTTGAGACCATTTCAATATTACTTTGCGATAGCAGATCCTGCTTTATTGCTTGCATAATTGTTTCTTTTCTTTCCCAATCAATAGTTTGGGGCAAATAAAAAGATAAAACCTGTGATCTGTTATAACCCGGATTATTAGTTTGTATAAACTTCATCTGGCTATATATTATCAATGTACCGGCAATGAGTATTATAGAAATAGTGAATTGTAGCATTACAAGCCCTTTCCTAAATAAGCTGTCATTTACCTTTAAAAAGGTTATGCCTCTGAAAACATTCATAGGCTTAAAAGAAGAAAGTAAAAGGGCTGGATAAATACTATTGAGCAGCAGGGAAGTAAACATGGTCACTGCCAATACCTGCCATAAACCCAGTGATGTTAAAGGAATTGTAAAAGCTTTTCCGGTAAGTTCGTTAAAAACAGGTAAACAAAGTTTTACAAGCAGTAGAGTCGCAAACAAAGATAACAAACTGATTAGTACAGACTCGGTAATAAATTGAAGGAAGAGATTTATGCGATTAGCACCTGCAATTTTCCGTATGCTTACTTCTTTAGCCCGCAAACCAGCTTTGGCTGTGGTAAGGTTTACATAATTTATGCAGGCAATCAGCAATAGCAAAAAACCTAAAAAAGTAAATATATAAACCGTATTTCGGCTGCCTTTAATAAACGATGAATTTTGTATCTCAGTTTCAAAATGCATATCGCTTAAAGAAATTAAGCTGATGGGTGCCGCGTCTTTATCATTACTTTTCTTTTTTACAAGGTCATTTATTTTCTTCGCAATCTGACCCGGGTTATTGCTAGGATTGGTTTTTATAAAAGTTATATAGTTGGCGTTCCCCCATTGTTCATCATTATTACGTCTTTGTTGATTAGTAAGCAAGGCGGCAATAGGTATAAATGAACGGTATTGGAAACTAGAATTAATAGGAGCATCTTCTACAACGCCCTGTACACTATAGTTCATTGTATCTATACGGATGGTTTGCCCAACAGCATTTTGGTTCCCAAAATATTTTTTTGCTTCCGAAGCTGTTAATATGATGCTGAAAGGATTATTATTAAATGAATTTGCATTGCCTTCCTTAAAATTATAATGAAAGAAATTAAACCAGCTACTGTCTACATAGGCCGTATTTTTTTCGTAGAATAAGTTCCCCTTAATATTAAACACTGGCCAGTTACTTGTGTAAAGCTGTGTAGTTTGTCTTATTTCCGAAATTTCTTTCCTAACAGCATCTGCCAGCAGCAAAGGGGTGGTTTCCCAAACCCAGCCATAAGCAGGGACGCGTGTAGTGAGCCGGTAAATGCTTTTATTGTTCTTATGATAATTATCAAAGCTGGTTTCATTCTGCACCCATATCAATATCAATACGGCGGTGGTCATGCCCAGAGATAAACCGGTAATATTTATAATACTAGTTGTTCTGTTTTTCCAGAGACTTCTCCAGGCGGTTTTGAGATAGTTTTTTAGCATGGTATTTAAATTTTGAGCTTTCAGCAGTGAGCTATCAGCTTAGTAATTAGGTTCTATTTAGTGGATGAAATATTAGCAGCAATATCATCGTTTGGCAGAAGCTATAAGCTGATTGCTGAAAACTGATTACTACTCCGTCCTCAAACTCTTCACCGGGTTAGCGAGTGCAGCCTTGATGGTTTGAAATCCTAATGTGATCATCGCGATAAGCAACATAACTGATATTCCAAGACCAAAAACCCACCAGCTAATAGCTGTTCGGTAAGCGAAATTCTCAAGCCATTTATTCATTCCTAACCAGGCAAGAGGAGCGGCAATGGCGAATGCGATTAAAATTAAAACTAAAAAGTCCTTCGTAATCATCATTACAATATGAGAAACAGAGGCACCTAAAACTTTTCTGACCCCTATTTCTTTGGTGCGTTGTGTGGTGGTGTAAATTACTAAACCCAACAAGCCGAGGCAACTAATAAGCACGGCAAGACCTGTAGCCCACTTAAGCAGGCTGGAAATATTTTTTTCCCCGTCATAATATTTAGCGATCTCCTGATCAACGAATTTGTATTCAAAATCATCCTGCGGATAAACTTCTTTAAATGCTTTTTCAACTTTGCTTATCGCGGATTTCCAGGTTATGCCGGCTTCACCCTGCGGAACCAACAGCATACTAATCTGACTTTGACTACTTGGCCAGCTTCCGATGACCAGGGGTTTAACGCTTTCATGCAGGGAGCGCTGATTAAAATCTGAAATTACACCACGTATCGGCATTTGCTTGCTGCTCCAGTCTAAGTTTTTACCAATGGCTTGTTGGGGATCTTTAAAGCCAAGAATTCGGGCGTAAGTCTGGTTGATTAAAAAGGAAGTTACAGTATCACTTGGTTCAAGATTAGATCCGGCCAGTAATTTAATATTGTAAAGTTTAACATAGTTCGTATCGCCAAATTTTTGCTGAACATCTGTTGTAATCTCTTTTTTACCATCTTTAAATTTAATCGTACCACTCCACGAGCTGCCTGAAGATGGTGGGCTAGTTGCCAGGCTCATCATCGCAATTTCTGGTATCGCACGTATTTTTTCCATCAACGCGTATTTATGAGATTGCACTGTATCACCAAAATGGATATCAAGGTAAATAATTGCGTCTTTCTTAAACCCCATATCTTTATTCAAAGAATAACTTATTTGCTTGCTTACCAGAACAGTGGCCATGATGAAAACCTGCGCAATTACAAACTGCGAAATGGTTAATGATTTCCGTATCCAGGCATTTCGTGTTTTCCCGGAATCGGCGAAAGCCTGATTTTTTAAAACCAGCACAGGTTTATAACCTGAAAGTACCATCGCCGGATAAAAACCTGCTAACACCGTAACGATGCTGATCAGTATCAGCAAAAAAATAAATACGCCGGGTTCCCGCACTAAACTAAATTGCAGTTCTTCGGGAACAAAACCTGAGAAGGCCTTTAAAATTAAAGGCGTTAAAAAGACCGACAATAGGGTAGCGACGCTTGTTAGTAATAATGTTTCGCTCAAAAACTGAATGACCAATTCATTTTTTGAACTTCCCAATGTTTTACGAATGCCGATCTCTTTTGCTCTATGTACAGCATTCGCGGTGGTGAGATTTATAAAATTGATGCATCCCAACGATAATAGAAAC
>JACMND010000031.1 GCA_014378705.1 Pedobacter sp. | reverse complement strand
TTATATGCATATTCACGGATCGGGATCTCCCGAAGAGCTTGCCTTAAAATATGCGAAAGCAATTAGTGATACGAAGATTTCACCAAAAAACCAACCTCCGGCAGGGCCTCCCTCCGCAAAAACCGGTAAAGATATTTTTGATGTTGCACAATTAAATGGCATCGTTAAATATGAAGCCGCAGTTAATGGCCCGACTATAAAATATACCGTTGGCAGAAGTGACTTAAAGGTTATGGCCATGGGCGCAGAAATGACGACCTCAATTGGCTTAAATACCTGGGCTTCACTAACCGGATCTATGGAAAAAGCCCATATTGCCGGCGATGTAGCCATGCTGGATCATGAGGTAACCGATGTAATTAATACCTTACGGGCACATGATATTGAGATTGTGGCGGTACATAACCACATGCTCGGCGATGATCCCCATATGATTTTTTTACACTATTTAGGAACCGGACAAGCTATAAAACTAGCACAGGGGTTTAGGGCTGCGCTTGATATGTTGGGCACAAAAAGCAAAATGAAAATGATGCATTGAAAGTAGATTTATCACGAAGACAAGCAGATTTTTCTTCTTTTTAAATTACTCCAATAATTGGGTACAGACTTTACCCTGGCAACCACATGCCGCCAAATTACTTTCTATTAAGACCATAAAAATAAATAACCGGTACTTATTAAATTTATCGTAATATTGCAATATGGGAGCAACAAACACCACGCATTATTCAGATCTTGACAATAAACTTGCTGCGTTTTGTAAAGCTCTGGCCCATCCTGCCCGGGTGGCAATTCTTAAACATGTTGCCAAAGTTGGCTCATGTATCTGCAATGAAATTGTGGATGAGCTTCCTTTAGCACAACCCACTATTTCTCAGCATTTAAGAGAATTGAAAAGCCTGGGCCTGATTAAAGGCTCGGTTGAAGGGGTAAGTATCTGTTATTGCATTAATAAAGAAGTTTGGGACGAATACCAGACGCTTTTCAATAATCTATTTTCTGATTTAAAACCAGCGGGAAACTGTTGTTGAATAATTTGATGAGGAGCGCATTGAAAATGGCTTTAAGATAAGAAACAGGGAAATAAGTTTAACAAACCCAATAGAAGTGCAAAACTTTTCCGTTTTTATGGGAAAGGTTGCAACATATAGCGGGATTAAAATAACCGAAAAGCTTCGCAACCTGCTTTTCAAATTTAAAATTTTTAGAAAAGCAAAGCCATTGGTCGCGTTTAAGCCAGTCCCACTTTTCACTGTAGCCCCGGTAAAAACCGGAGGTTGCCGTTTCTTTAGGGTTTATTAACTTTTGTTATCCGCTTTTTACTATTTAAAAATTCATCAATTCATAAACCATAAATATGGAAACTTTAAACACCATGACCTGGGAATCATTCAAAAACCAATTGTTACAGAACCCCGAGCTGGATCTCCAGTTTCAATATGCCGAAAATAAATGGGTTGATGCTGGTTACCACATCACAGAAATTAAGCAGGCACCCATTGTATCTGTTGATTGTGGCGGTGTAATGAACCGTTGGACAGAAGTGATTGTACAATTATGGGAACCCGGGCAGAAACAACAGAAAACGGCAATGAAAGTTGGCAAAGCCTTATCAATTGTAAATTTAGTTAACAGGGCATTACCCATTGATTCAGAAGCTCTTGTAAAAATAGAGTTTGGCAACCCGCAGTTTGATACAAGGCAAATGTTCCCGTCAGAAATAATTAGAGAAGGCAAAAACCTGATTGTAGATCTTCGCCCAGATCGAACCCAATGTAAAGCGATAAATCGTGGTGGCAGCTGTGTAACTAACGCCAACGGAGAAGAATGCTGTGAGGCTGTAACTGCTAAAAATAAACTCACTGAAGTAACGAAAAATCTGGATGAAGTCGCTTGTTGTACCCCCGGATCGGGATGTTGTTAAATCAAAAAGATGAATATTTTAATATTGTGTACGGGCAACAGTTGCAGGAGCCAGATTGCGGAAGGTTATTTAAGGCATTTCGCAGGAGATAAAGCGGTTATTTACAGTGCAGGGATAGAAACCCATGGAGTAAACCCCCGCGCTGTAGAAACTATGAAAGAAGATGGGATAGACATCTCTGGCCATACTTCCAATCATATTGATGAATATAAAGTTGTAGATTTTGATTTTTTGATCACGGTTTGTGATCATGCCAAAGAGGCTTGTCCGTATTTTCCGACAAAAGCCGTAAAGTTTCATTCCAATTTTCCAGACCCGGCTAAAGCAAATGGTACGAAAAAGGAAATAATGCAGCAGTTTCGGGAGGTCAGAGATATGATTAAAGCGTACTCTAAAGACTTTGCGGAAAAATTCATTTCCTAATTAAGTACTACTACCAATCTGATACCTAATGTTCATATAAATATGTCAGTAACAAATTGTGCTCCGGTTTTGGAGAGAAAAAAACTTGGTTTTTTGGACAGGTATTTAACACTATGGATCTTTTTAGCCATGGTTATTGGAGTTGGGATCGGTTACCTTTTTCCATCTTCTTCCGGTTTGATTAATTCTTTTTCAAGCGGTACTACAAATATTCCCCTGGCAATTGGCCTGATTATGATGATGTACCCACCGTTGGCAAAAGTTAAATATGAAAACATGGGCGAAGTATTTAAAGACACCAAAGTGTTAACTGCTTCGTTGGTACTTAATTGGATAATTGGACCTGTTTTGATGTTTATTCTGGCGATCACATTTTTAAGGGATTACCCGCAATACATGGTTGGTTTAATATTGATTGGTCTTGCAAGGTGCATTGCAATGGTAGTTGTTTGGAATGAGCTTGCAGAAGGCAACCGGGAATACGCGGCAGGTTTGATCGCCCTGAACAGTATTTTTCAAGTACTGCTTTACAGCGTTTACGCATATTTTTTTATTACTGTTTTGCCGCCTTTGTTCGGATTAGAGTCTTTAACGGTTGATATTACCATTGCACAGATCGCAGAAAGTGTTTTAATTTATCTGGGCGTTCCATTTTTGTTAGGAATTATTAGCCGTTATGCCTTAATTTATTTTAAGGGTGAAATATGGTTTCAAACCAAGTTTGTTCCGTTCATATCCCCCATCACTTTGATTGCCTTACTATTTACCATTGTAATTATGTTTAGCCTAAAAGGCCAACTGATCGTACAAATCCCAATGGATGCAATTCGTATCGCAATTCCATTATCCATCTATTTCAGTATCATGTTTGTGATCAGCTTCTTTACCGGAAAATCATTTGGGGCAGATTATTCAAGAAGCACAGCAATAGCATTTACTGCAACCGGTAACAATTTTGAACTGGCCATCGCAGTAGCAATCGGGGTTTTTGGCATCAATTCCGGACAAGCTTTTGCCGGGGTAATTGGCCCTTTGGTAGAGGTTCCGGCTTTAATTGCTTTGGTTAACCTCGCATTCTGGTTTCGGAAAAAATATTATACACCTGTTTCTGGTGCTTCTATTAAAGGTTGATGTAATAACAGGTAGGAGATTAATTGATAACTATTGCTTGCGAATAGAACTGATAAATTCTGGCAAACGATTCATGCTGTCCGGCTGATCAAGAAATTTAACAAAAGCGCTTCCAACAATTGCCCCCCGGGTATATTGGGCGGCTTTGTCAAAACTTTCCCTGTTTGAAATACCAAAACCGATCATGGTAGGATTTTTAAGATTCATTTCCTGTATACGGGCAAAATATTTTTCAGCTTCTTCATTTAAGGCCAGATTTTTACCTGTAGTAGACGAGGAAGAAAGAAGATAAATAAAACTACTACTTAAATTATCAATACGGCGTATCCGCTCATCAGAAGTTTGCGGTGTGATCAGGAATATATTGCTTAAGTTATGATCAGCAAAACAGTTCTGGTACATCCCTTCATACTCGTATATTGGCAGGTCAGGTACAATTATCCCGTCTATACCTACTTCAGCGCAAGCGTTACAAAAATTCTCCACTCCAAATTGAAGTACCGGGTTGAAATATCCCATTAGCAAAACCGGAATGGAAACCCGTTTACGCAAATCTTTTAACTGGCTAAAAAGCAACTCAACTGTCATCCCATTTTCAAGAGCTTTCTGTGAACTTTGCTGTATTACCGGTCCATCGGCCAGCGGATCTGAATAAGGAAAACCAATCTCCAGAAAGTCGGCGCCGGCCTTTTGCAAAGCTTCGGCAATGTCCACCGTGCTGTTTAACTCTGGGTAACCAGCAGTAAAATAAATGGAAAGTAAAGGCGTTTTTTTGGCTGCGAAAAGCTGGTTTAAACGGTTCATTGCAAATAAAGAATTAAAATTATTAATTAAGATATAAGAATTAAGATTTAAAAAGCTGTTAATTCCGTTTATAATGTCTGATACCCACCAGTTATACCCAACACCTACAAATCAAAATACTTTGTGTACGTGTCAAGGTCTTTATCACCCCGGCCGGAAAGACAAATCACCACCGTTTCATTCCCTGTAAATTTCATTTTTTCTAAGTGTGCGAAAGCGTGCGCCGATTCAATTGCGGGGATAATCCCTTCCAAACGGGCACATAAAAGCCCTGCCTGCATGGCTTCGTCATCTGTAATACTTACATATTCGGCCCGTTTCACTTTAAATAAATGCGCATGCTGCGGGCCTATACCCGGGTAATCCAATCCGGCAGAAATAGAGTAAGGTTCTGTAACCTGGCCATCGGCAGTTTGCATTAAAATAGAACGGCTTCCATGTAATACGCCTTCCTTTCCTAGAAGTGTGGTCGCTGCCGATTCTCCGCTGTGTACGCCTTTACCCGCCGCTTCAACGGCAATGAGTTTTACATTTTCATCATCCAAAAAGTGATAAAACATACCCATGGCATTACTCCCACCGCCAACACAAGCTAAAACATAATCCGGGTATTCTGAACCTGTCTTTTCTTTTAACTGTATTTTAGTTTCCTCAGAAATCACAGACTGAAAACGGGCCACCATATCCGGGTACGGGTGCGGGCCAACAGCAGATCCTATAATATAGTGTGTATCGATAGGGTTATTTATCCAGTCACGCATGGCTTCATTAGTCGCATCTTTTAAAGTTTTACTTCCCGAAGTAGCGGGGATAACGGTTGCTCCCATCATTTTCATCCGGGCAACATTCGGCGCCTGTCGCACAATATCCTTCTCGCCCATATATACAATGCATTCTAAACCTTTTAATGCACAAACCGTTGCAGTAGCTACACCATGTTGTCCGGCGCCGGTTTCGGCTATGATCCTTTTTTTACCGAGACGTTCGGCTAATAATATCTGACCAACCGTATTGTTTATTTTATGTGCGCCGGTATGGTTCAAATCTTCTCGTTTCAGATAAATGGTTGTTCCGTATTTTTTAGAAAGCCTTTCAGCAAGGAATAAAGGCGAAGGTCTTCCTACGTAATCTTTTAAAAGTTGCTGAAATTCACGCTGAAATTCGGGCTCGTACATGATATTTAAATACTGCTGTCGCAGATATTCCACATTTGGATATAACATTTCGGGGATGTAAGCACCGCCAAAATCACCGTAATATCCATTTTCATTCACCTGGTATTTGTTCATTATGCTCCTATTAAGTATAGAGTACTAAGGCCTGTATCTATAAGCCCAAAGCTCATACTTTTCATTATTAAATTATTTATCTTCTATTAAATTTGTCTCAAATCCCTAATTGCCTGGCTAATTTTTTCTATGTCTTTTAAACCAGGACTAATTTCAAATTTACTGTTCAGATCTACACCATAAAAGCGATAATCGTTTATTTGACGTAATTCCTGCAAATTATTAAAACCTATACCTCCGCTAAGGAAGAAAGGTTTTTGAAGTTTATATTGATTAAGAATTGTCCAATCAAACTTCTTTCCTGAACCGCCATGGCCGGGTGTCTTGGTATCGAACAGAAAAAAGTCAACAACAGGAACAAAATCATCCAACACCGAAAATTCAAAGGATTTATCTAAGCCAAAAGCTTTTATAAGTTCTAAATTAGGTTTCAAAGTATGTAACGCCGTTCTGAGTGAGCTGCAAAACTCAGGGCTTTCATCCCCGTGTAATTGAATAGCCTGCAAATTGAACTGCCTGACTTTTAGTAATATGTTTGCCTTGTTTTCATTAACAAATACACCTGTTAATTTGATATTTGAATATGTCTCATCGGTAAAACTGAGATCTGTTTTATTGACAAACCTTTTTGAGGCGGCATAAAAAATCAGGCCCATATAATCAGGTTGCAGTTCAGACAAATCTTTGATATTTGCCGTTTCCCGCATACCGCAAACCTTTATTTTCATGTGATTAGTTTTTCAAAACTTTTTAAAGCCCGCTTACTTAACAAAGATTCTTCGGCTTCACTAAAGCAATCTGCAAAGCTATTTTCAGGCTTAATGGTATTAATTGCCATAGCCGCATTGCATAAAACCACATTGTTTTGCTCAATGGTTCCTTCTCCCTTTAAAACAGATTTGAAGATCCCTGCCGATTCCGGAACTGTGTTTCCACCGGATATACTTTTCGGATCAATTTTCTGAAAACCCAACGAGGCCAATGAGTGCAAATGCTCGCCCTTGTTGGTGTACGTTTTAAAATCGCAGGTTAACGAAATCTCATCGTAACCCTCCAAAGCATGCAGTATAGTATATTTTTTATTTTCTTTTTGATACAGATAAGCAAATAACCTGGCAAGCTCCAGGCTAAAAACACCTACCATTTGATATTTTGGTTTAGATGGATTTACCATTGGCCCAAGCATATTAAAAAAAGTTTTCACGCCTAGTTCTTTACGGATTGGCGCAACCGTTTTCATAGCTGGGTGAAATAAAGGGGCATGTAAAAAGCAAATGCCGGCATTTTCAATATTGAAACGCAACATGCCTGTATCATTGGTAAACTTGTAACCCAGATATTCCATCACATTAGAAGAACCACAACCGGAAGAAACACCATAATTGCCATGCTTTGCAACTTTATATCCGGCACCTGATACCACAAAGGAAGCAAGAGTTGAAATATTAAATGTGTCCTTTCCGTCCCCTCCTGTACCACATAAATCAATCAGATCATACCCTTCCAAATGGGTTGGATTACATAGTTCAAGCATCGCATCTCTAAATCCTTCAAGCTCGTCAACAGTAATGTTTCTCATACAATAAACAGCCATAAAAGCCGCCATTTGAGAAGCGTTAAATTTACCGAGCGTCATATCTGTTAGAATCTCTTTAGCCTCGGTTTTATTAAAGGTTTTTTGTTCAAACAGGTGGTTTAGTATTTTTTTCAAGGGATTATTGGTTGTTGGTTGTTAATACTCATTTTTAATTGCACAAAAACCCGGCATAAAAAAAGGGTTGCCCTGCGGCAACCCTAAAGTTTTTATATATAAAAATATACACACCTTACGTAATTGCCAAATGATTTCTCATTTGCCAGCACAAGTTTGCGTATTTATTAAACATCTTCATCAATTGCAAATATGGTTAATCTTTTCCTGTGCTGCAAAACTTTTTTAAGTATTTTTAACCATGAAGCCTACCAGAAGATCAAGAAATTTACGGTTATTAAGAATAAAAGCAGGCAATATTTTGTTGGTTTTTTTAGCTGTTATGTTAGCCGCTTTCGGTCTTAAAGGTTTTTTAATTCCCAATCATTTTATTGACGGGGGTGTTACCGGCATTTCGCTTTTAACTTCGCAGCTTACCGGTATTCCTGTTTCAGTATGGCTGATTTTGTTCAATATTCCATTTATAATTTTAGGCATAAGACAAATAAATCGTGGTTTTGCTCTGAACACTGC
Organism: Pedobacter sp.; assembly: GCA_014378705.1. GTDB lineage: Bacteria > Bacteroidota > Bacteroidia > Sphingobacteriales > Sphingobacteriaceae > Daejeonella. The sequence continues at coordinate 74,867 of JACMND010000031.1, read as the reverse complement.
TTTGGCCATTATATCACTGGCATTAGTTCTTTTATTAATTGATTTTCCGGTCATCACCAACGATAAACTATTGATCTCTATTTTCGGCGGTTTTTTTCTCGGATCCGGAATCGGGCTGGCCATACGCGGTGGTTGCGTAATTGATGGTACAGAAATATTGGCAGTGTATATTAACCGAAAAAGTTTTTTGAGTATCGGGGATATTATTTTGTTAATCAACGTAATGATCTTCCTGATTGCTGCTTTTATTTTAAATATAGAAACTGCCTTGTATTCTATACTTACCTATCTATCAGCTTCAAAAACAGTCGATTTTATTATTCAGGGGATTGAAGAATATACCGGTGTAACCATAATTTCCAATAAAAGCAATGCAATCCGCCAAGTGATTATGGAGAAGCTTGGCCGAGGTGTAACCATTTATAAAGGAGAACGAGGCATGGGCGAATCTCCAATGAAATCAAAAGAAATTGACATTATTTTTACGGTTGTAACCAGACTTGAAGTATCAAAACTAAAAACTGAAATAGAACTTATTGACCATAAAGCATTTATTGTAATGAACGCAATTAACGAAACTAAAGGCGGCATTATTAAGAAAAGACCATTACACTAGAAAAGATTGAAAGAATTTATAAAATTGACCTTTCAATTATTGATTTAAATTAAATTTAAATAGACATATTAAAGTTGCCTGGATTATTCTATGTGTTGTTTGATTAATTAGTTGAGGGACATGAAATCCAATATAATTTGATAGGATTTGTTCCGTCTAAAAATCATCTGACTTATCATTCCAATATGCTTTTTATTTTTAAGCTCTTTAAAAAACACTGGTTTACGTTTGGCAACAAGCAGTTCGTAAAGTCTTTTTGATTGAATTTGGATCGCTGGGTAAGTTTTTTCACCAACTAAAATTAAGTATGGATTATTGATATTATCAAAGTAAGTTAGAGGTGAACCTTTTTTCCACGCTTCTTCTCCCCCATCAAAAGTTTTCATAAAGCCGGCTGTTTGGGTGTTCTTTTCTGCTTTTAGTAAATACTCATACATATCCAATCCAAAACCGTCATTAAGAATAACTCCGTAAATAGGATTTTGTATGTTTTGATCATGGAAATATTGCGGATCAGAATTAATCAGTGCAGCCAGATGTCCACCTGCTGAGTGCCCCATAACAAAAATCCGGTTTGAATTACCCCCATATTTACCGATGTTATTTTTAACCCATTTTAATGCCGATGCGGCGTCTGCAGCCATTTTAGGATATTGGGTATCCGGTGAGATGCTGTAACTGATGTTTACCTCAACAATATTTTTATTTGCGAAATTCCTGCCAAGCCACCAATACGTATCCTTTTTCCCACTATTCCAGGAACCTCCATGAATAAATACTAAAACGTCCTTTTTGCCATCCGTCTTTTCCGGATAGTAAATATCAAGCAGGTTGCTGGTGCCCTTATCTGAATTGATGTAGGATATATTTTTTATAATCTTTATTCCTTTAGAAAAGGAGCTGCCAAACAAGAATAGATTAAATAGAAATATAAGTGAAAATCGTAAGCACATCAAATTAATCAATTATTTTATGAGCGGATGTTTCTCCTTTTTAAAGTGAGCATATATTAGGCTGTCTAACCACCCAGGTAAAAATTTGTTCAGCAAAACAGTTAATTTTCCTTGCCCGGTCATGATCAATGTCCGCTTTCGCAAAATCAAGCCTTTAACCAAAATCCCTGCAACTTCTGCAGATGTCATCATTTTGTCTTCATCCATACTGCTTTCTCCCTGAACACTTCCATCTTTAACCAACGCCGTGTTGCGAATATTGGAAGCTGTAAAACCTGGAGAAGCAATCATCACATGTAAACCTGTTTTCAGATTCTCTACTCTTAATGCTTCCAAAAAGCCATTTAAGGCGAATTTGGATGCCGAATATCCTGTCCTGCCGGGTAATCCACGGTATCCGGCAATTGAAGAAACGCCTACAACAGATCCTTTATTTTTTAAAAGATAAGGCAACGCATATTTCGTACAATATACTGAGCCCCAAAAATTAACCTCCATCAAATTACGTAATACAACCAGATCCAGATCTATAAACAAAGCACGCATTGAAATCCCAGCGTTATTAATTAAAATATCAATGCGATTAAAAGTAAGCATAGCCTCCTTTATTAATTGCTCGCAATCTAATTCTTTTGAAACATCACATTGTACCGCAATTGCTTTAATACCGTATTTTGATTCCAGATTACCGGTTATTTCGCAAAGTGTTACATATTGTCTGGCTGCCAAAACCAGGTTTGCACCTCTTTTAGCAAACTCTTCAGCACAAGCTTTTCCGATCCCGGAAGAAGCACCGGTGATAATAACTGTTTTATATTTAAACGGCATGGAACATCGAGGAATTAAGATATAACTTATTTAAATAAAGAATTTTCATATGGCACCCGGGTTGCGATAGACCTTCCCAAAGTTACTTCATCAACAAATTCCAATTCACCTCCAAAAGCAATTCCTCTGGCGATTGCAGTGATACGAACAGGGTGATCTTTTAATTTTTTGTACAGATAAAATATGGTGGTATCACCTTCCATGGTGGCACTTACGGCCAAAATTACTTCAGCCACTTCATTGTTCTTAACGCGTTCTAGTAGACTATCGATGTTCAAATCAGTTGGTCCAACCCCATCCATCGGAGAAATTAACCCGCCTAAAACATGATAAACCCCGTTGTACTGGCCTGTATTTTCTATCGCCATTACATCCCTTGTATCCTCTACAATACAGATCAGTGATTTATCCCGTTTAAAGGAAGCGCAGATCTCACAAACAGGCAAATCAGAAATATTGCAGCATATCTGACAAAACCTGATCCCGTTTTTTAAACGTGTAAGCGAACCGCTAAAGGCTTCCACATCTGCTATGGGTTGTTTTAGCAAATGAAGAACCAAACGCAATGCGGTTTTCTGGCCTACACCCGGTAATTTAGAAAATTCATTTACCGCATTTTCAAGAAGTTTGGAAGAAAAAATCATTCGCAAATTTATATTAAAAGATATCTTTTTTACAAAAACAGGTGAAAGCAAAAATACAGGTGTTAAGTATTGAAGTAAAAGTTCTTTTGCCGTTCTGAGGGTTTAGAAGGGACAAGGCAAAAGCTTACAACGCAAAGCCCGGGCGTTTGGCAACGCCCAAACCAACTGAAAGTAATGCATAGCTTTATAAACACTTAAATTATTACTTTTAGCTCATCACAAAATTGATTTATGTCGCCCATAATACTACTATCATTTTTAATCGGTTATTTTCTTCTTTTAATCGTAATTTCTTATTTCACTTCCCGGAAGTCATCAGATAACTCTACTTTTTTTGTGGCTAATCGAAATTCCAAATGGTATTTGGTAGCCTTTGGGATGATTGGTACTGCTTTATCAGGTGTTACATTTATTTCCGTTCCCGGAGAAGTGGGTTCACCTGCAGGTAATGAATTCAAATACTTTCAATTTGTGTTGGGCAATGCCATTGGATTTATTCTGGTTGCAACCGTGTTACTCCCACTTTATTACCGCATGCGCTTAACTTCTATTTACACTTATATAGAACAGCGCCTGGGAGTGTATAGTTATAAAACGGCTGCAAGTATCTTTTTGTTAAGCCGGACCATTGGTTCTTCCTTCCGCCTTTACCTGGTTGTAATTGTGCTTCAGCGTTTTATTTTTGATGCTTACCGTGTTCCATTCTGGCTTACGGTGCTTATTGCTTTAGGTTTAATCTGGTCGTACACTTTTAAGGGTGGATTAAAAACAATCATTATTACGGATACTTTGCAAACTATTTTTCTGGTTTCATCCGTGTTTTTAACAATTTATTTCATCTGCAGCAGTCTCGGGCTTAATATCCCGGAAGCGTTTGAAACTATAAAGCAAAGTGGGTATTCTAAAATCTTTTTTTATGATGATTTTATAACGAGTAAATTTCATGTAGTGAAGCAAATATTGGGAGGTATTTTTGTAACTCTGGCCATGGTTGGTTTGGATCAGGACCTCATGCAAAAAAACCTGAGCTGCAAGAACATTGGCGAAGCTCAAAAAAACATGTTTACGTTTACAGCAATATTTATAATAATTAACATTTTCTTTTTAAGTGTAGGCGCTCTCCTATACGTTTACGCAACTAAAAACGGAATCGCTTTACCTATTGATTCAGCCGGCAACGTTCGTACCGACTTTCTATTTCCTGAGATCGCCTTCAATCATCTCTCTGTAGTAGCTGCAATTGTTTTTATGCTTGGGCTTACTGCGGCAACTTTCGCAACAACAGATTCCGCTCTTACCGCATTAACCACATCATTTTGTGTTGATTTTTTAAATTTTGATAAAAAAGAAAATATAAATGCACCGGAGGTTGTCAAAACCAGGCATTTTATACACGTTGGTTTTTCATTTCTGATGTTTTTGGTAGTTTACTTGTTTAACGAAGTTAATAATGCCAGCGTTGTAAGCGCCATTTTTACGGTTGCATCGTATACGTATGGGCCTCTATTGGGATTATATGGATTTGGATTGTTTATAAAAAATCGTGGTGTAATAGACAAACTTGTTCCGTTTGTTTGTTTAATAGCTCCGGTAATATGTTTTCTTTTAAACAGAAATTCTAAATTTTTAATGGGTGGTTACGTTTTTGATAATGAATTAATTGTCGTAAACGGATTCATTACTTTTTTTGGATTACTCTTAATCAGCAAACCAACCACTTCTAAAACACAATTTTAACACTTTTTTATTGATATGACCAGTGATGAAAAAATAAGAAACGCTTTTGAAAATAAAAACTGGCAGGAAATTAAGGTAACCGACTCCTGGCAGATCTTCAAAATCATGGCAGAATTTGTTGACGGATTTGAAAAACTGGCCCGGATTGGTCCCTGTGTTTCAATCTTTGGCTCAGCCCGTACACAACCAGATAACAAATATTACAAACTGGCCGAAGAATGCGCCCGCTTGTTAACAGAACGCGGCTATGGCGTTATTTCCGGAGGTGGCCCGGGTATTATGGAAGCCGCTAATAAAGGTGCTTATGAAGCCGGCGGAAAATCAGTTGGTTTGAATATTGAGCTACCTTTTGAACAGTTTCATAACAAGTATATCGACCGCGATAAAATCCTGGAATTTGATTATTTCTTTATCCGTAAAGTGATGTTTATGAAGTATTCCCAGGGGTTTATCGTACTTCCCGGAGGATTTGGTACCATGGACGAGCTTTTTGAAGCGTTAACACTAATCCAAACCGGTAAAGTAGCTCGCTTTCCTATTGTATTAGTGGGAACCGACTATTGGGGTGGACTTATGGAATGGGTTAAAAAAACCATGCTTTTAAGCGGAAATAAAATTAACGAAGAAGATTTAAACCTGTACCGTTTGGTTGATACCGCAGAGGAAGCAACAGAACATATTTTCAGGTTTTATGAAAAGTACGTGCTGAAACCAAATTTTTAACAGGATAAAGAACAGATTAGCTGATTTTTTTCTTGCTCTTTAATCCAAATAAATTTCCCCCTTCAAATACGTCACCGCTTTCCCCGACATCAATACCCGGTCGCCTTTCAGTTCGCACCATAGTTCACCTAATCGTGCCGATACCTGGTATGCGTGTAGCTTGTTTTTATTTAGTTTGTCTGCCCAATAGGGGATCAGGTTACAATGGGCAGAACCGGTTACCGGGTCTTCGCTAATACCTGCTGCAGGAGCAAAAAAGCGGGAGACAAAATCACAACTATCACCGGGAGCGGTAACAATTACTCCTAAAGCATCTATCTTTGATAAGGCCACAAAATCTGGTTTTAAAGACCGGATTTCTGTTTCAGTATGATATACCAGCATAAAATCGCGGGAACGCAATACTTCCTTTGGCTGCGTTCTGCCGAGTGCTTCTATTAAACCTGCAGGCATTTGGCAGGGTTCGGCAATACGTGAAGGAAAATCCAAAGTATACAAATTTCCGCTTCGCGTAACAGTTAAACAGCCAGCCGTTAATGTATTAAAGTTAATTACGTCACCGATATAATTCATTTGAGTAAAAATAATGTGTGCCGTAGCCAGGGTGGCATGTCCGCATAGATCAATCTCTAATTCTGGTGTAAACCAGCGGATTTCAAAATCTTTTCCTTGCGGGATAAAAAAAGCAGTTTCTGCAAGATTATTTTCTGACGCGATCTTCTGCATTTGAGCATCCGGCAGCCAACTTTTTAAAGGACATATGGCGGCCGGGTTGCCACCGAATAACTGATCGGTAAAAGCATCAGCCTGGTAGATGGGAATAATTTTCATGATCAATTGGGAATATAATTATACCGGATTAAATCCTCTTCACTGTTAATATTATATACGGCGTTATTGAAAAGTAATACAACCCGACTGCTTACTGATAGTAATGGACGATAAATATGATCTGTTAATATAATGGCTTTAGTTTTGCCAATTTCAATAATTATTTGCTGTAGAAATTCTATTTGCACAGGCGCAATAGCTGAAAACGGCTCATCCAGCAAAATATAGCAAGCTGGTTGGCTCAGAATCCATAAACATTCTAAAAACCGAAGCTGCCCGTTCGAAAGACCTTGTAAAGTTCCTTCCTGATTGGCAAGTACAAGTTGATCAGCAATCAGCCGCTTATTTATGAAGGGGGTAAAAGTTTTATATATTTCTGCGACCGATAAAAATGGCAGCATAAAATGTTGTTGAGGAAGATAGGCTAACTGACCAGTTAAATATCCCTTATTAATAATCTTGTCTTCAAGCCTTAAATGTTTAAAATCAGCGGTAAGAGAGCCAAAAATAATTTTTAATAGACTGGATTTACCTGAACCGTTTCTTCCGAGTAAGCCTAAGACTTCGCCTGGTTTGCAGTTAAGGTAACAGCCGGATAAAATGTGCCTTCCCCAAAAGCTTAAGCAAACACTGTCTATTTCCAGCATTAAAATAAAAGTTTAAAGGGGGCAATTATTATTGAAAAAGCGATAAAATCAAATATGCAAATCGTGACAAACAAACGGGTGGGAGAAAATCCCTGATTTCTGAAATAATTATCATAACGGGAAAACCTTGGACGGTTGATTAGATAAATAAAAAAATAGGCTATCGGTTTAATAATCAGAACCAATAATAAAAACGGACTTCTAAACAAAAATACAATATAAATTAGATTTGCCACAATAAATGTGGCTAGGTGTAACCGCAAAAATTTCCAATAAATACTCACAGACCGCTAATTACTTTTTATAAAAACATACGGATCGTACTCCACAAAATCATTAGCTTTTATCGATATTGAATTAACCTTATTGAGTTTTATATTAAATTTAGCGTTAAAAGCACCGTAAGCAATGTTGTTGTATTTTAACATCCACTCATCGTTATCCATGTAGTTTAAGGATGCTTTAAGCGTTTTATGATTTGTAAAGGTTACCTCTAAACTCTGGTTATCTAACCTGCGAATCACAATATCACCATAAATTTCATTTTTATATTTTCCTGTATAAGATTCTAACGGTAAAGATGGTTTGGCATTAACGACCCTGGATTGTAGTTTTGACAAATCATTTTCAGCTTGCGCCAAATCCTTTAAGTATTCCGGCAATGCCTTTTTACTGCGATTTATATATGGCTGGTCTAGATATGCATCCATAATTTGATACCGCAATAATTCAAAGAAATTTTGATTGTCATTATTTGTTAGGATAGTAATTCCTAAGTTCAACTCTGGGATAAAACAAGTGTTAGTTACAAAACCAAATGCTCCGCCTGTATGCCAGAATACTTGTTTACCGGCATAATCGGCCATAAAAACGCCTAATCCGTAACCTGTAAAGTGGGTAGGATTATTTGAACTTTTTCGGCTTGACATGGCTATATTAATATCTCGTGTTTTACGAATAACCTGCCAGGGCAAAATTCTTTTTCCGTTATAACGTCCGCTGTCCAATTGCGTCAATAACCATTTAGAAACATCGCGAATGTTACTTACCATACTGCCGGCCGGACCTAAATTATCTACCAGATCATAAGGTAATTCAGTTAGTTTGCCGGTAAACTGATTTGTATACGGCTTAGAAACATTTTCGCGTTGAGCCATTCCGGCTGTTTGCATGTACGTGTTGGCCATGCCAATAGGTTTTAAGATACTATCTTGTACATATTCTTCCCACTGTTTTCCGGTTACAATGGGGATGATCTCACCCGCTGTTAAAAAACAAGAATTACAATAACCAAAATCCTGTCTGAATTGCCCGACAGGCTTTAGCAACTTCATTTTGTCAATTATTTGCTTTCGCGATAACGTTCCGTTCCAAAAGGCAAAATCACCCTGAAAGGTTTTAGTTCCAATCCGATGACTTAGCACATCTTTTATGGTAACCAAATTGGTTGAGTTTTGATCATATAATTTAAACCCCGGAAAATACTTCGTTAGTTTATCGTCAAGCGATAGCTTTTTGTTAAATTCGAGTTGCGCCAAAGCTGTGCCTGTGAAAAGCTTGCTATTACTCGCAATCATAAATAAAGTGTTCTCATCAACAGGTTCCATCGTTTTAATATCACGAACACCAAAACCTTTCATCACTACTGTTTTGCCATCTTTTACAATTGCGATAGCTAAACCGGGAATGTTCCAGTCTTTAATTCCTGTTTCAATATAATTAGTCAAGCTATCGGTAACGAAAGCAGGATTTTGCGCCCGGATTTCGTTGTAGCAGAAGGAAAGGATTAACGATAAAACAAATAATTTTTTCATAATGATTTAAAAAATTGAAATTTACGTTATAAGTAGCTAAACTTAAACTTATTAATAAGGATTATTATTGATTTAATCTCAAAAAGTCTTCTGTAAGGTGGGTGTGCTGAGATCTGTAAATAACACCTCTGAAATGTGAATCGAGATGTATTTACCCTTCTTGGGAAATTAATTTAAGCACAATCATAGTTAAGTAAATTATAGCTAATGCCTAATTTTCGGTACCGGTTTAAAACAAAAAAAGACCGGTACATACCGATCTTTAATTTTTTTGGGATTTGTAAAAAATTATCCCAGATAAGATTTTAAGATTTTACTTCTTGACGTGTGACGAAGGCGCTGCAAAGCTTTGTCTTTAATTTGTCTGACACGTTCGCGGGTAAGGTTAAATTTTTCTCCAATTTCTTCAAGCGAAAGCGGGTGGTTGGTACTTAAACCAAAAAATAAAACTATTATTTCACGTTCACGTTCAGTTAAAGTTGCTAAAGAACGTCTTATTTCTTCAGATAAAGATTCATCAATAAGGTTACTGTCGGTATTTGGATCATCGTTTTCTAAAACATCCAGCAATGTATTTTCTTCACCCTGAACAAAAGGCGCATCCATAGAAACATGGCGACCTGAATTACTTAATGTATCCGTAATTTTATCAACGGTTGTCTCCAGGGTATCAGCAAGTTCTTCAGGTGAAGGCTCACGCTCAAATTCTTGTTCTAATCTGGAAAATGCTTTACTTATTTTACTAAGAGACCCAACCTGGTTTAAAGGTAAACGAACAATCCGGGATTGTTCAGCAATCGCTTGTAAAATTGATTGACGTATCCACCAAACCGCGTAGGAAATAAATTTAAAACCCTTTGTCTCATCAAATCGCTTGGCAGCTTTTATCAAACCCAAATTTCCTTCGTTAATTAAATCGCCTAATGTTAACCCTTGGTTTTGATACTGTTTTGCAACTGATACAACAAAACGCAGGTTCGTTTTAGTTAGTCTTTCTAAGGCGGCCTGGTCACCTTCCCGTATTTTTTGAGCTAGTATTACTTCTTCTTCGGCTGTTATTAAATCTACTTTTCCAATCTCGTGTAAATACTTGTCTAAGGATTGCGATTCACGATTAGTGATTGATTGTGTTATTTTGAGTTGTCTCATTTATGAATAGATACCCTTTAATTAAATAGTTTGCAAAGTTAAGATTTATTAGCGTCTTAACGGATATAAAGAAAAAAAGTTAGTTTGAATTATTAACAGAAATTTTTACTTGACCCTCACCTTATACACAAAAATAGTGCCTATAGCACTATAAAAACGTCATTTCTACGAACAGATTAATTAGTTACTTTCGCTTAACCATTAATGCAGGGTTTAAAATGACTTTTAACCCTGCTTCATAAGCAATTAATCTAATTTCTATTTTTACTGATATCTGACAGTGTGTCTATATTTTAAGTAAATAATAAATTACCTGCTATAGTTTGGTGCTTCTTTGGTTATAATTATGTCATGCGGATGGCTTTCACGCATCCCTGCCCCGGTAATTTTCACAAACCTGGCGTTCTGGAGATCTTCAATTGTTGCGGCCCCACAATAGCCCATACTTGCTTTTAACCCGCCAATAAGTTGGTATATTACTTCTGCCAGGGAACCTTTAAAAGGTACTCGTCCTACAATCCCTTCGGGAACTAATTTTTTTATATCATCTTCAACATCCTGAAAATAACGATCTTTTGAACCCTGCTCCATAGCTTCAATTGATCCCATCCCACGATATTTTTTAAATTTGCGACCTTCATAAATAATTGTTTCGCCCGGAGATTCTTCTACGCCGGCAAATAAAGAACCTGCCATAATAGAACTTGCACCTGCTGCTATGGCTTTTGCAATATCACCTGTTTGCTTTATTCCTCCGTCGGCAATTACTGGGATTCCCCGGCCCCTCAAAGCTTTGGCACATTCGTATACCGCATACAATTGAGGCACACCAACTCCTGCAATAATTCGGGTGGTGCAAATAGAGCCTGGACCTATGCCAACTTTAACTGCGTCTGCACCCGCGTCCGCCAATGCCCTTGCTGCTTCAGCAGTTGCAATATTTCCTACAACAACCTGCAAATGAGGAAAGTGATGCTTAACTTCTTTAAGTTTATCTATTACACCTTTGGAATGGCCGTGCGCTGTATCTATGGTTATAACATCAACGCCTGCTTTAACCAAAGCATCCACTCGCTCTAACGTATCTGTAGTTACCCCTACCGCAGCACCAACCCGTAAGCGGCCAAGATCGTCTTTACAGGCTTTGGGGAAATTTTTAAATTTTTGAATATCTTTAAAAGTAATCATTCCCCTTAAACGACCTTCCTGATCAACAACAGGGAGCTTTTCGATTTTATAGTCCTGTAAAATTTCTTCGGCCTGCATCAGTGTGGTTCCTATGGGAGCCGTAATTAAATTTTCTTTGGTCATCACATCATGTACCGAGCGTTTCATGTCTTTCTGAAAGCGCAGATCGCGGTTAGTAATAATCCCTTTAAGTTTACGATCTTCATCAATGACAGGAATACCACCTATACCATGTTCTTTCATGATGTTAAAGGCATCGGCAACCAACGCATTTTCGAGTAAAGTAACCGGATCCTGAATCATCCCGCTTTCAGAACGTTTTACTTTTCTTACCTCATCAGCCTGGTCTTTAATACTCATATTTTTATGGAGCATTCCTATTCCGCCTGCCTGGGCAATGGCTATAGCCAAACCAGATTCTGTTACAGTATCCATTGCCGCGGAAACAATGGGAATGTTTAGACGAATTGTTCTTGTAAAAAAAGTTCCAGTTTCCACATCACGTGGTAAGACTTCGGAATAAGCTGGAATTAATAGGACATCGTCGTAGGTGAGACCTTCGGAGACGAATTTTTCTGGATCAAGTTGCATTGCAAATAATTGAGGTTTATTACTTGCCAGGCAAAGTTAATAAAATAGCTGAGCTATGCTTAACTCCGAATAAAAATATGATATTGAAGAACTTTATAAATCTCACCAACTTAAATATTTTACACTCGTTTAAGTGTGTATGCTACTTTCTAAAAACATAAGCCCATGACTAAAAATTTACTTTTTTTATCCTTACTCTTATTTGCTTTAAGTACCAAAGCTCAAGATAGCGACATTAAAAAAACCGGTAAACCAGTAAAATTCGGAAAAATTGATCTAACAGAATTTGATCTCAAACCAGAAGGCAAAGACTCTTCAGCTTCTGCGTTGATACTTTTTGACAAAGGAGACGTAAGGTTTGAGATAAATGGAAAAAGCGGAGGCTTCAGGTATATTTTTGTGAAACATACACGAATATTAATACTCAAGAAAGAGGCTTATAATCTGGCAAATATTGAAATTGGGTTATACAAAAGCAAAAATGGAGTCGAAGAACTTTTGACAGATTTTAACGGATCAACGTATAACCTTGACAATACTACAATTACGACATCAAAAATAGGAAAGGACGCAAAATTTTCTGAGAAGTTTGATAAAAGGAACACGATAAGAAAGTTTACACTTCCCAATGTTAAAGAGGGAACTATTATAGAATATAAATACGAAATCCGCTCTGATTTTATTTTTAGTTTAAGATCCTGGGCTTTTCAAAGTTCGGTACCTACTATCTCAAGTGACTTTACCATTACCATACCGGAATACTTTGATTATAAAAAATATATTAGAGGTTATCACGCAATTACTGAAGTTGAGCATAAATCAGTGAATGAAACCTTTGGAGCAGCGGTACAAGGATCCGGGTTTAATGCGCCAGAACAAGTTTCTCTTACCTGCAGTTCAAACTTTACACATTATAATGCTAAAAACGTTCCGGCACTAAAAGATGAATCTTTTATCACAACCTTAGATGATTATAACTCTAAAATTGAGTTCGAAATCAGAAGCACAAATTTTCCCAATTCAGGGTTTAAATCCTATACAGCAACCTGGGATCAAATAATTGATAACCTTAAAACCGATGAAAATTTTGGTGGAGTTTTAAAAAGCACAAATTACATTAAGAGTTTAAGCAATGATATCATAAAGGGTGAAACAGAACCATTAAAAAAGTTGAACCGGTTATTTGCTTTTGTTAAAGAAAATGTAAAATACAACGGAAATGATAACATTTATTCCAGTGAGCAATCCCTAAAGCAAGTAGTTGAAAACAAGGCTGGCAATGTAGCTGATATTAACCTGCTATTAGTGAATATGTTATCGCAAGTTGGAATAAAAGCATTCCCGATCCTTGTAAGTACACGCTCTAACGGATTACATCCGGGTTATGAACTGATTGGAAAGTTTAATTATGTAATTGCAGGGGTAACCATTGATTCATCAGAGTATATTCTGGATGCTACCGATATTAATCATGGCCTGAACATGGTTCGTTTTGATTGTTTAAATCACAAAGGGTTAGCATTAGATATGGAGAATAAAAAAGCGGAATGGATTCCTATAGAACTAAGAAATCCTTCCCAAAATTATCTTTCATATCAATTGAAAATGAGTGCTGACAATATTTTCACGGGAATGGTTTACGAAAGAAAAACTGAGTTTGAAAATCTTTCAAATCGTAAGAAAATTACTGAATTTCATAATAACGATGAATTTTTGCAAGCTTATAAAAAAGATAGAAATGGTTTAAAAATCGAGAACTTTAAAATTAATAATCTTGATAGCTTATTTAAACCAATATCCTTTGAGTATTTGGCTAAAATGGAAGACATGGTTGAAGAGGCCGGTAACCTGGTTTATTTTACCCCCTTACTATATGAACGAACCAAAGAAAATCCTTTCAAGCTAGATGAACGAAATTTTCCGGTTGACTTCGGCTATGCCTTTGAAGAAGTTTACCGCATAACCATTGAACTTCCTGAAAATTTTACTTTAGATAAAATGCCTAAAAGCGAGTTGTTTAAGTTGGAGGATAACAGTGCTTATTTTAGTTATCTGGCGGCGGTTCAAGGCAAAACTTTAAACGTGGTAAGCAAGATACACGTCGGAAAATCACAATATGATAAAGAGTATTACTTTGAATTGAAAGAACTTTTTAAAAAAATAGTAAGTAAGCAAGCAGAACAAATTGTATTAAAGAGAATATAAATTATTGTGAAGAAATCAATTTTAATATTCCTGTTCTTCTGCGTTATAGTGTTTGCGAAGGCTCAGAATAAATATGAAATAGCAAAAATAAATCCCCAACTACTCGTTAATGCGGATGCGGTGGTACGATTGGATGACATAAATTTTGAAGTAAAATCTACCGGCAAGGCCACAGAAAAACTACATTATGCTGTTACAATTTTAAATAAAAACGGTGACCATTTTTCAAGTTTTTATTCTGCATATGATAAGTTTTCTTCCGTAGTTCAGTTAAAAGTGATTGTATACAATAAAATGGGAGTTAAAATAAAAGATTTTAATAAAAATGATTTTAGTGATAAAAGTTTAATATCAGACTACTCAATATTTGAAGAAAACAGGTTAAAATCACTAAAAATTTATGAAACCAATTATCCATACACGGTGGAGTTTTTTTCAGTTGTTGATTATAATGGTATTTTAACCTATCCTGCCTGGAATAGTTTGGGTTACTATAATGTGGCTGTAGAAAACTCTACATATCAAATCTCAATTCCTTCAAATCAAACCCTCAGATATCAGGAAAGCCCTTTAACTAAAGTTAAAGAAGAAACAATTGACAATAGGAAATTTTATAGCTGGCAGGCACAAAATGTTAAAGCGTTTAAGCTTGAGCCACTTTCGGTAGGAATATCAAGACTGGTGCCCTGGGCCAAATTGGCACCGAATGAATTTGAATATGATAATTCGAAAGGTAATTTAAAAACCTGGGATTTAATGGGAAAGTGGATCAGTGAGCTTAACCAAGAAGGAGATATTCTTAACCCTGCTTCTGTTTTAAAAATCAAGAATCTGACCGAAGGAGTTACCAGCACAAGAAAGAAGATTGAGTTGTTGTATAGCTATATGCAAAATAATACCCGGTATGTTAGTGTACAATTGGGTATTGGTGGCTTTAAACCGATACTTGCATCTAAGGTTGCTGAAGTAAACTACGGAGATTGCAAGGCATTATCTAATTATATGAAGGCCTTGTTAAAACAAGCCGGAATACACTCAGAGTTGGTAGTGATTAAAAACGAAGACAGCTTGAATGGTTCTTTAATTGAAGGTTTCCCGAGTATTGGACAAGCAAACCATATGATTTTATGTGTACCAGAATTAAAAGATACGGTTTGGCTTGAATGCACAAACCAACAAATGCCTTTTGGTTTTATCGGAGGTTCTAACTCAAACCGCAATGTTCTTTTAATTAGTCAAAATGGTGGAAAAATTGCAAGAACGCCATTATATTCAGTTTCGGATAATACCCAAAATAGGATTTGCGATGTAACAATTAATACCGATGGAAATGCGGTAGCTAAAATTGTAACTGATTATACTTATGAGCAGTTTGAGAATAACTATGCCCAACTGTTTAAAGAACCTAAAGAACAAAGAGATTTTTTGTTAGAATCGTTGCAAATAGCAAATCCGGAAATTACAAGTTTTACTTACAGTCAGCCTGATAAAGCTAAACCCAAACTAATTGAAGAGATACACTTAAAAGTAAATAATCTATTTGCGAATGGAGGCGACAAATTATTTTTAACGTTAAATATGATGAACAAAAGAAATTATGTGCCTGAACTATCCGAAACCAGGCTTACAGATTTTGCCTTGACAATGAATTACACCGATGTTGACCATATTAACTATAAACTTCCTGCCGATTTTAAAGTTGAGTTTCTTCCAAAAGACATGAATCTTAAATCTGATTTTGGAGAATATAGTTTAAAGATAAGTTTAACCGATGGTGGGATATCTTACATTCGTACCCAGAAAATGTATCGGAAAGAATATCCTGCAAAGCGATTTCAGGAACTTGTAGATTTTTACAAAAGCATTTATAAAGCTGACAAACAAAAAGCGGTTATTACTAAAATATAATTAATTAAAGCACTTGTCATCTTTTACCCACAATTACTTTTTGAAAATCATCATAGTTTAAGTATTGATTCGCCAGGCTTAAAATATCATCAGGATTTATGTTTCTTACAATCTGAATATAACGTTCGTAATAATCATAGTCTAAACCTGAAAAATAAATGGCTTTAAATTTATCAGCGTGAGACAGGGCATTTTCTAAACTCCCCAGCATGGAACCCAGCATGTAATTTCTTACCAGGTTTAATTCTCCTTCCGTAACTTTTTCGTTCTTTAGTAAATTTATCTCTTTTTCAATTTCAAACATCGCCTGAGTACAAACATGGGAACCAACTTCTGAAGCAATGAAAAAATATCCGCTATGTTTTAAGGATACAAGCGCTGATCCTATACCGTATGTAAACCCTTTATCCTCGCGGATATTAGCCATTAACCTTGAACCAAAGTAACCACCTAAAACAGTGTTTAAAACCTGCAACCCTGGGAAATCAGAATGTGAACGGTTAACCGCAATCTGTCCTAAACGGATAGCAGATTGCAATGCGTCGGGCTTATCAACTATATGTTCGGCCCCTGTAGTTTTTTGAAACTTAAAATAATTTAAATCAATTTCATCCTTGTTTGTCCAATCTCTTCCAAAATACTTATTCAAGTCTATAAGAGTTTGATCAGTTATTTTCCCGGCTAATATAACGGTACAGTTTTGAGGTTGATATGCTTTAGAGAAGTACTCAAGTAACTGGTTTCGTGTTAGCTGATCATAAATTTCGTTATCTATATCCAAGCCATATATAGAATCGCCAAACAAAACCTTGTTAAAAATTTTACGTGCAACAAAGTCGTTTTTTTCCAGGTTTACACTTAGTTTTTGCTTTTGATTTAAGATAAAAATGTCTAGCTCTCTTTCTGGAAAGGTCGAATCAGAAAGTATGGCCTTAACAATTGGTAAGGTAGCCTGCAAATGCTTATTAAGCGTATATAAGGTTACTATGGATTGATCTAAGCTATATTCTGTTTGTAAAAATGCCCCATAAAAATCTATCTTATCTGCAATCTGGGCAGCAGTAAATTTAGAAGTACCGTCATTTAGTATGGAATTTGTTGCGAAAGCCTGAAGAGGAGTTTCTTTATTCCATGAAACATTTTCAAAAATAAATTCAATCCGAACCAGTTCCTGTTCTCCGCCGTTTACAATAAAACATTGGAGCCCGTTATCAAACACATGTGATTTTGCATGAATGAAATCTATTTTTTCCACCTGGCCAAATTCAGGTGTTAATGTTCTGTCAATCATCTTAGTTTGCTAAATAATATAGAGTTGATGAATTGGTTTTGATAAAAATGTTTCGAGCTTGCTTTTGTATCTCATCTGCGGTTACATCCAGATATTTTTTTGTTTCAGAATTAAGGCGGTCAGCATCACCTAATAATTCAAAAAAGGCAAGGTTCATGGCTTTATCCAATAAGCTCATTTCTGAAAATATCATGGTTGATTCAATTTTATTTTTGACTTTTGTTAATTCATCAGCCGGTATCAAATTGTTTTTAAGGTTATTTAATTCGTCCCAAATTGCAGCTTCAGCTTCTTCAATAGATATACCCGGAAGAGGTTTTCCTTCAATAACAAACAAGCCTGAGTCTAAACTACCGGTGAGATAGGCATTGATCTCACTAAACAATTTTCTTTCTTTTAAAAGGTTTTTAAATAATCTGGAGGAATTTCCGCGGGATAAAATATCCGAAATAAGATCAACGGCGAAATAGTTTTCATCATTTCTGGAAGGCATGTGAAACACTTTGTAAACCGCGTTTAAGGGTACATCGGCATTAATTGTTAGTTTTCTTTCCTCGGTTTGTTCAGGTTCTTTTTCTAAGTTCCGCGGAAGTTTACTTAACCCGGGGATCGTGCCAAACCATTTTTCAGCCAGCACCTTAACATGTTCGGTTTTTACATCGCCACCAACAACTAAAATTGCGTTTGCCGGATTGTAATGCTTCTTAAAAAAGTCTCTTACATCATCAATCGTGGCCGTTTCAATATGATCTAAAACTTTACCTATGGTTGCCCATTGATAAGGATGCTTTTTGTATGCCAGCGGGCGAAGCTTTAACCATACATCGCCATAAGGCTGGTTTAAATAACGTTGTTTAAATTCTTCACAAACAACATTCCGCTGGACTTCCAGGTTTTTTTCAGAAAAAGCAAGACTTAACATTCGATCACTCTCAAGCCAGAATGCAGTTTCCAGATTTACAGCAGGCAAAGTGATGTAATAATTGGTTATATCATTGCTGGTAAAGGCATTATTTTCTCCCCCTACCCTTTGCAATGGCTCATCATAGGATGGGATATTAACCGAACCGCCAAACATAAGATGTTCGAATAAATGCGCAAAACCGGTTTTTTCAGGATCTTCATCCCGTGCTCCAACATCATAAAGTATGTTTACAACAGCCATCGGAGTTGTGGGATCTTCATGAACCAACACCTTTAAACCGTTTTCTAAAGTAAACCGATTAAATAAAACCATATAATAAGAACTTAAAAATGTCGAATTTAAGAATTAATAGGGGTTTATTAAACAGTATTAAAGATAATTTCTGATTATCATCCTCAGGTAACAAAGCCTGTTACTTATACAAAATACAATCAAGTGTTTATCTTTGTGGTGATGATCATTTCAGACTTATTACATAAGGCTTCAAAATTTGAATTTCTTACTCAGGAGGAAGGTTTATTTTTATATAAAAACGCCGGTACAAGTGAATTAATGCATGTTGCGAACCAGTTAAGAAAGCAGCAGGTCCCTTATAATAAAGTAACCTGGATAATTGACAGAAATGTTAATACAACCAATGTTTGTATCGCAAACTGTAAGTTTTGCAATTTCTTTAGACGCCCCGGTCATGCAGAAAGTTACATTACAGATATTGAAACTTACAAGCAAAAAATTGAAGAAACTTTTCGTTTTGGGGGCGATCAATTGTTACTTCAGGGAGGACATCATCCAGATTTAGGATTGAAGTTTTATGCTGATCTTTTTAGACAATTAAAGCAACTATATCCCACCTTAAAACTACATTCTTTAGGCCCACCCGAAATTGCCCACATTGCCAAGCTAGAAGGTTTATCTCATACAGAAGTTTTGAAGACCTTAATTGATGCCGGGTTAGATTCATTACCCGGTGCTGGCGCAGAAATATTAAACGATCGTGTGAGGCGTCTTATTTCTAAAGGTAAATGTGGTGGGCAGGAATGGCTTGATGTTATGCGGGCCGCACATCAGCTTAATTTAACTACCTCGGCAACGATGATGTTTGGCCATGTAGAAACTTTGGAAGAAAGATTTGAGCACCTGGTGTGGCTTAGGCAAGTTCAGGCAGAAAAGCCAGTCGGTGCTAAAGGATTTTTAGCTTTTATTCCGTGGCCTTTTCAGGATGACGGCACTTTGCTTAAAAAAGTGCGTGGAATTACAAATCAGGTAACCGGAGATGAATATATTCGGATGATTGCCTTAAGCCGTATCATGTTACCAAACATTAAAAATATTCAAGCATCGTGGTTAACTGTCGGAAAAAACGTTGCTCAAATTTGCCTGCAAGCCGGGGCCAATGATTTTGGTTCTATTATGATAGAAGAAAATGTTGTTTCGGCTGCCGGAGCACCGCATAGATTTACTTCCAAAGGTATTCAGGATGCCATATCAGAAGCTGGTTTTACCCCACAATTACGAAACCAGCAATATGAATTTAGGGATTTACCCTTTGAAACTGAACAGCAGATGATAGATTACTAATTAAAATACCAGAATTTTAAAATTGAGTTTTTAATAGTTAACATTTATTACATTTAGTAACTAATATGATACTAAAAGCAATAATTGTAGATGATGAAGAATACAGCCGAAAATCATTATACTATTTAATTCAATCAAACTGCCCCTTTGTAAATGTAATTGGGATGTCCAGATCCGTGGCTGATGCCAGAACACTTTTAAAGGTCAATTCTATTGATATCGTGTTTTTGGATATTGCCATGCCATCAGAAAATGGTTTTGAGTTGTTACCTGATCTGGAAAGAAATGAAACGTCTGTAGTTTTTACTACCGCATATGATCAATATGCGTTAAGAGCAATTAAAGCAAGTGCGATAGACTACTTGTTAAAGCCCGTTAATATTGAGGAACTGAAAGGTTGCGTTGAAAAAGTTTTTGCCTGGAAAGCATTAAAACTATACCAGAATATTGATAATAAAACCTACACTGCATCTTTAAAAAGCCTGTCAGAAAACATTAACAGCTCAAACGATATTCGAAAAATTTCTTTGCCTGGTTCAAATGGATTTAAGGTTAAGGATATATCTGATATCATTTATATTGAAGCAGATAATAATTATACCCGATTTTATTTTGTGGATTCTGAAAATATTATTGTGGCAAAGGCAATGAAAGAATTCGAGGAAGTTTTAAGTCCGGAATATTTTGTCAAAATACACAAATCAAATATCATCAACCTCCACCACCTGAAAGATTATTCCCATAAAAACGGTTATACAGTTAAACTACAGAATCAGATAGAATTACAAGTGTCAAGAAGAAGATCGGCAGAGTTTCATGAACGTGTTAAGATTTTTTTACATAATAATTCCACAATATAAGTGTCTATTAAATCAATTAGTATACCCGGACATTTTAAGTCGCCCTTTATCATTTGTATCCTGCTATTTATATCAATCGGCCAGGTTTTATCTCAAAATATAAATCTTAAAAACTACACGGTTCATAATGGTTTGGCCAACTCAATGGTGTATTATACACTACAAGATTCTAAAGGTTTTTTATGGGTTGCTACTTCAAGCGGTGTAAACCGGTTTGATGGAAACAACTTCGAAACCTTTACCACAGATGATGGTTTGGCTGATAATGAAGTGCTATCAATTTATGAAGACAGCAAAGGAAGGATTTGGTTCTGTAATTTAAATGGCAGACTTGGTTATTATACAGAAGGAAAATTTTATAACCCTGAAAACACAGTTACGTTAAATAAGGCCGTTACAAAAGCAAGTATAATAGGTTGTTTTGAAGATTCATTAAACCGCCTTTGGTTTTCTACCAACCAGCAGCAAATTATTGAAATAGAGAATAACAACGTAACGATACATACAAAGCCCGATAAAATATTAGATATATCTAACACCTATATTTTTGAAGACCACAAAAATCAAGTTATAGCAGCAAATATAAAAGGTTTTTACTTGCTGAATAACCCGAAAATAAAAGTTATAAATTCCAGGTTTCTACCTTCCTCAAATAAATCCTTCCAGTACAATAAGATTACAAAAAAATTAATCTTTACTTCCAACGAAGGTTTAATAGCATTCCACAATGGTATTTTTAGAATAATAAGGTATTTTCCTGAAGGTTTTTCAGTTGCAGATTTAGGAGTTTTTTTAACTGATGAGGTTGATTTATGGATTTCATCGAGAAACAGAGGTCTTTATTTTTTTTCGAAGGATGCCAGAAATACAAGGCAATATCTTCCCAGAAAAATAATATCTCATATTATGCTGGACTCTGAAAAAAATATATGGGTCTCTACAATGGGAGATGGTTTGATTTTGCTTCCGTCGCAAACTGATAAAGTACTTCAATATACAACTGAATCTGGGTTACAGGATAATTCTGTTTATAGTATTTTTAAAGAAAAATCCGGAAAAATCTGGCTTGGTTTAAAGTCTGGTTATGTTTCATTTTTAGATGGTAAAAAAATAAGCTCCATAAATCTTAATCAATCTCAAAATCCTTATAATCCAATTAAAAAGCTAGAATATGATGCTGAAAGGAATAGTATTTGGTTTGCTTCAAGCTCTACTTTAGGTGAGATAAGTATTAAAAATCCGAAGGGCAAGGTAAGATACCTTAAAGAAAAAAATAATTTAGCCTTTTCTGTAAAATCATTCAGTATCAGTAAAAAAGGAAAATTTGCGTTTTCCCTTGCTTCGGGTGTATATATTCTAAAAAGTAAAAATAAGCCTTTGGTGTTTCGAACAGCATTTAATTTACCAAATCAAAAATTCTTTCCCGATCGTTCATTTAAAATATACTACGATTCAAAGGAACGTTTATGGTTTTCTAATGTAAACGGCTTATTCCGATTCGCTAATAACAGAGTTGATACTTTATCAAAAATTACTGACATTTTATCAAACCGCATTACCGATATTCTTGAATTGCCTGACGGAAATATGGCAATTGGTACGTATGGTTATGGAATGATTATTTTAAAACCAGATAACACTTTTTCACATATTAACCTGGAAAATGGATTAACGAGTAACATTTGCAGAAAGCTGGCTTTTGACGGGAAATATTTATGGCTCACCACGTTTAGCGGAGTTGACAGGTTTGAATATAACTCTAAAAATAAGAAGATTGATACTTATAAAATAAAAGATGGCTTGACATCAGATGAAGTATTGGATATTTATATTGACAGAGACAAAATATTTTTAGGAACGAACGAAGGATTAACCGTCCTACCAAGAAACACCCCTACCGTTAAATTAAAACCTCCTTTATTTTATATAACGAGTTTAAGTATAAATGGCAGATTACAAAAATTGAAGAATACACCTGATCTTTTATATAATGAGAATAATATTTCTGTAAAGTATACCGCCATAAATTACTCTCATTCTGAGGTATTTTACCAATACAGGTTAAAAATAAATACACCCTGGATCAGTACTAAAAGTAATACTATTGAATTTGGTTCTTTAGAACCGGGAGATTATAATTTATCAATAAGGGCAAGACTTCAGAATACCAAATGGAGCAAAATCGCCTTGTTTAGTTTTAACATTCAACCTGCTTATTGGCAAAAATGGTGGTTTACCGCATCTCTTTATGCGTTGATTTCATTTGTGTTGATCTTATTAATTTATAGATTTTTTAGAAAACAACGGCAAAAAGAAAAGGATAAATTAACTGTTCAAGCAAAAATCATGGCCCTTGAACAAAGAGCGTTACAGGCTATGATGAATCCTCATTTTATATTTAATATTATGAACTCTATCCAATATTTCATTAATACGCAAGATTCTGGTTCTGCAAATGAAGTATTGACGGGATTTGCCCGGCTTGTAAGAAAAAACCTGGAAATATGCAGCAAAACTTACATTACACTTGAAGAAGAATTAATATATCTTAAACTATATCTTTCTCTTGAAAAGTTAAGGTTTGGAGAAAAGATGACTTACAATATTACTATTTCTGAAAGCATTGATACAGAAGAAACAATGATACCGTCAATGCTAATACAACCCTTTGTTGAAAACGCAATCTGGCATGGGATAATGCCCAAACAAGACGGAGGAAAAATTTTAATTGATATTCAATCAGATAAAACTGAATTAAGCATTCAGATAATAGATGATGGAATGGGTATTAAAAATTCAATAAAAAACAAAAAATCAAATCATACAAGTAGAGGTATGCAGATTACCAACGACCGTATAAATTTATTAAATACCATTAAAAAAGGAAGCTTGATTTCAATTACAAGCGAACAAACCGGCGAGGCAGGAACTTGCGTTTTAGTTACAATTCCTCTATAAATTACCGTTTACACAATAATTCCTACCGTTCACCCCTTTTTTAAACATTTGGTTTAATAATCCCGTACACTTGGTTATTAAAATAAAGCGATGTTTACTAATGTTCTCAATTATACCAAATTCGCATTCGGATTTGTAACCTTCCTGATAACTAAATGCATTAAAGTATAGAATCTGCCTAGGTTTAATTTTGTTTATGTGTGTGTAAAAGCGGTTGAAGCCTTCCCCAATGTTTCGCCGCTTTTTTTATTTATTGTAATTCAAACCCTCTTTGTCAAAAATTATATTTGCTTAAGAACACAAATTCTTTGATTTCTTTAATTTAAATACTAGTCTGAGGTATGTATCACGAGTATTAAAAACTTATTATTTATTGTGAATCTCATGATTTTAGATTATTTTGGAGTTAGTTTAGTTATAATTGATAATAGATAGCTTATTTAAAAATTTAATTAACGATAGCTCTTTATTATTATCTAAGTTTTAGTGTTAAAGATTACTTTTAAATATCTTTAGTTTACAATTAAAAATCAGGTAATGAAAACTTCGATCATCAACACTAATCAGCATGAAATAACATTAATTTTTAATGGACTTGAGCCAATTAAAAACATGAATTTAAAATCTGGTCCTTTTGATGAAGATGATGAAGAGTTGGAATTACCTTTTGAGGAAAATATGGAATCCTTAGAAAATACATATCCGGATGATGATGAAGATGATTTTTAATGATCTGATCCATTCTGTTAAAAGAAAAAGCATTCAATTACTGAATGCTTTTTCTTTTATTTAACAACATTCTGCTTAACGTATGATTATAATAGAAGTAAAAGATAAACAATCAAAAAAAGAGTTTCTGGATACAGCAAGGTTAATATATAAAAATGATAAAAACTGGATTTGTCCTTTGGATATTGACATTGAAGCGATTTTTAATCCTTTAAAGAATAATTTTCACAATCATGGTGAATGCATCCGATGGATAATAAAATCAAATTCTGGAAAATTGTTAGGACGGATTGCAGCATTTATAAATTATAAAAAGGCCTTTCAGCCAGAACAACCTACCGGAGGAATTGGCTTTTATGAATGTGTTAACGAATTGGAAGTTTCAAATGTGTTATTTAATGCATCCAAAAATTGGTTAAAGGAACGTGGAATGGCTGCGATGGACGGACCAATAAATTTTGGAGAAAATGATAGCTTTTGGGGTTTATTAGTTGAGGGGTTCACCCCACCATCATTTGGAATGAATTACCATCATCCATATTATAAAAGCTTATTTGAACAATTCGGTTTTCAAACGCTATACCAGCAAATAACCAATCATTTGGAAATTGATAAACCTTTTCCAGAACGGTTTACTAAAATAGCTCAATGGGTTGCCAATAAGCCTGGGTACAATTTTAAGCATCTCACTTTAAAAAATTTAAATCAGTTTGCAAAGGATTTTGTTGAAATTTATAATGATGGATGGAAAGATTTTGAAAACTTTGTTCCGATAAATGTGCAAACCACACTGCAAAGTTTTCAAAAAATGAAAATTATCCTGGATGAGAAATTGGTTTGGTTTGCTTATATAAACAATGAACCGGCCTCTTTCGTTGTTATTTTGCCAGATGCAAACCTCATGATAAAATCACTTAACGGAAAGTTAGGCATAATTGAAAAAATTATATTTGCATATAATAGGTGGCGGGGAGTAAATAGGATGCGTGCCGTCGTTATGGGAACTAAGCAAGCGTATCAAAAACACGGTTTGGAATCTGCTTTATTTATTAAACTTAAAGAATATGTTCTTCCTTTAAACCAGTATAAAGAATTGGAACTATCTTGGGTTGGGGATTTTAATGAAAAAATGCTTTCCTTACACGAAGCAACTGGAGCTGTATTTGGAAAAAAACACTTAACGATGAGAAAAATATTTTAAGTTTAGAATGTGAAATAGTACAGACTTAACTTTTTGTATGTCTTAGTTCTTCATAAAGCTCAATAACCTTCTTTTGTAAATCAATTACTTCAGTTTCCCGGTCTTGTACTTTTTTTGTAAGCATTTCTAAATCAGAATTATATTTTTCCTGTTGTTCAGTATCATTAAACGTTAATAATTGAACAATACTCATTTCAAATAATGTAGATATCTGTTCTAGTCTGGATAAGTTAACATCAGTAATGCCCGTTTCAATTTTTGAAAAGGCTGGTATTGAAATATCTAGTCGTTTTGCTACATCTTCCTGGCTCCATCCTTTTTGATGCCTTAATAACCGTATTTTTTTTCCTAAAGTTTTCATACAAATTGGGATTAAATTGAGTGTCAAAATCGACTACTCTTTATTACGCTTTTGGCTAAAGAATTAAGGTCCATTCCAGAAAAATGACCAGAGCTCATTAAAAGCAAGTTTTTACATTTATAGTTAAATGAAGTCAAAAATCCTTCCAAAATTTCTGCATTGTTGATAAATTTAACTTTTTTGTTATCAAATGCTAACTTAACAATGCTTTCGTCATAAGGTTCTAACCTTTTTTGTAAAAAATTTATGTTGTCTATAAAAATTATTGCTTCATCAGCATTATTCATAGTTCCGGCATACTGACTTAAAAATTCTTTATTTAAACTACTAAATGTATGCAGTTCAATTACTGCTATTAATTTTCGTGAAGGAAATTGGCGTTTAACTGCATCTATTGTGGCTTTAAGTTTGGACGGGGAATGAGCGAAGTCTTTAAAAACTTCACAATTATCACTCTTACCCAATGATTCCAAACGCTTTGAGGCTCCATTAAAAGTTCGTATCGCATTTAAAAAATCAGTTTCGGATATGCCAATTTCTTCGCATACTAACTTTGCCGCATTTAAATTATAAATATTGTGATCGCCGAACACTTTAATTGGTACACCACCTGTAGACGTTATAATTTCTGTTACTCCATCTATAACTTTATTTTCAAGTAACGAGTATCCCTTTTTAACAATATCTTCCCTTGAATTCTTTATTAAATTAACAACATTTGCATCTGCCTCACAATATATTACTGTTCCGCCATTTTCAATCGTATCTATAAAAACAGCAAACTGATCATAATAACTTTTAAATGTTGGAAATACATTAACATGGTCCCATGCAATTCCACTAATAACGGCAATATGGGCATGATAAAGGTGGAATTTTGGTCTTCTGTCTATCGGGGATGCTAGGTATTCGTCGCCTTCAAGAATAATTACCGGTGCTTCATCGGTTAATTTAACCATCGTTTCAAAGCCGCTAAGCTGCGCACCAACCAGATAATCAAAAACTCTGTTGTAGTGCTTTAAAACATGAAGTACCATAGAAGTGATGGTTGTCTTACCATGACTTCCACCTATAACAATTCTCAATTTAGTTTTAGACTGCTCAAAAATATACTCCGGATAAGAGTAAATTTTAAGGCCAATATCCTGGGCTTTAAGCAATTCTGGGTTATCTAACCTGGCATGCATACCCAATATAACAGCGTCTATATTACTGGTAATTTTGTTTGGATCCCATCCTTCTGAATCCGGCAATAAATTGTATTTCTTTAAATTTGATTTTGAAGGTTCAAAAATAGTGTCATCAGATCCGGTAATTTGAAAACCCTTTTTTGATAAGGCTATAGCCAAATTGTGCATGGCACTTCCACCAATAGCAATAAAATGTACTTGCATATTTAATTCATAAATTTTTATACTTAAAAAATTGCCAGCGTCAATTATTGAAGATTTTTCAGGTTATTATAAACTTTGCAGCTACCCAGTTATCCACTTCTTTGTGACTTATATATTTTAATTTTATTGAGGCCGCTTTTTGTATTAAGATATCAAGATCAGGATTTAAATAAAATCCACTTAAAAATAATAGTCCATTAGATTTTAATATTCTGGCGTATGTTTCAAGATGGGTTAAAAGAATATTACGGTTGATATTCGCAAAAATATAATCAAATTTAACTGTTGGAATTTCCTCTATAGATCCGCAAAGCACCTGGATTAAACTTGTTTTGTTAATCATTTTATTTTCTATAGAACTTTCAAAACAGAGCGGGTCATTATCAATAGCTACTATTTTAGTAGCGCCCATTTTTCCAGCCAGTATAGCCAATATTCCGGTACCACATCCCATGTCAAGAATCGTTTTAGATTTTATATCTTCATTTACCATCCATTGCATCATCATAGATGTGGTTTGATGATGCCCGGTACCGAATGCCATTTTTGGGTTTATGACAATTTCATATTTAAACCCGGGTTTGGCAGGATGAAAATTGGCTCTGACATAACACTGGTCAGTAATTTTAATGGGCTTATAGTTGCTCTCCCATTCTTTGTTCCAATTTTTATACGGAATGGTACTTTCCTGGTAAGAATAATTAAACAACCCTTTATATTCTCCTAATAATGTACCGAGTTTAGTTTCATTATACAGGTTTGCAGGGATATAAGCTTTAAAGCCGGTAACGGTTTCTTCAAAAGTTTCAAACCCTATTTCCGAAAGTGAATTAATTAAAATATCCCGGTGAAATTCTTCTTTAGAATAAATAGTAAAAATCAATTCTTTATAATCCATTTACTTTGGAAAAGATTTGATGATATCAACAAAGTCGCGGGATTTTAAGGAAGCTCCGCCAATTAAACCTCCGTCTATGTCAGGTTTAGCGAATAATTCGGCAGCATTTTTTGAATTACAACTTCCTCCGTACAAAATACTACATTCATCGGCAACAGCCTGGGTGTATTGAACAGCAATTTCTTTGCGTATAAATTCGTGTATTTCCTGGGCTTGTTCAGGAGAAGCCGTTAATCCAGTTCCAATAGCCCAAACAGGTTCATAGGCAATAATTAATTTTTTAAATTCACTTTCATCTAAATTAAAAACTCCTTCTGAAAGCTGACTTTTTAAAACTGTAAAATGAGTATTGTTGTTGCGTTGCTCCAATGTTTCACCGATACAGAATATAGGTGTTAATTCATGCTTTAAGGCAGCATCCACCTTTTCTGATAAAATCAAATTGGTTTCTGAAAAATATTGTCTTCTTTCTGAATGACCAATAATTACATATTTTACTTCTATTGATTGAATCATAGATGCTGAAACTTCACCGGTATAGGCACCACTTTGAGTTTGATGACAATTTTGAGCTCCCACAGAAACTTTAGGATGTGATTTGGCAAGATGGCTAATTGCACTAAGATGGATGAAAGAGGAGCATATAACTACTTTCTGATTTCCAATAACTTCGTCATTTACCATGTTTACTATTTCGGAAAATAAACTAACCCCTTCAGTATAGTTTAAATTCATTTTCCAATTGCCGGCAACTATTTTTTTTCTCATAAAATTTATTTTGTCAAGCATTATTTAATGGGATGACCGTAAACTAAAATTTTTTATTGATTACATTAATAAATAAATGCCTTTGTATGTTCTTCTATTTCCATATCCCCTTCAGCATCCACCTGTACGAATTTAGCTTTTACTAATTCATTCACCATAAGAGGATCATAAGGCGTTTTTACTTTTATGTAATTTTTGCTAAAACCATGCATAAAACCTCCTTTATGATCACCTTCAAACAATATCTCTGAATTTTTACCTTCCTGGCTTTTATAAAATGAGTGTTTCTTTTTTTCTGATAAGATATGCAGCATTTTACTTCGCTGGGCACGTTGTGATTGCGGAACCGGATTTTGCATATGGGCGGCAGGTGTGTTTTCTCGCTCAGAATATGTAAAAACATGTAAGTATGAAATATCCAATTCGTTTAGAAAATTGTAGGTTTCTACAAAATCTTCCATTGTTTCGCCTGGAAATCCAACGATTACATCCACCCCTATACAACAATCAGGCATACTTCTTTTAATTCTGTTAACCTTTTCTAAGTAAAGTTCTTTGCGGTACCTTCGTCGCATTAAACCAAGGATTTTATTTGAACCTGATTGTAATGGAATATGAAAATGAGGCATAAATCGTTTGGATGAAGCAACAAAATCGATTAGATCATCATTTAAAAGATTAGGCTCAATAGATGAAATTCGTATTCTGTTTACGCTTTCAACTTCGTCTAATGCCTTTACTAGATCTAGAAACTCATATGCACGTTTCCCATTTAGCAATCCATAATCCCCAAGGTTGATTCCTGTTAATACAATTTCTTTAAAACCCGAAACCCCAAGTTCACGTGCTTTTTGGGTTATATCTTCAATAGTACCACTTCTGCTGGCACCACGGGCAAGCGGAATTGTACAAAAGGTACATGAATAATCACATCCATCCTGAACTTTCAAAAATGTTCTGGTTCTATCCCCGATTGAAAAGGCAGAAACAAATTCTTTGGTATGATTAATTGCATTACTATAAATAAGTGTTTTGGGTTGTTTGGTAAGATCATTTATATAATCTAAAATCTGAAATTTTTCTGCCGCTCCTAAAACCAGATCTACTCCCGGAATTAAAGAGATTTCCTGTGGTTTTAACTGGGCATAACAACCCACAATAACAACATATGCGTTCGGAGAAAATTTTAATGCTTCTTTAACTACCCGAGCACATTTTTTGTCAGCGTTGTCTGTAATGGAACACGTATTAATGACATAAACATCCGCTGTATGTGTGAATTGAACAGTATCAAATCCACCTTTTGTAAATTGCCGACTAATGGTAGAAGTTTCTGAATAATTGAGCTTGCAGCCTAAAGTATAAAATGCGACTTTTTTATTCATAGAGCTGTCAAAGATAAGATAATGGTTGAAGGTTAGCAGTGAAGAATTACAGGCTCTAGATTAAAAAGCATGAATTAAAGATTGAAAATTGATGGAAATGAAAAAAAATGAAATTGTATAAATTATGCTAATTGAGTTCTATTGTTTTAAAATAAACATTAGTATGGACGATTCTTTAGTTATTCCCCCCATCTAAATGAGTCATTCGTAAAACCTGCTAGATCAATAATTCTGTTTACAACAGTTTCTGCAACTTCTTCAATTGTTTTAGGCTGATTGTAGAATGATGGAGATGCAGGACAAATTATACCACCTGCTTCAGTTACAGCCTTCATGTTATTTATATGAATTAAATTATAAGGTGTTTCTCTCAACACTAAAATAAGCTTTCTACGCTCTTTTAATATTACATCCGCCGCTCTTGTCATTAAATCATTAGATATACCTGATGCAATTCGTCCTAACGTTCCACCGGAGCACGGACAAATGATTAGTGTATCATATTGGGCAGAACCAGAGGCAATTGGAGACATGAAATCATTTCTTTCATAAAAATTGAATCCATAATTGTTGTAGTCTGTATTTCCAAGTTCGAATTTCCATACTTCTTTGGCGTTATCTGTCATCAAAACAGCAACATCTTCTATTTGGCTACTTAGGCTTAATAACTTTTTAAATAAAACATCCGCATAAATAGCTCCGCTTGCTCCTGAAACTGCAACTGCAACCTTTCTTTTGCTCATGCTGCCAAATATAGAAAGTTTAGCATAAAAAAGGGCCGAATACAAGTATTCGACCCTACATCTACCTATGAAAAACATGCCCTTTGGGAGGGCATCACAAATATAAAAAAAATGTTTTCCTACGCAAATTAATTTTAGTTTTTAACTAAAAAAATAACAATTAATAATTATAACAAAATAATATAGCCTAATGCGAATGCAATTAAATAAATAATCAATAAATTAATCATCATAAATAGTATGAATTTTTATGAGAATTCCATTCATAGATTTATTGCGCCCTGAAATCTAAAAAATTAAAATAAATATTAAAAATATACCTTTTGTCAACAAAAAAATAAGAGGCTTAATTTTACCCAATCTTCCCCCTAAATATACATTTGTACGCCGTGCGTGTTCCTCTACCATCAACACAATAAATGATGGATAGTATTAATAAACAACAAAGAGAGCAAAATCATAAAAACCTTCAGGGATCTGAAGCAGGAAGAAAAATTAAAGAACTAGCCGGTGAGAATAATACATGCTTTTTCTGTACTGCCATGCAGGCCGGAATACCATTTACTGTGAGGCCAATGGCGGTACAGAAAATGGATGACCTTGGTAATTTTTATTTTCTAAGTGCGAATGATAGTTTTAAAAACCGCGATATACTGGTTGATCCCAATGTGCAACTATTATTTCAAGGTTCTGCTCATTCAAACTTCTTAAGTATTTACGGTGTTGCCACTATTTCAACAGATAAAGAACTGATTAAAGAACTTTGGGAGCCACTACTTAAAACTTGGTTTACCGGAGAAATTGACGACCCGCGGATTACAGCCATAAAAGTAGAAACAGTTGATGGACACTATTGGGATAACAAACATGGAGACGCAATAGCACTGGTAAAAATGATAGCCGGAGCCATATCAGGTAAAACAATGGATGATTCTATCGAAGGCAGCTAAGAAGTTTAAAAATTCGTAAACACTTAACTAAACTTCTATAATCATTAATCATTTTGGCAATAAAATAAAAACCCTGCTCGATAAAAAGACAGGGTTCTTATTGTAAAATAAGCGGTGTTATGCTTTTTGCTCTTCAGGCCTTGGAGGGCGTGGCAACAAAGCTTTACGCGATAATTTTAATTTACCCTGTTTATCTACGTCCAGAAGTTTAACTGTAACCATATCTCCTACATTTAAAACACCATCCATGGTCTCATAGCGTTTCCAATCAATTTCAGAAATGTGTAACAAACCGTCCTTGCCCGGCATAATTTCCACAAAAGCACCAAACGGCATTATTGTTTTCACTTTACCTTCATAAGTTTCGCCTACTTCCGGCTTGGCAGCAATGGCTTTTATACGGCTGACAGCCTTATCAATTGCTTCTTTATTGTCCGCAAAAATTTGAATAATACCTTGATTATCCTTTTCTTCTATTGCAATGGTTGCACCGGTTTCACGCTGCATTTCCTGAATAATCTTTCCTCCGGGGCCAATAATAGCACCTATGTATTCTTTATCAATTTTAAGGGTTACAATGCGTGGCGCATGTGGCTTATAGTCCTCGCGGGGTTGTTCAATAGTCTTCTTCATTTCATTTAAGATATGAAGGCGAGCTTCTTTCGCTTGTTTTAAAGCAGCGGTTAGTACTTCCCACTTTAATCCATTAATCTTTAAATCCATCTGGCAAGCCACAATGCCTTTTTCTGTACCGGTAACCTTAAAATCCATATCCCCTAAATGATCTTCATCACCAAGAATATCACTTAAAATAGCATACTTTCCGGTTTTTTCATCACTGATCAGTCCCATTGCAATCCCGGAAACAGGTGCTTTAATTTTAATACCTGCATCCATAAGGGCAAGGGTACCAGCGCAAACCGTAGCCATAGAAGAAGATCCATTGGATTCTAAAATATCAGAAACAATACGGATGGTATATGGATTTTCATCGCCAGGTAAAACCCGCTTGAGCGAACGCATGGCCAAGTTTCCATGACCAACTTCCCGACGGCCGGTCCCACGGTTTGGGCGGGCTTCACCCGTTGAAAAAGGTGGAAAATTGTAATGTAGTAAGAACTTCTGGTATCCGTTAAAAAACGCACCATCAATCATTTGTTCATCAGATTTAGCACCCAAAGTAACTGTTGTTAACGACTGTGTTTCTCCACGGGTAAAAATGGCAGATCCGTGAGCGGATGGCAAGTATCCGATTTCGCTCCAGATTGGGCGAACGGTACGTGAATCACGCCCATCTAAACGAATACCTTCGTTTAAAACAAGATTACGAATAGCATCGTACTGTACATCGTGAAAATATTTTTTTGAAAGGAAGCCTGTTTGATCATCAATATCTTCGCCTAAACTGGCAATGAAATCCATCAAAACCTCCCCAAATTTGTCTCCTCTTTGTTGTTTAGCTGATTGAGATTTTGCGATTGCATAGACCTTATCATAGGTTGCAGCATAAACTTTTTCTTTTAATTCCGGATCCTGTGATTCATGGCTATACTCCCGCTTTTTGGTTTTACCAACCATCCCGGCAAGTTCTTTCTGCGCCTGAACCTGAATAACAATTGCTTTATGGGCAAATTCGATCGCTTCAACCATTTCTTCTTCAGAAATTTCGTCGCCCTCTCCTTCTACCATTATAATATCACTTTCAGTTCCGGCAACTAATAAATCTATAGTTGCACGTTGAAGGTCGTTTAGAAAGGGATTTATAACAAGTTTACCGTCAATTCTGGCAACCCGAACTTCGGAAATAGGGCCGTTAAACGGGATATCTGAAACCGCAATTGCTGCTGATGCCGCCAAACCTGCGAGGCAATCAGGCATAATGTTTTTATCGGCAGAAATTAACGAGATCATCACTTGTACTTCAGCGTGATAATCTTCCGGGAACATCGGGCGTAACGCACGGTCAACCAGGCGTGAAATCAGAACCTCATAATCTGAAAGACGTGCTTCACGGCGTAAAAACCCTCCGGGGATACGGCCAGTAGCCGCATATTTTTCCTGATAATCTACTGACAATGGAAGGAAATCAATTCCCGCCTTTGCACCTACTGTAGAAACTACAGTGGCAAGCAACATGGTATCGCCCATGCGAACCACAACAGAACCGTCAGCTTGTTTGGCTAATTTTCCTGTTTCGATTTCGATCATACGGCCATCGCCTATATCGAAAGTCTTTTTAATTGCGTTATAACTCATTTTTATGTTTATTACGAAGCGTTTTTCCTCTTTAGAACGCTTCAGTTTTTATATTGACTATAGTTTTTTGTAACTAAAAAGCCATCTCTGCTGAGATGGCTTAACATAGATTTTTTTGAGATTATTTAATAATATCCCTTAATTCCAACGCTTTAATAATAGCACGGTACCTGTTAATATCTTTTTTGAAAAGATAAGCTAGCAAGGCACGTCGTTTACCCACTAATTTTTGCAAGGATAACTGAGTAGAAAAATCTTTTCTGTTGTTTTTTAGATGCCCGGTTAAATGAGAAATACGAGCAGTAAACAATGCTACCTGACCTTCTGCTGAACCTGTATCGGTTGCGCCTTTACCATGCTTGGCAAAAATATCTGCCTTAAATTCGTTACTTAAATACATTACCTGAATAATATTAAAGTGGTTTATGATTGAACAATTAATCGCAAATATAGATTTTTATAGTTTAATTCCAAGGGACAATTGATTGCTTACGCCTGCGTTTTGAAATTATATTTTTCCCAATAAAAAACCCACATTTGAAAATAATGAAAAATTCAACTGCTTTCAGCAGGTTTACAACAGAGTTTAAAGTCCGGCCGGATGATATTGATATGTTTAACCATGTGCATAACAGCACTTACTTTGATTATGTGCTGGCAGCCAGGTACGAGCAAATGGAAACAAACTATGGAATGCCGATGGAAGAATTTCTAAGTAAGGGTTTGGGTTGGGTTGTGAGAACCGCATTTGTAGATTATAAAAGATCATTGGGATTGGGAGAATTTTTCTTTGTTGAAACTGGTATTGATAGTATCAACAGCAAAGGTTGTAGGGTAAGCTTTGAAATCAAAAATAAAAAAACAAGGAAAGTAGTCTGTGATGGCTGGTTTGATTATGTGATGATTGACATTAAAACCGGCCGTAGCATGAAGGTTTCTGAAGAAATGATTGAACGGTATTCGATTTAGTTGTTTGCTTGTTAGTAAGAATGTCCTTCAAAACGTGTTGTTGGTAAATACTTTGCCAGTTATTATGAGCAATTAAACAATTAAAAAAATAATTATCTAAAAATAATCACATAGCAACTTACCATCTAACAAACAGCCTCAATCAATTCACTATAAAACTCACCAATATCTTTTCCGGCAGCCTTAACCTGTTGCGGGATGAAACTAGTAGCTGTTTGGCCGGGTATCGTGTTGATCTCAATAAAATAAAAATGACCGGTTTCGTGCTCAAGAAAATAATCAATGCGCACCATTCCTTTACAATTCAACTTAAAATAGATTTCAGTTACAATTTTTACAACCTGTGCTCTTTCAACAGCGGTCATTCTGGCTGGGGTTATTTCTTTCGTCAGGCCTGGGGTATATTTACTCTCAAAATCAAAAAATTCGCGGGGGCTAATTACTTCTGTAGCCGGTAATACTTCAATCCCTAATTTACTTTTATAAACTCCAACTGAAAATTCTCTGCCGTTTATAAATTCTTCAACCAGCACCTGATTATCTTCGTCAAAGGCTTTTTTTAAAGCTTCAGGTAGCTCTTCAATCGTTTTAACCTTACTCATGCCAATGCTGCTGCCACCGTTATTGGGTTTTATAAAAAACGGCAGTTTAAGTGAGGTAGAAATTTCATTTATAAAATTTGCATTATTTTCGAATAACATGACGGATTTAGCTACAAAAAGATTGTCAATGTTATTTACTACGGCTTTGGTGTATCCTTTATTCATGGTAAGAGCCGAAGTAAGGGCATCGCAACTGGTATACGGGATATTAAGCATGTCCAGATAACCCTGAAGTTTGCCGTCTTCGCCGGGCGAACCATGAAGAATGATGAAAGCGGCATCAAACCGGATGACCCTTTGATGAAGTTGTAAGCTAAAATTATTTCTGTTGATGGTTGTTTTATTAGCATTATCATCTTCATAATACCAGCTATCTGGCTTGATGATGATCTTGTAGACCTCATACTTTTCTTTATCCAGTTTACTGAAAACAAAATCAGCACTTTTTAGTGATATAACCGACTCCCCCGTAAAACCTCCGGTTAATAAAGCGATTGTTTTCTTCATGGTTTCAAATATAATTTTAAAACAATTGAATTAGAGGCATCGCTAATTATTATCTTCCAAAATCATAAATTTTGATTTAAGTTTGGCTTTGTACCTGCTCTAATTGAACATCAAAAGTGTATAAAGAAATGCATCTTACATCCGTTTAGCAAATAATGAGTAAATTTTTCACGTATCTGGGAACACGCACCTTCCGCAAAAACCTGCTCATTGCATTTATCTCTGTTTTTGCTTTACTGCTGATTATATTCTATAGTTTAAATTTTTATACCCGGCACGGCGAAGGTTTGCCAGTACCGAAATTGAAAGGTTTAGCCGTTGAAGATGCTATCCAGTTGCTGGAATCAAAAGGTTTCAGATACCAGGTAGATTCCGTTTACCTGATAGATAAAGATCCGGGAACGGTTGTGGAGCAGGATCCGGATGCGAATACCAATGTAAAGATTAACCGCACCATTTACTTAACCATCATTACCAGGCTTGCGCCGGAAATTGATTTTCCGGATATTGACGGAAAAACCTTTCTGGAAGCACGCTCCATCCTTAATAACTACGGATTGAAATTGGGCGATACCTCCTATATTTCTGATGTTGCCCGCGATGTTGTTTTGGGTATTCATGTTAAAGGGCGTACTTTAAGTACAAACCAACAAGTACCCAAAGGCTCCAAAATTGATCTTGTTCTGGGCGATGGAATGGGGGCGAGTGAAGTTGATATACCCAATTTACTCGGCTTAAACTTGAACGAAGCACGACTTTCTTTACTGGGTTCTTCATTACAGCTAGGTAATGTTACATATGAAGGCATGGTGATTGATACTGTTGGTGCCAGGGTTATTAAACAACTTCCGGCATTAAGTGATACATTAAGTAAAGTGAGTATCGGCAGCAGCGTGGATGTGATTCTGAGCGATCAGAATCAGCTGCCCTAATTTTTTAAAAAAAGCGAATGGCCAGATTAAAATAAACCCGATATAAGTGGCAGCCTCCGATCTTTATCGGGGCTACAGCGTTTAGCGGGACAACCACCAATTTATTTACTGCCTCTGCTTTACACAAATAAATCCCTTAGATTCGGTTATACACTTTCAAAATTATATGCCTGTTAAAGAACCAAGAAAATTAAGTTTTAAAGCCAAAACCGCGATCGCTTTTGCTGTACTGATCATTTTCATACTTGGATTTACCGCTTTTAATTATTACCTCAAATTTTTCGGGCCTAACGTAAACGGAAACGAGAAATATTTATTTGTGAATACAGGCGCCGGTTTTTCTGAAGTTTATCAAACCATAAGGGATAAGAATATAGTTGCCGATACGACTACATTTTTATGGGCTGCCCAAAACATGGAATATCCCGGCAAGGTTAAACCGGGCCGGTACCGTTTGAGAAAAGGAATGAGTAACCGCAACCTGATTAACATGCTGAAAGCCGGAAACCAGGAACCAGTTAAAATTGCTTTTCAGAACGTAAGGTTAAAAGAAACCCTTGCCGGAATGGTTTCAAAAAAGCTGGAAACTGATTCGGTTTCGATTATAAATTTACTTGACTCGGCAAAATACGTTGAGAAAATGGGCTTTGACACCAATTCTGTTTACGCTATGTTCATTCCAAATTCCTACGAAATTTACTGGAATACTTCTGCCGAACAGTTTATGGGCAGGATGCATGATGAATATGAGAAATTCTGGACTAATGACCGGAAAGCAAAGGCGACCCGTATAAATTTAAACCCCATACAGGTTAGCATACTGGCTTCCATTGTTGATGCCGAAGCGTTGCATGATAATGAAATGCCAATCATAGCCGGATTATACTTAAACCGTTATAAAAAAGGAATTCGCCTGGAAGCTGATCCAACTGTTATTTTCGCGAATAATGATTTTACAATCCGCCGCGTTTTAAATAAACATCTCCGAAAAGAATCGCCTTACAATACCTACCTATACAAAGGATTGCCCCCCGGCCCTATTTTAATGCCTAGTATTAAAGCCATAGATGCTGTTTTAAACTACTCTGAACACAATTATATTTATATGTGCGCTAAAGAAGACTTTTCTGGTTATCATGCGTTTGCCTCCACTTTGCAGCAGCATCTTGTAAACGCCCGCAAATTTCAGCAAGCCCTTAACGAGAGAAATATTAAAAAATAATGTTTAGCCATTCTACAAAATTAAGGGTGAGATATGCGGAAACCGACCAGATGGGATACATGTATTATGGCAATTACGCTCAGTTTTATGAAGTTGGCCGTGTAGAAATGCTGAGAAGTTTGGGCATGACCTATAAGTTAATGGAAGAATCCGGAATTATGATGCCCGTACTTGATATGCGGTGCAAATTCTTAAAACCGGCTTTATATGATGAGGAAATTACTATAAATGTGATCATGAAAAAGATGCCTTCCGTAAGGATACATTTTGAATATCAACTTTATAACGAGCAACATCAACTGATTAATGAAGGAGAGACTACACTGGTTTTTATTGATATTAAGCGCAACAAGCCCTGTATGCCATCCACCGATTTTCTAAATCGTCTGCAAAAATATTTTGAGTAATTTTGATCAATGAACTGGCTGCATAGGTTTCTTTTAAAATTCAGGCCGTATTATCTGCTTATTGAATGGACGAAAGTGATGATCCTTCCGGGTTTTAGTCCGCTTCCCTTATACACCGTTGCTTCTTTTTTCTTCTCAGAGATCGCCAAAGATTCGTTGATAAATAAAGCATCGTCCCTGGCGTATAATTTTATGCTGGCTATCTTCCCGGCCATCATTTTTTTGTTTACGCTCATCCCATATATTCCCATTAATAACTTCCAGGACCAGTTAATGAACCTTATATCGCTTGTTTTACCAAACAATGCGTATTTGGCAGTTGAAACAACGCTGGTTGACATTGTTAAAAATCAAAACTCGAAGCTTCTTTCATTCGGTTTTTTCTTCGCCTTGTTTTTTTCTACAAATGGGATCTCCACATTGATGGAGGCGTTTAACAAATCATCCTTGATCATCGAATCCAGAAGCTGGATTAAGCAACGGTTGGTAGCGCTTAATTTAACGATCATGATCGCTTTCGCTTTAATCTCCGGGTTAGTCATTATTACCATCGGCGAATATATATTTACTTATCTGAGAAGTGAACTCAAGTTTAATGACGCGTTCTGGATTTTTATAATCAACATGGTGCGCTGGTTTATTTTAATTACTATTTATTTCGTTACTATATCCCTTCTTTACCGTTACGGCCCCGCAAATGCCAAGAAGTGGCGTTTTTTTAGTGCTGGATCATGGATGGCAACTATCCTTGCTATACTCACCTTTTGGGGATTTTCATATTACATCAACAACTTCGGTACTTATAATAAAATATATGGCTCCATCGGAACTCTGATTGTTTTAATGATCTGGCTTTATTTAAATTCGTTAATTATTTTGGTGGGATTTGAACTCAACGCCAGTATAGACCTTTCTAAACGGAGCATTAAAATCTCAAAACCTCAATTTAATAGTTTCAGAAAAGAGCCGGCACAGGAAAGGCTGATGAAAAAGTAGATCAATACCAGCTCAAAGCTTAAAGCTGATAGTTCAAAGCTTAAATACTTCTATACCTGCCATTTAAACTTCTGGCTTAAAAAATATCAGGATGCAATTTGCATAATTGATTTGAGTTTGTACTTTTGCGGCGGAG
This sequence comes from Pedobacter sp., assembly GCA_014378705.1. Taxonomy (GTDB): domain Bacteria; phylum Bacteroidota; class Bacteroidia; order Sphingobacteriales; family Sphingobacteriaceae; genus Daejeonella. The sequence goes on along the minus strand of JACMND010000031.1, from coordinate 34,965 downwards.
AGCTGGCAGAGTGGTCGATTGCGGCAGTCTTGAAAACTGTTGAACTGTTAAAGGTTCCTGGGGTTCGAATCCCTAGCTCTCCGCACTATTAAACTTTAGACAAAAAGCCTGCAATCATTTGATTTGCAGGCTTTTTGATTTTTCAGCATTGTTTAAGAACGAATTTAAAACTCTTTATTATGGCTTAGTTATTTGAATTGCCAACGCTATGTATGGTTGAAAGCAACTACAAAGTACAGGTAAAGCAATCCCAATTATTAGATTTTAAAATGAATGTCCAATAATCGTTTTAGTTATTTACAAATCATTGAGTAGGGCTAAATAAAAAATGAAATCATTTACATTGCGTTCTAATAATTTTATGTCTTGTTTATTATCGGCCAACAAAATGAATTATTGAAATCCGGGCTGGCTACTTTGATTTATCGATGTAATCCCGATAATCATCTGGAAAAAAATATTGACTATGAAATTTTTATAACAAAATAAAAATACTGATGAAAAACATTTCTCTAACAATTATACTAGCCCTACTAAGCTTTGGATTAGAAGCGCAAAACGTTGATAAGGTGATTGACCCGGTTGACTATGTTAACCCGTTAATGGGAACTGATTCTAAACCTTCATTATCTAACGGAAACACGTATCCGGCTATTGGATTGCCGTGGGGGATGAACCTGTGGACACCTCAAACGGGTAAAATGGGCGACGGTTGGGCTTATACTTACTCTGCTGATAAAATTCTTGGGTTTAAACAAACTCATCAGCCATCCCCATGGATGAATGATTATGGACAATTTTCCATTATGCCCGTTACCGGTAAACTTAACATCGGGCAAAATGAGCGGGCAAGCTGGTTCTCCCACAAATCTGAAATCTCAAAGCCATATTATTATAGTGTATATCTGGCCGACCATGATGTTACCACCGAAATTTCTCCCACGGAGCGTGCGGCCCAATTTAGATTTACATTCCCCAAAACAGATAGTGCCTATGTTGTATTGGATGCATTTGATAAAGGATCATATGTTAAAATTATTCCCTCAGAAAGAAAAATTATTGGGTATTCTACCCGCTATAGCAGCGGTACGCTTAAGAATTTTAGAAATTACTTTGTACTTCAGTTTGATAAAGACTTTACCGTGTCTGGAACCTGGGATGGAAAAAATTTCAGTTCAAATAAAAACGAGCTTTCCGCTGATCATTCTGCTGCAGTAATCGGTTTTAAAACTTATAAAGGCGAGCAGGTAAATGTAAAAATTGCTTCATCATTTATAAGTGCAGATCAGGCTTTACTTAATCTTAAGCGGGAAGTTGGGAATCAAAGTTTTGACCAGACCAAAAATAGCGGACGAAAGATCTGGAATGAAACCTTAGGTAAAATTGAGATTGAAGGAGGTACGGTAGATCAGGTTAGGACATTTTATTCTTGTCTTTACCGGACCGTCTTTTTCCCGAATAAGTTGTATGAAATAAACGCTGATGATAAGATTGTTCATTGGAGCCCCTACAATGGAGAAGTGTTGCCTGGTTACATGTTCGCTGGAACAGGTTTTTGGGATACTTTTAGAGCGCTATACCCTTTTCTGAACTTAATTTATCCGTCTATAAATAAAGAAATGCAGCAAGGGTTAATCAATGATTACAAAGAAGGGGGATGGCTGCCCGAATGGTCAAGTCCGGGATATGCTAATGTAATGATCGGCCAGAATTCTGCTTCCGTGGTGGCCGATGCTTACATCAAAGGTTTAAGAGGTTACGATATAGAAACTCTTTATCAGGCTGTTATAAAAGGTGCCAATAATGAAGGCCCAATCGATGCCGTTGGCAGAGAGGGCGTACAATATTACAACAAGTTGGGTTATGTTCCATATGATGTGAATGTCAATGAGAATGCTGCCAGAAGCCTTGAGTATTCCTATAATGACTTTGCAATTTATCAATTAGCCAAAGCACTTAAAAAACCAAAAAGCGAAATTGACCTTTATGCCGCCAGAAGCCAGAATTACAAAAATCTATTTGACCCGGCTAGTGGATTAATGAGAGGGAAAAATCAGGATGGCAAATTTCAATCGCCTTTTAACCCTTTTAAATGGGGAGGCGCTTTTACGGAGGGAAATAGCTGGCACTACACATGGTCTGTTTTTCAGGATGTTAAGGGTCTGGCAAACCTGATGGGAGGTAAAGAAAAGTTTATAAACAAACTGGATTCAGTATTTTCCATACCACCTATTTTTGATGAAAGTGCATATGGTGGTGTAATCCACGAGATAAGGGAAATGCAAATAGCCAATATGGGACAATATGCGCATGGCAACCAGCCAATTCAACACATGCCCTATCTGTATAATTATGCCGGAGCACCGTGGAAAACACAATATTGGGTACGGCAAATTATGGATCGGTTGTATAAAGCCACTCCTGACGGATACTGCGGTGACGAAGACAACGGTCAAACATCCGCCTGGTATCTGTTTTCTGCGATGGGTTTTTATCCGGTTACACCCGCAACCAACCAATATGTTTTAGGTGCGCCACTTTTTAAAAAAATTACTGTGAACCTTGAAAACGGAAAAAAAATAATAGTAAATGCTCCGTCAAATTCTCCTGTTAATGTGTACATCAGCCAAATGAAATTAAATGGACAAATTAATGAGATGAACTGGATTAGCCACCCTGCTTTAGTTAAAGGGGCTAAATTGGAGTTTGTTATGTCTCCCACTCCCGAATTAAAAAGAGGTACGACCTCCAGATCGTACCCTTATTCTTATTCAGATGATCCAAAATAAATTAAGGTTTTTTAATTTAACGATGATAAATATGGGCGGTTAATGAAACAAGTTTAATCCACTGTTTTTGTTAAGCTTTTATAAATTAGCCTCTATATTTGCCTGATGCTGGATCATACCATACGATTGTACAAAGACGCTTACAGCGGTTTATCCAAAGAAAGCTGGTATCTATCGCTGGTTATGTTTGTGAACCGAAGCGGTACGATGGTTTTGCCATTCATGACCATTTACTTTACACAGCAATTAAAATTCAGCATTGTACAGGCTGGAATTGTGATGGCTTTGTATGGGGCGGGTTCTATAGTTGGTGCGTTTATCGGGGGAAAGATTACAGACAGATACGGTTTTTATTACCTTCAGGTAGGCGCATTGATAAGCGGCGGGATCATGTTTATTTCGCTCAGTTTTCTGGAAACTTTTATTTCACTAAGTATTGGTACGTTTATCTTAAGTATGTGCAACGAGTCGTTCCGACCGGCTAATTCTACAGCCATCGCACACTATAGCACTGAAAAAGTTCGCACCCGTTCATATTCTTTAAACCGGCTGGCTATTAACCTCGGATGGTCTTTCGGAGGGGCGCTCGGTGGTTTGTTGGCCTCAGTTAATTACAACCTGTTATTTTATGTAGATGGATGCAGCAATATATTAGCCGCCATGTTATTATTAAAACTTTTGAAACCGGTTCAAAAGCAAAAAATATCCGCTTCTTTAAATAAAATACCCATTCCTGTCTCGGCATATAAAGACAAAAAATATTTATTTTTTATATTACTCACCATCTTATTTGCCTCATGCTTTTTTCAGCTATTTACCATGCAACCTGTTTTCTTTAAAACCGAGTGGCACTTCAACGAACAGTTTATCGGTTTGTTAATGGCTTTAAACGGGATCTTAATTGTACTTATGGAAATGGTTCTGATTCATAAATTGGAAGGCCGTAGGCCAAGCTTGATTTTTGTAACTGCTGGCGTTTTTTTAGCTGGGATAGGATTTTCGTTGTTCAACATTTTTCCTGCAGCAGCCTGGGTGGCCATTCTTTCTGTTTGTGTAATTACATTAGCTGAAATGCTTTCTATGCCTTTTATGAACACATTCTGGATCTCCAGAACCAATGAACAAAACCGTGGCGAGTATGCCGCATTATATACCATTGCCTGGTCTTTTGCCCAGGTACTGGCACCTATTTACGGAGCTGTTCTGATCCAAAAAGGGGGCTACAGTTTATTATGGTGGGTTTTGTGCGGAGTTTGTATTTTTACCTCATTCGGTTATTACGCCTTGCATAAACTTGATTTTTTAAGGGAATGGAAACTTAGGTTATCTGCCGCAAGGCCGTAAGTTACTTTCTAGTTAAACAAATATGATAAAACTTAAACTTGACGACCTTAAACGGGCTACCGTTAAAGAATTTAAAAATCAGGAAAAACTACCCGTCGTTATTATTCTGGATAGTGTGCGAAGCATGCACAACATAGGATCAATTTTCAGGACATCAGATGCATTTGCCGTCGAAAAAATAATTTTATGTGGGATCACCGCACAACCCCCTCACCGCGAAATAGAAAAAACAGCACTCGGAGCAACCAATTCAGTTGACTGGATATATCAGGAAAACATTATGGACGCAATAATTTTGTTGAAGCAGGAAGGGTTTAAAATCATAGCCATCGAACAGGCTTCTTCCAGTACGATGCTAAATTTATTTCAACCAGAAATTGATGAAAAATACGCACTGATTTTTGGCAACGAGGTTGACGGAATCTCTGAAAAAGCGATGAAGTTGATTGATGATTGCATTGAGATCCCACAATTCGGAACGAAACATTCGTTTAATATCGTAATATCAGCAGGCATTGTTTTATGGGATTTTTACACTAAACTTAAAACTACAGAATAATTCTTGTAGCTCAAAACTAGTAGCGTAAAGCTTAAACCCGATCCCTCATATCTTGCTGCTTCACACCAATTGCTGCTTAATCCGGTCTTTTGTAGGCAGTGAAGAGTGACCCATTAAAAATTCATCCACTTTTCGGGCTGCTTCCCTTCCTTCAGAAATTGCCCATACTACCAGTGATTGCCCTCTGCGAATGTCGCCTGCAGCAAACACTTTGCTTACATTGGTTAGATAATCACCTTCTTTCGCCTTCACGTTTCCTCTTTCGTCAAGTTGAACACCCGATTTAATTATCAAACCTTCATGTTGCGGATGCACAAAACCCATTGCAAGTAAAACCAACTGACATGGAATTTCACGTTCTGAGTTTTCTTTTTCAATAAAATTTACAGGCCTTCCTAAACGATCAATTTCCCAGCTTACTTCAGAAATTAAAATAGATCTCAAAGCACCCTGATCATCGCTTAAAAATGCTTTGGTGTTGATTCCCCAAAAACGTTCACAACCTTCTTCATGCGAACTGGTGGTTTTTAAGATCATTGGAAAGTTAGGCCATGGCATGTACTCATTCCGCTCCTGCGGAGGCTGAACCATAAGCTCAAACTGTTTAACAGAATTAGCAAGCTGGCGGTTTGAAGTTCCTACACAATCTGATCCTGTATCTCCGCCACCAATTACAACCACGTCTTTTCCGGTTGCGAGGATATGCTCCTCTGTAAATTTACTTCTGTTCAGCGTTTTATTCTGTTGTTTCAAAAAATCCATCGCAAAATAAATACCTTTAGTTTCCCTTCCCGGGATATGAAGATTCCTTGGAATGGTTGACCCCGAAGCCATTACTACCGCATCGTACGCATTTATAAATTCCTGCATACTTCCGTTTTTGCCAACTTCTGTATTGCATTTAAACTGTATTCCCTCCTCTTCCATTAATCGGATTCTCCGGTCAACCACCGCTTTATCCAATTTAAAATCAGGTATACCATATCTTAATAAACCGCCCGGCAAATCATCACGTTCATAAACTTTTACAAGATGCCCGGCCTTATTTAACTGAGCAGCAGCGGCTAAACCAGCCGGACCTGAACCTATAACGGCTACCTTTTTACCTGTTCTTAAAACAGGTTTGTACGGTTTGATGTACCCTTTAGAAAATGCGATCTCTATAATGTGTTTTTCAATTTCTTCTATGGTAACCGGCGGTTTGTTAATGCCTAATACACAAGCTGCCTCACAGGGTGCCGGACAGATCCGCCCGGTAAATTCAGGAAAATTGTTTGTTGATGCGAGTATTAGGTAAGCCTCTTCCCATTTACCGTTGTAAACCGCATCATTGAATTCCGGAATTACATTACCAAGCGGACAACCCGAATGGCAAAAAGGTATCCCGCAATTCATGCAGCGTGCAGCCTGATGGTTTAATTCTTCCCCGGCATACAACCCTACAAACTCATTGTAATTTTTAACACGCTCAGCGGGTTTTATCTTCTCCGGAAGTTCCCTGCTGAACTCCTTAAATCCTGTTGCTTTTCCCATAATTAACTTGCTGCTTGTTGAACCTTTGATTGATTCAGAATTCGTTTATACTCTTTGGGATAAACTTTTATAAAATTTAAAACTTCATGCTGCCATTCTTTTATCAACCGTGTGGCCAGCTTGCTTTCTGTAAGCTGAACATGTTTCCGTAACAGTTGCAATATTTGTTCTGAGTCATTATCAGACAATGGATCCAGATCTACCATTTCCTGATTGCAATTTTGAGCAAAAGTTTTATCCGGATTGTAAATCCAGGCAATACCTCCGCTCATGCCTGCGGCAAAATTCCTTCCTGTTTTTCCTAAAATCAACGCACGGCCACCGGTCATGTATTCACAGCCATGATCTCCAACTCCTTCAACTACTGCAGTTGCGCCCGAATTTCGAACCGCAAAACGTTCTCCGGCTTGCCCGCGTACAAATAATTCTCCGGAGGTAGCACCGTACAAAGCGACGTTACCGATAATCATATTATCCTGTGGCAATAATTTGCTTCTCTTATCAGGATAAATGGCTAACTGCGCACCGGAAAGACCTTTGCCGACATAGTCATTAGCTTCTCCGCTTAGTTCAAATGAAATTCCTTTTGTGCAAAAGGCACCAAAGCTTTGTCCGGCCGATCCACGGAACTTATAGTTAATGGTATTTTGAGGGAGTCCGGCAGACTGGTATTTTTTAGTTATTTCATGGGATAAAATAGTTCCGGTAGTTCGGTCTGTATTTCTGATTTGAAAATTTGCGAATATCGGTTCCCTTGTAGCAATCGCTTTTTCTGCAACATTTAATAATTGCCAGTCAAGCACATTACTTATTCCATGATCTTGTTTTTCACTATTGTATAAGGTTAGCCCTGAAGGATTGTCCATCGCGTAAAGCAACTCTGAAAGATCCAAATTTTTCACTTTCCAGTGGTCTATATCATTCATTTTTAAAAAATGAACTCTTCCAACCATGTCGTTTATGGTCCGAAAACCAAGTTCTGCCATAATTTCACGTAACTCTTCGGCAATAAAACGAAATAAGTTTACAATATGCTCCGGTTTACCGCTAAACAATTTTCTAAGTTCAGGATCTTGCGTTGCCACCCCAACAGGGCAAGTATTTAAATGACATTTACGCATCATAATACAGCCTCCCGCTACAAGAGCAGCCGTAGCAACGCCCCATTCTTCAGCGCCAAGCAAAGTAGCAATGGCAATGTCTCTCCCGGTTTTCATCTGCCCGTCAGCCTGCAATACTACACGGCTTCTTAATTTATTTTTGACAAGTGTTTGTTGTGCTTCAGCCAGTCCCAATTCCCATGGCAAACCAGCATGTACAACGGATGTTAAAGGAGAAGCTCCGGTACCGCCATCAAAACCAGAGATCAGGATTACGTCGGCATGAGCCTTTGCTACACCAGCGGCGATGGTGCCTACACCTGATTTTGAAACGAGCTTTACACTGATCCTGGCCTCACGATTTGAATTTTTAAGATCGAAAATTAACTGGGCCAGATCTTCAATTGAGTAAATATCATGGTGTGGCGGAGGAGAAATCAATCCTACCCCAGGTATAGCATGGCGAACTTTTGCTATCCATTCATCCACTTTATCTCCCGGAAGCTGGCCTCCTTCACCCGGTTTGGCACCCTGAGCCATTTTTATCTGTAGTTCATCGGCATTGGCCAGATAATTGGCCGTTACGCCAAACCTGCCGGAAGCGATCTGCTTTATAGATGAACGCATGGAATCGCCATTTGGTAATAATTGGTACCTAAGCTCATCTTCGCCGCCCTCTCCAGTATTACTTTTTGCCCCAATGCTGTTCATAGCAATCGCAAGCGTACTATGGGCTTCATGAGAGATGGATCCAAATGACATTGCACCGGTGGCAAAACGTTTCATGATCTCCTCAACAGGCTCTACATCTTCAATCGCAACGGGCTGACGATGGTGCGCAAATCCCAATAAACCGCGTATGGTATACCTGGTTTCCGTTTGTTCATTAATTAGTTTGGCGTAATTTTTATAAACCTCGTAGTTGTTGCTCCGGGTTGCGTGCTGTAGTAAATGAACCGTTTGAGGATTAAAAAGATGCGCTTCTCCCCTGCGCTTCCATTGATAAACACCGCCTTCGGCCAATAAATGATCTACCGAACTTAGGCTGGTAAATCCACTAAAATGTTTGCATAATGCTTCCTGAGCGATATCATCCAAATCCAAACCTTCTAATCTGGTTACCACACCGCAAAAGTATTTGTCAATCACTTTTTGTTGAATTCCAACAATCTCAAAAACCTGTGAACCGTGGTAAGATTGAAGCGTAGAAATTCCCATCTTAGAAAAAATCTTTAGCAAACCATCACCAACAGCCTTAATATAATTTTTACATAAAATGCTTGTTTCTAAACTATTATCAATCTTTTCATCTGATTTAAGTTTAGCTATTGATGCCAATGCTAAGTAAGGATTTATTGCGGTAGCACCGAAAGCGATCAGACAGGCAAAGTGATGAACTTCCCACACATCGCCAGCTTCGACAACCAAACCCACAGCTCCGCGTAAACCTTTACCGATTAAATGATGATGAACGGCCGAAGCAGCTAATAGTGAGGGAATAACGGCATGCTCAGAATCAAGGGCACGGTCTGAAAGAATCAGAACTTCGAAACCATCATGTACGGCATCCTCTGCGTAACGACACAATCTTTCTAAACCTCTTTGAAGTGAACCGTTTTGTTTATCGGCCTTAAAATAAGTTTGCAGGGTTTTAGCATGAAATAAACCGGTATCAATACTACGGAGTTTTTCAAGTTCAATGTTATCGAGTATGGGTTGTTTTAAAGCAACACAATGGCAATGCATTTTATCCTCATCAAGTAGATTACCGTTATTTCCCATAAACCCCACCAAACTCATTACCAGTCTTTCTCTTATGGGATCGATAGGCGGATTGGTAACCTGGGCGAAATGCTGTTTAAAATAGTTGCTCAGATGCTGAGGGCGGTCTGATAAAACGGCAAGCGGAATATCTGTTCCCATAGACCCGATCGGCTCTTTTCCGCCAACGGCCATGGGTTTAATAATTGTTTCAATGTCTTCTCTTGTATAACCAAAAACCTGTTGATACTTAAAAATAGATTCATTGGATAATTGGGTAAAAGCAACACGTGGTTCGGCAAGTTCTTCCAAACGGATTTTATAATTTTCAAGCCATTGAGAATAGGGTTGTTTGTTAATAATTTCATTTTTTACTTCTTCATCAGATAATATTTTACCTTTTTTAATATCCGTAATCAGCATCTTCCCAGGCTGCAACCGGCCTTTCTTTATAATAATTGCTTCATCCGTAATTAAAACACCCGCCTCGGAAGCAACAATAATCCGATCGTCATTTGTAATCATATACCTCAACGGCCTTAAACCATTGCGATCAAGAGTAGCGCCTATAATCCGGCCATCTGTAAAGGTGACGGCGGCCGGTCCATCCCAGGGTTCGACAAGGGTGGCGTGATACTCATAAAATGCCTTTTTTAACGGATCCATCTGCTCATTTCCATCCCAGGCTTCTGGAATAAGCATCATCATTACATGCGGCAATGATCTACCACAATGATAAAGCAGCTCCACCACATTGTCCAGACAGGCGGAATCAGACTGATTATTGTCTATCACCGGAAGGAGCGTGTCCATTTCTTCTTTACTAAAAAAAGGACTGGCAAAAGATCGAATGCCTGAATAGAACCAGTTCAAATTTCCTTTAAGCGTGTTAATCTCACCATTATGGGATATAAAACGAAAAGGCTGGGCTAATTTCCATGAAGGAAAAGTATTGGTGGAGAACCGGGAATGGACCATGCCAAAAGCAGATCGTACCCTTTCGTCTTCCAGATCTATAAAGTAATTGCGAACCTGCTTACTGGTTAGCTGCCCTTTATAAATGATGGTATGCTGAGAGCAAGAACTTACATAAAATTGCTGGTCACCTGGCTTTACAACTTCGGCAACAGATTTACTGATGAAATTCTTGAAAACGTAAAGTTTACGTTCAAAATCTTCTGGTTTAATAATGTGCTCAGGTCTTTTAATAAAGATCTGTTCCATATCGGGTTCCGCCGAAAGAGCTGTTTCGCCTATACCTGCCGTTTGTACCGGAACCTTTCTATATCCCAAAACCTGCAATCCAGATTTTTGAGCTACTTTATTGATGGCGTTACGGCAAGCTTCTTTTAAAGTGGGTTTCTTAGGTAAAAAAAGCATTCCTACCCCATATTGACCAGGTTCTGGTAAAATTATGTTGATTTCATTACAAACTTGTTTAAAAAATTTATGGGGGAGTTGGATTAATATACCTGCCCCATCACCCGAATCAGGATCACAACCACATGCGCCGCGGTGCTCCATATTTTCAAGAATGGTTAAACAATCAGAAACAATTTTATGCGATTTTATTCCTTTAATTTGGGCGATATAACCAACTCCACAGGCATCATGCTCAAACTCTTCCTTGTATAGACCCTGCTTTGTTTTCTTTCCCTCTGCCTTCATATCATTTGGTTAATTTGGAACCTCTAAAATAAGAAATTCAAAAGCTTTTGCTTAATCAATAAAAATAATTGTCAATCGTTCATTTTTCTTCTTATCAAATTGAGAATTTTTGACAATTTGATAATATTAGCAGAATAATTTGGTATAAATCTAAAAAAATAGCAGGCTTATTGCTATTTCAAGGTGTATAAATTACACTTAGATTATGAAAATTATTTGTCCTGATATTCAGATATGTATCTTAAATAACGAAACATATTATTTGAAAATAGATTTTAATAATCCTGTGATTCAAAAATTGTTACTTTTGTGGCGGGTAAGTCTTTTACGACCAGCTCCCTTTGAATTCCCCCAGGGTGGGAACGCAGCAAGGGTAAGAGGTTGAGCGGTGCGATAAAAGGGGCTTGCCCATTTTTTTTTAAAGTAATCAGCTGATCAGGAATAGCTCGTCAGCAAGATATAATATTCGTAAAAACAAGAATCTATCTTTCAGTAAGAAAACCAAAAAATCCTATTTCATTTTTAACTTAATACTATGAAGTTTTTTATCGATACCGCAAACCTTGTGCAGATTAGAGAAGCACAGGATTTAGGTGTTTTAGACGGCGTAACAACAAACCCATCGCTAATGGCCAAAGAAGGAATTACCGGCCATGATAACATCATTAACCATTACAAAGCAATTTGTGATATTGTGGAGGGCGATGTAAGTGCCGAGGTAATTGCTATTGACTATGCTACAATTATTAAAGAAGGTGAAATTTTAGCGGCTTTAAATCCTAAAATCGTGGTTAAAGTGCCAATGATCAAAGAAGGAATTCGGGCCATTAAATACTTCTCTTCGAAAGGGATTAAAACCAATTGCACGCTGGTTTTCTCTGCTGGTCAGGCGTTACTGGCCGCCAAAGCCGGAGCCACCTATGTTTCGCCTTTTATCGGTCGGTTGGATGATATTTCTACTGATGGACTCGGACTAATTTCTGATATTCGGTTAATTTACGATAACTACGGGTTTCAAACTCAGATATTGGCTGCCTCCGTTCGCCACCCGATGCACATTATTGATTGTGCAAAATTGGGTGCCGATGTGATGACGGGCCCTTTATCAGCTATATTAGCGTTGTTAAAACACCCATTAACAGACAGCGGATTACAACAGTTTCTTGCAGATCATGCAAAGGCTGCCGGACAATAAATAAATAACTTTTATAAACTAAGATAAGGGCCTGAATTAATAGGCCTTTATTTTTTTTGATTTATAACTGATTATTTATTGATTGCCATTTTTTTAAGTTCCTTACAAATTTTTAAGAATTTGGGTGCGTCAACAATGTAACTGGCATTCTTTTTGGCTTTCTGAAGGAGTAAAGTAACGCGGAAAGATGCTGTGAACAGTGTGTTTGGAAGCATAAACCAAACGATTAATTAGAAATAGTGACCGAATCCTGAAAAGGATTAACATAGCACTGGTTGAAGCTTATTTTAAAAATTCTGATCTCTGTCAATCAATGTTAAATTGTAAATTTTTATGACTGAAATTCTTGACGTTTTAATTATTGGTGCCGGACCGATTGGAATGGCTTGCGGAATAGAGGCTCAAAAAAATGGCCTTTCTTACATTATCGTTGAAAAAGGCTGCCTTGTGAATTCTCTGTATAATTATCCGGTAAACATGACCTTTTTTTCTACCTCTGATAAACTGGAAATCGGTAATATTCCGTTTGTATCTAACAATATAAAACCAACACGGGCCGAAGCATTGGAATATTACCGACGGGTAGCCTTAAAATTTAATTTGAATATCAATCTTTTTGAGAAGGTAGAGTCGAACGTAAAAAAAGATGGCAACTATAGCGTAAAGACCTCAAAATCAAATTACCAGGCTAAAAACATCATCATATCTACTGGTTTTTATGATATACCCAGTTACCTGGATATTCCTGGAGAAGAATTACAAAAAGTACGGCATTACTATGGCGACCCTCATTTTTACGCGATGCAAAAGGTGGTAGTAGTTGGGGCCAGCAATTCATCGGTTGACGCCGCATTAGAAACTTACCGCAAAGGAGCTGAGGTAACCATGGTTGTACGATCTCCGGAAATAGGTGAGCGTGTTAAATATTGGGTAAGGCCTGATATCGTGAACCGGATTAAAGAGGGTAGTATCAAAGTTTTTTTTAATTCAAATCTTGTTGCAATCAGGCAGGATGAAGTTGAATTGCAAACACCGGAAGGTATTCAAATTATCCCGAACAATTATGTTTTAGCCTTGACCGGCTACCAGCCTGATTTTGGATTTCTTGATAAACTGGGCATCAAGCTTTCTGAGGATACAAAAAAGCAGCCTGAGTACAATGCGGAAACAATGGAAACGAACCAGAAAGGCATCTATCTAGCCGGTGTGATTTGTGGCGGTATGGAAACTCATTTGTGGTTTATTGAAAATTCACGGGAACACGCAAATAAGATTATTGAGGATGTTTTAAGGAAGAAATCCCTTAGTTAATTTCTCAGCTGCAAAGCTTATTTATGTAATTTGTTCCATCACGTCCGAAATTGGCTGATCGCTTTCTATTAATATTCCCTTAACTCCTGCGGCTTCTCCGGCTAGCACATCACGTTCCCTGTCGCCAATAAAATAGGACTTAGACGCATCAATATTAAAACGTCCAATTGCTTTTTCCAGCATCATTGATCCCGGCTTTCGGCATAAACATTTCCCATTATATTCCGGATGATGATTGCAGTAGTAAACTTCAATTAGTTCAATTCCTTGTTCAGCATAGGTATCTTTCAAAGCCTTATTCATTTTCCCTAAAGTTTTTTCTGAGTACCAGCCCTTGGCTAAGCCTCCCTGGTTGGTGATCACGATCAACAAAAAACCACGCTCCTGCAATTTCTTTAATGGCTCAAAATTATGTTCTAAAATTATAAAATCCTCTAATCGACAAACGTAATCGCCCATCTCTTTATTTAAAACCCCATCCCGATCAAGAAATACTACTTTTTGTTTTTCCATAATTAAGCAATAAAGGTACGCTTCATTCGTAGTTTTTGCTGCTGGTAAGAATGTCCGCAAAAAAACTATCTTTAAATCAACGACCAAACACAAAATCAAACCCACAAAAATGCAAGACATTCAGACTCAAAAACAATTTAAACCATACATTGACGCCAATAGCCGCGTAGCTGAATTCACCGTTAAATCTATTTTATTAGGAGCCGTATTTGGTGTTATATTCGGGGCGGCCACTGTTTATCTTGCTCTCAAAGCCGGACTGACCGTTTCGGCCTCTATACCGATTGCCGTTCTGGCCATTTCCGTTGGTCGTAAGTTTTTTAAAACGACCATCCTTGAAAACAACATTATTCAAACCACCGGTTCGGCCGGCGAATCCATAGCCGCCGGTGTGGTTTTTACCCTTCCGGGATTTATTTTTCTTTCTGCAGGAAGTGGTGGAGAAGGTTTTTTTTCTTACTGGCCTATCTTTTTTCTGGCTGCTTTAGGTGGGATTCTGGGAACATTAATGATGATCCCTTTACGGAAATCGTTAATTGTTGATGAACATGGTGCTTTGCCTTACCCCGAAGGAACTGCTTGTGCATCTGTTTTAATCGCAGGAGAAAAAGGCGGCGATTTTGCCAAAACCGCCTACTATGGTTTGGGTTTTGCATTTGCTTACGCGATACTTCAAAAAATCTTTCATATAATTGCCGAAACCCCGGCCTGGGTTACTTCACAAACCAATAAATATTTCCCCTCAGCTACTGTAAACGGCGAAATTACACCAGAATATATGGGTGTAGGTTACATCATTGGTCCGAAAATAGCGGGAGTGTTGGTAGCGGGCGGTGTGCTTGCATGGCTGGGATTAATCCCTCTATTGGCTTCTTTAGTTCCGGGTGAAACCATTGCTTTACAGTTAGTTAAGCTGGGTTATCTTAAGGATGTTCTCACCCCGGGCGGCCCAGGCGGCTGGGATCCCGCAACAAAATCTTTTACAGATACTGCAGCGGCTATTTACAGGGCTTACATCCGGCAGATTGGCGCAGGTGCTGTGGCGGCTGGCGGTTTTATTACCCTTATTAAAACCATCCCAACCATAGTTTCATCTTTTAAATCAAGCCTCGCTTCTATTAACAAGACAAAAGACCAGAAATTAGCGGTAAAGCGGACAGACGATGATCTTTCATTCAAAACCGTCATTTTTGGAAGTGTTGCGCTGGTGGTGCTCATGGTAATCCTCCCTCAGGTGCCCGGCGATTCAATTTTAAACAAATTACTGATCGGTGTCCTTGTTATTGTCTTCGGTTTTTTCTTTGTAACTGTCTCAAGTAGAATTGTTGGTTTGATCGGTTCTTCATCGAATCCTATTTCCGGGATGACAATCGCTACTTTGATGGGAACCTGTTTGATTTTTATAAGCGTGGGTTGGACTGGTGAACTTTATGAACCAATGGCTTTAGTAGTTGGAAGTATGATCTGTATCGCTGCCGCGAATGCCGGCGCAACTTCTCAGGATTTAAAAACTGGTTATATTGTAGGTGCGACTCCCAAATATCAGCAAATTGCACTGTTTATAGGTGCGATTGTATCAGCAGTAATTATTGGTGTTACATTATCAATTTTAGACCGCCCGACACCTGAAATGCTTGCCCAGGGAATACAACATGCAATAGGTACCGATCTTTACCCCGCTCCGCAAGGCACTTTAATGGCTACGCTAATTAAAGGCTTGTTATCCTTTAACCTCGACTGGCAGTTTGTGCTGGTTGGTGTATTTCTATCCATAACCATGGAATTGTGCGGTGTTAAATCCCTTTCATTTGCTGTAGGTGCTTATTTACCACTTTCTACAACACTGCCGATTTTTGCAGGAGGTGCTATAAAAGGGCTTGTGGATTTAAGAGCTAAACGTAAAAAACTAGTTTCAGAAGATGATGAATTGGGAAGAGGAAGCCTGTTCGCGACAGGTTTAGTAGCCGGTGGTGCTTTAATGGGTGTTATTTATGCATTTCTAAAAGCTTTTCCGACTACCGCTAACCCGGTTGAAAGAATGAACCTGGAAGAACCCTTAACCGGGATGCTCGGAACCGGCGGTTACCAAATTTTAGGTTTTATCTTCTTTGTGATAATGGGATTGGCTTTATATCGCATAGCCATCGGTAAAAGTAAGAGCATTTAAAAAGTTTAACCCCTAGTAGGCTATTACTTTTTTATCCATGAAAGGCGGAGCTGACTAAAATAAACCCGATAGAAGTAAAAGTCATCCCGGTTTTTACCGGGAGGCTTGCACGGATAGCGGGAATATAAAACCCGAGAAGCACAGAAATTGCTTTACAAATCCTTAAGATTATTTTAGCAAAGCAGGGCTAAGTGTCAGATTAAAGTTAGTCCCGCTATTCACTATAGCCCCGGTAAAAACCCGGGGGCTGCCGATACCATCGGGTTTATGTACTTTGTAATCCGGGGTGGAATGGAGATCTAAATATGGCTGATACCTCCGGAGACCACAAACTTCATGGCTTCGCTTGCAGACATTTTTAATGGCTTTACTTTGGTTACATCAATAATGCAAAGTTGCCCCGCAAAAGAATAAGAAAACGGGAAGTATACCGCCACTTCGCCGGGTAAACCGATTTTTTTAAGATCTTTCTGAGTTAAAAACCCAATTTTTTTTAAACCAAAGTCGTTCACCTCAACGATAACCGGTTCATTAAACTTTTTTTCATCCCCAACAAAAGCTTCGGCCAGGTCTTTAACAGAATGATATATAAAATTAAAAATCGGAAGACGGTTAAGCCATCGGCTAAACCAGTTATAGATCGGTTCGGTAACAAAATTGGTAACCACTATACCGGCTATCAATAGGATCAGCAACACAGACAAAATCCCCAAACCAGGTATGTAAATTGGGTTTCCGGATTGATCAACCCAAATTACATCACTTAAATTTAAAGCGAAATCAATTTTTGAAACGATCCAGTAAATAAAAAAAATAGCGGCGCCCATTGGCAGGATAACAAGCGCACCTTTTATAAGGTAATTCAGCAAGGCACGGAAAATTTTATTCATTTTATCTAGTTTTCAATTGTTATGTGCAGCCATGCAAAATAATTTATATTTAAAAATTAACGCCTGATCATTCATAATAGTAAACCCTTTTTACTCTTTGAGAAATACCGGTAAGGATTTCATAAGGAATTGTACCAATTGATCGGGCGATATCTTCAACGCGGATTTGATCGTTAAAAACAATAACTTCCTCGCCTTCATTAATTTCTAATCCGGTAATATCAAGCATACACATATCCATACAAATTTTTCCGATAGTGGAAACTTCCTTTCCGCCGATCAGCATTTTACCAACCCCATTTCCCAAAGCCCGGCTGTAACCATCAGCATACCCAACCTTAACAGTGGCTATAGTTCCACCTTGGGGTAATTTTCCCGTTCGAGAGTAGCCAACTGTATCGCCCGGTGGTATGACTTTAATTTGCGAAATACTGGTTTTTAGGGCGGTTACAGTTTGTAAAGGGGACCTTTCCCGATAGGCATTGTCAATACCGTAAAGGCCTATTCCCAACCTTACCATATCAAACTGAGCATCGGGATGGCGGCTGATGCCGGATGTATTGGATAAATGCCGGATTACAGAATAACCCAATATTTCCGAAATGCTTTTGGATATCCTATCAAACTGATCAATCTGCTGTTTTGTAAACTCTTCATGCTCAGGCTCATCGCTTGCTACCAAATGCGAAAATATACTTTGAACTTTAACTGTCTTATTATCTTTTAAAAGCGTCAGGAGTTTATCGATTTCTGATTCCATAAAACCAAGGCGATGCATACCGGTATCCAGTTTGAGGTGAATGGGATAATGCTCCAGGTTTTTACGGTTTAATACATCCGTAAACTCATCAAAAATTCGAAAACTAAAAATTTCCGGTTCCAGTTTGTTGTTTATAATGGAATCAAAAGCCAATACATCCGGGCTCATAACCATAATGGGCAGCGTAGTGCCGGCTTGCCTTAAAGAGACACCTTCATCCGCGTAAGCCACAGCTAAATAATCTACTTTATTAAACTCAAGCAGATTGGCTATCTCAAAACTTCCGCTACCATAGGAAAACGCTTTAACAATTGCCATTAATTTAATACCCTGATTGAGATTAGATTTGTAATAATTTAAGTTGTGTTCAATTGCCGTTAAATTAATTTCAAGTACTGTTTCATGTACTTTTTGAGTTAATATTTTGCTAATGCGCTCAAATTCGAACGTGCGGCCACCTTTTAATAAAATGGTTTCATTAAAAAGTTTAAGAGATTGAATATTTTGTAGCAGCGCATCCGTAGTTTCATAGAATATGGTTTCAACAGGAAATTTATATTTACTGATCTGAGTACCTACACCTATTAAACGGTTTACATTTTTATTTTCAAGCAGCCTGGAAACTTTTTCATAAACTTCTGTTCTATCACTTTTGGTTCCGGGAATATCAGACAAAACCAACGTTCGGCGTAAATGCTGATTTTGCTGCTTTAAAAAATCAAGCGCAATGGCCAGCGAAGAAAGGTCAAGACTGTACGAATCATCAATAATGGAACAGTTATTCGTTCCGGTTTTTAACTCCAGACGCATATTTACAGGTAATAACTTTTCGAGCCGTTTATCCAGTTCTTCAGGCTCATAACCCAAAGCAAGCATCGTGGCCCAGCAAATTATACCGTTTTCTACGGAAGCAAAATCTGTAAACGGGATAACGGCCTGTATTTCGTTTCCCTTGTACCGGGCACGCAAAAACTGAAATTTATCTTCCAGTAATTCATCGTCAAAAACCTCCAGGTCGCCCGTATCCCGGTACCCCCATGAGAAGTGGTTTTTACCGGGCAGTTCACCTTCATAACCTTCCAAATATTTGGGTGAATATATAAAGGTATCCACACCTTCAAATAACTTTAATTTTTCTTCTATTTTCTCGTTTATATTTTCAAAGCCATCGTTATGAGCTTCCCCGATATTTGTTAAAATTCCGATAGTTGGACGGATAACTTGGGCAAGGTTTTCCATTTCACCTGTTTTAGAAACACCCGCCTCAAATATTCCCAGGTCATTCTCTTCGTTCATTTCCCAAACAGAAAGCGGGACACCTATTTGTGAATTGAAACTTTTGGGACTTCTAACAATATTGCTTTCCGGAGCCAATAACTGATATAACCATTCTTTAACAATGGTTTTACCGTTACTTCCTGTAATGCCAATTACAGGGTATGAAAACTTCAAACGGTGGTGCGCAACTAAATCCTGTAAAGCTTTTAACGTGTCTTCAACGACGTAAAAATTAGCTGATTTAAAGACCGTACGGTCAAGTTTATGATTAGAAATAACAAAATTGCGAACACCAGCTTTGAAAGCTTCACTCATAAAGGTATGTGCGTCTCGTCTGCCTGGCAGAGCGAAGAACAGACCCTGATCCACATCCATTAATTTACGGCTATCGGTTAGAATGGTTCGAATCAGGGCATCCGGATTTTCAATTAATGATTTACCCCCGATAGTTTCAGTAATTTCGTTAACCGGGTATAACATGTGGTTCATTATTTCACTAATTTCAATAAATTATTAAGATTGCAGTGATTTATTTATAAAATTGCTTAAAACGATGCTAAACATAGACATCAAACCTAAAATTTATACCAAAGAACAGGCCGCATTAAAAGCGGAAGGCTATTGCGTTTACCAGGAAAGATCGCAGCAAGAAGTGCGAAATAAGTTATACGAATGGGGTTTGCACCAATCTGATACTGAACAAATTATTACAAAATTAATTGAGAATAATTTTATAAATGAAGAACGTTTTGCCCTTGCTTTTACTCTTGGAAAGTTCAGAATAAAAGGCTGGGGAAAATTGAAGATTAAGCAGGCACTCAAACAAAAAAAAGTTATTGATAAGCTTATTCATAAATCATTGTCAAAAATTGATGATGAGGACTATCTAAATAAACTGCTACAGATATTAACAAAAAAGTCTGCTTTATTACAAGAAAAAGATGCATTTAAGAAGCATTATAAGCTTACGCAATTTGCTGCTTATAAAGGTTTTGAAAGAGATCTTATCATAGATCTCCTGAAAGACAATCACTTAGCCTGATATTTAAAAAAGTAAAATATTGCTTGACAGGGAACCATTTCTATATATATTTGCAACACCAAAATGCGAAAGTAGCTCAGTTGGTAGAGCACGACCTTGCCAAGGTCGGGGTCGCGAGTTCGAATCTCGTCTTTCGCTCCAAAACTAAACTCCCTCCTTTTAAGAGGGAATTTTTGTTTGTAATAGTAAAATTTCCACGCTCGGATGGTGGAACTGGTAGACACGCAGGACTTAAAATCCTGTTCGCCCTAAAGCGAGTGCGGGTTCGATTCCCGCTCCGAGTACAAACCCTCTCACATTGCGTAGAGAGGGTTTTAGTTTTTAGTGAATATTTAATGTGGCTTAATCGATTGGAAAACGTCGTTTTTGGTTCGACCTCTGATAAGGATAATACTTTAATGATACCGTATTAGTAGTTCACGAAAAAGTCTTACAAATGCCAGATTGAAGTCTAATAAGATCAGTTTTAGGCTAGGAGATTCTTCTTAAGAGCTAATTTCAAGCTTATAACCTTTGCCGCGTACAACAACAATTTTGCTGTTCGGATCAAATTCCAATTTTTTTCTAAGTTTTGATATGAACATATCCAGACTACGCCCCACAATAATACCTTCATCTTCCCATATCTCTTTTTGCAGTCGGCTTCTCTCTATTGTTTCGTTCGGAGACAACGCGAAAATGAGCAGTAGACGCGTTTCAGTTCCGGTCAGGTCTATGGTCTTTTTATTTATTATTAGCTGCCGTTCCTGTGCATCAAACAAGACCATGCCAAAAGTGAATATCCCGGCAGACTGACTGTTAGATAAAGCTCTCCGAGGTTTAACATATCTTAAAAAAATGAAACCAACAAATACTAAAACTGGCAGGCTACCTAAAAGATATCCATTCTTTGTTGTATTTATGTCTGTCGGTTTAAATTTAATGCTAATCATGTAACATGCTCTGGGTTGCTCTCTTCCTATGCATGCTACAATATCATCTTTTTTATTTTTGGATATAGCGTATCCATAGGCTACACTTGAGTTGCCACAGTTCAAAACGGTAACAACATAATCACGTGCGAGCGGATCTTTGGCTAACAAACGCCCAGTGATATTCACCAGGGAGTCCGGTTGAAAAGTAAGATTTTTCTCAAACCTGATCTGGTATTCATCTTCTGCGATCTTTTTTACCGGAAGCACCCTTGATGTACTGTCGCCCGACTGTAAGAGTAGTTCATGTCCGATCCTGCGGAGCAAAACTTCCCTTCTGGCGATATCAAAATCATCATTGCCGGTTATACTGAAAGCCGCACAGATTACAGATATAAACAGAAGCAGCAATATTCCGCACAGGTACTTGCGTTTCCCGGAGAGGAGATTTCGGCTATCAGGCATAGTATTGAGATTTTATTTACAAAGTTTACAATTTTATTTACAATTCTAATTGCTCAGGCTAAAAAATACCAGGTAATTTCGTTGAATGAACTAGATATGTTTCACTTTAAATTTAAAAAAATGAAAAAATCATTAGTGTTTGTTCCAGCTATCTTCATCGTATTATTTCTACTAAAGTCTTTTGTACTAAAAGAAAAGGAAGCAGGGGAGAAAACAACCGAAGGGACTAAATCATTTACAGGCGTGACGCGTCGTGATAAGTCGTTGAAAAATCCATTCGCAAAAGTCCCGGTTGTCAAAGTAAATATAAATAAGTCAGAGCTTGTAAACATCGTTTTTAAATCTAATGATGGCGGACAAACATGGAAGGACATTAGCCAGGGACTGCCTGAAAATTTGAAGGGAGAAGGTGTGCAGAGAGATGGCTTCTTTGCAAATGATCGTGGGCTCTATTTACGTGCTGGAAATGGGATATATCACGCTGAACCGAATTCCAGAACACCTTTTTGGAAAAAAGAAATTTTCCCTGACAAACGGAGAAGCATTGCCCCCGGTAAGGCCGGGATCTTTGCATACAATTACGATGGGCAATTTTTACAGAAAATAAAGGGAAGGAGTGCATGGCAACCTAAGTACACGAATTTTCAAGGGAAAGAGGTTCGCACCATTTTTGAAACTGCCGGAGGCACCGTTTTCATCGGCTCTAACAACCGCCTTTTTAAATCCACTAATAGTGGAAAGACCTGGAAACCTCTCCGTACTGGAGGCTGGGTAATGAAAATGGTCGAGTCAAACGGTGTACTGCTGGCGACCGGCCAAGAGGGGATATTAAGATCGACCGATGATGGTGAAAACTGGAAGTGGGTGATTAAGGAGGGCGGTGTTGGCATCGCTATAGAACACATCAAAGGTGGATTTGCTGCTATCACTTTCAATACAGCATCGAAGGCCAGAAGGGTACGAACTTCCTACGACGGCGGTAAAACCTGGCAGCCCATTGATGCCGGCCTTCCTGCGCAAGTCTCCGTTGCCTCAAGCTGGCAGCTTTTTGATGCTCGCCTTCCGGTGCAAGCCTCCATTGCCTCAATTATTCAGGTTGGTGAATTCTTTTTTTGTGGTCACCCTGCCGGCATTTTCAGATCATCAGACAAGGGGAAAACATGGAAACTATTACTTCCTTCTGTCGAAAACAAGGTCTTCAATTTATCTGTTTCAGGCAATGTGATTTATGCCATACCCACAAATAGCGGATGTTGAAAAATTTCAAACTCCACAAAAGCTTTTAAGTTTTTTAAGGTTTTTAAAAAGAAAAACGAAAAAATACCTTCCCGTCTGTACTTTGTTCTTAATATTTATTTTTTTCACTTTCTGTAAAGGACAAAACAAAACAGGCCTCATAAAAAAAAATACCAGGTCCGAAATTAAAGAGGTAATTACCTCCCACAGCCCTACCACGTCCGTTTTTACTATCAAGCAAGATAGAAAGGGCAACATGGGGCTTGTTTCAAACGAAGGTATTATTCGGTATGATGCCCGAACGG
The DNA here is from genome assembly GCA_014378705.1 of Pedobacter sp. GTDB lineage: Bacteria > Bacteroidota > Bacteroidia > Sphingobacteriales > Sphingobacteriaceae > Daejeonella. The sequence continues at coordinate 12,138 of JACMND010000031.1, read as the reverse complement.
CGGGTAAGCTTTCTTTCCGTCCAGCTGGTAAAACATTCCCCCTCATTAAACACCATTATTTTTCAGCAAATTGATTGATATTTAAGGTTTTGTTTCTAATACGGTAGATACGGTAGATACGGTAGATACGGTTTATTTCTGTTTGCTTCGCCGATCCGATTGGATAATCAGAACTTAATCAATTACCTCAGAATCTCCTTTCCGCTATTTCAATAAATGTTTATTGTGCAACAGGGGGATTTTTAATTCCCCAGTTTTTATTTGGCTCGGCACCCATTTCCAATACTAATTTACCACCTTTCAGTAACTCAGCCGCTGGAAACCAGAAAGATTCCAATGGTTTACCATTTAAGGTTGCACTTTGCACATACTTATTACTTCTGGATACATCGGACGCTTCAATTGTAAAACTTTTCCCTCTGCCATATAATTCATTTAAATTAATCGTGACCTTCTCAAAAATTGGACTTCCAATTTCATAAATCGGATTTGCACTTGCGCCCCCATCTGTTTGAAACAGACCGATTGCATTCATAATAAACCAGCTACTCATTTGTCCCTGATCCTCATCACCCAGATAAGCATTAGCCACACCATAACCATAAAAACGATCCATAATGGAGCGGCTCCAATGTTGCGTTAACCAGGGCTTTTTAACCCAGTTAAATAAAAACGCAAAGTGCATGGATTGCTGGTTGCCCTGAATAACGGGATAATCCCAATACTGATCACCAGGGGCATTGAACCGAAGCTTAAAACTTTCTGCAAATCCCCAGGAAAGACGGTCTGTGAAACGCTTTACGCCAATCTCATTTGCTAATTCAGGGATATCCTGTGGCACGAAATAAGTTAACTGCCATGCGTTTCCTTCAACGTACTGTTTATTTGCACCAGATTTAAAAGGATCAAAATCTGGGAACCAGGAGCCATCGGATTTTTTCATTCGTGCATAACCCGAGGTTTTATCAATTACATTTTTCCAGTAACCTGAGCGCTCTTTAAATTCATTGTAAACGTTGATTTTACCCAATGATTTTGCAAACTGAGCAACGGTCCAGTCGTCGTAAGCATATTCAAGTGTATTTGAAAAGCGTCCTTTATCATAAGGCACATATTTGTATTTCAGATAAGATTCCAAATCTTCGTTACCTGCATATCCGGCGGTACCCACCTTTTGTGCTGGGGTTGTCTGCATTTTATGTACCGCTTCAAAAGCCTTCTCTGCATCGAAATCACGGATTCCCATTTGATATGCACCTACGATCAAAGGAATCTCATGTTCAGCAACCATTACGGGTACGTAGTTCATCCCTGCTGGTCCTTTTGATAGCCAACCATTGGCATCATACATTGCCAACTGTGATTTTACCCATTTAGAAGACCATTCTGGGGTTGCTAAATTCCAAAATTGATTTAGATTCCAAAAGGTATTCCAGAAAGCATCACAACCCATTGCTAAAGCTTCAGGGTCTTGTAGCTGCTGTACTTTTTTGCTGGCATCCACCCAGTTTCCATTTACATCGCTCCAGGTATTGCGACTTGCAAGTGCCCGGAACATGTTGCTGTAAAATCGCATTTTTTCCCTGCGGTCATTGCTGTTTATTTCGAGGCGTCCAAGTAATTTATTCCAGGTATCCTTCTGTGATTGCACAACTTTCTCAAAGCTCCAGCCAAAAGGTTTGGTAATTTCTACAGCTAAATTTTCTGCTGCATTGTCTAAACTAACCAATGAAATTCCAGTTCTAACCTGTACAGACTCATTTTCCCTGGTATCAAATTCTACAAAGGCCCCTGCACTTTTTGGATTTTCAGCAGCTGAAATATCTGATTGGCGAATGTATCCATTAACCCAGGTTCCGAATTTTTTAATCGGACGGTCAAATTCCATCACAAAATGGACCGTATAATCCTGATTTACTCCCCCAGACCAGGCATCTTTTGTGAATTGTTTACTTGAGCCTTCAATCCGGTAATCGCTTATCTTTTTCAGGGTTACATTTTTCAGTTCATAGCTATATTCTGCAGGTATCTTTAAATCAATCATTATCCTGGAGTTTTCTGCTTTTGGATAGGTATAGCGTTGAAAACTTGCACGAGTTGTTGCCGTCAGTTCTGCTTTAATCCCATAATCCGTTAACCTAACTTGATACAATCCCAAAGAAGTTTCTTCAGAATATTTATCAATTGCTGATCGGTAACCAATACCTGAACTACGCTGGTCACCCACTTCAATCTTTAAGGGGCCACTTGTTGGCATTATACCCAAACCTGCCATCGTCCACTCATGAATGTGACTAAAGGTTCCTATGCTTTCAAAAGTGGGGTCATATCCACCCATCCATCCAGAGTTTTGGTTATCGGGACTTAATTTCACCATACCAAAAGGCATCCACGGTCCCGGGGCAATCATCCACCTTGAGTGCGCTGAACCCAGCTTTGTATCTACATAATCTGCCGCAGTGTAAACTTTACCCGGCGACCGCTTAACTTCGCCCATTTCAATGGAGCTACCATTGCTAAAAATTTCATAGCGACTATTTTTTACTTTGGTGACGGCAGGCATTGGAACTTCAAATTCATATCTCGCAGAATCCAGTGTTTCTGCAAAAATCAGTTTCCCGTCCAGTTTCACAGTAAGCTTAGGTTTTCCGCGAAGGTGCTGCACATCTAATAGTAAAGGCTGAAAATATTTACCTACTTCCCTTAATTCGTAGGAAGCTGCCTTTACCTTTCGGATATACACATCGCCTGGAATAATTAATTTTAGACCCTGCGGGCCTTCCAGTTTAACCTGGTCAAATACCAGCCATGAACCATCAAGAGAAGTTAACTGAATTTCATTTCCTCCGGTTTGCAACCAATCCTTAAGAGGGACGTTTAGTTTATAACCTTTTGCACCGGCCAAATCACCGTTAAGAACGTCATCTTTCTCTCTTTTAGGCAGTTGAACTATAGTAGGTTTTCCATTAACCACCACTTTAACCAATGGTGGCAGACTACCATTGTATCCTAAAAGATTGATCACCAAATTACTACTGCTATTATTCGGCTTAGCTGCCAGGGAAAAAAGAATATTTAGAACCTGCGATCGAATACCTGACGTATTTCCTGTACCTCCCCATTCATCTATTGGGCCAGGTAAAGCATACGGCCAGTCTGTTTCAGGTTTAGAAAAACCAATCAGATAAAACTTGTCTTCCCATCCAAAATCACTTTCTAAAAAACGGGTATAATTTGATGGTGCCAATGCCATTCCCAGACTTTTGTGATCATCCTCGCCTATTTTCCAAACCACTTTTTGCTGTGCACAAGCCATACTCGTTATCCAGCAAAAAACCAGCATCAAAATACCTTTATCCCATTTTCTCTTGTAGTTCATATTGTATTCATTCTTATTTATCAGACGAAGAAGATTGCTCTTTAGCTGCCCATTTCTTTAAAAGTGTAATGGCATCATACAAAACGCCTGCTTCACCCCTGAAATTTCCAGATCCTTTTGGGGCTCCGGTTTGTACATCATACCATTCATAAAAACCTTTATGTGCAATGGTCCGGTCTATCATAGGTGAAAGTTCTGTATATGCTTCCTTTATCTTACCGAAACTAATTAAAGCACCGATCATTCTTCCACCAAACCAGGTCCAATCGCCAGCATTTTGATATGAATAAGCCTTCATATTAGGGAATTCGGTGACAGGATAAGGCGGATAAACGGTAATACCGATGGTTGCATGTTTTTCTTTTGAGGCCGCAGCAACGATTTGTCTGTTTATTTCTGCCACTTCCTTGCTGGTGTTAAACCCTGCAAGAATAGCACATACAGAACCGCCGGCATATAAAATCTGATCTTCATCAAACGACGATGAAAAGGGAGTACCGTTCAAATAGATATGTGGTTTATATTTTTGAGCATCCGTCATCCACAAGTGCTTGCGGACATTTGTTTTAATGTCGTCAGCGATTTTAGCCCAATTTTCTGTTGTTTTATACTGTTTAGGCTTCATTGCTAAAAAATCACGAATAGCCATCACAAACATCGCGTTGTCATAAATATCAATGGCCATTTTTGTTTTATCATTTATTGCGACGCCCCATCCCGTTTCAGGCTGTACATCACCCCAATCTATGGTGGTAGCACCGGTAACCAATCCATATTGATTTGACCATCTTTCTTTCCTGATAAATTGGAAAGCATCCTCTATTCGTTCTAAGATAGTTTTCCCACCCACCATTTCGGTTAAAATGGATTTGTCATTTGTGACAGCTATGTATTTTTTAACGGCTTGCACCAATGATGATTCCTGATCTGTTTCGACGGTATTTTTATGGGCTGCCCAACCCGGCAGCAGATCAGAATAAAGGTATTGATAACCTCCATGTGCTTTTGTGTCTTCTACAACTCCGTCAACAATATTGCCATCTTCTCCCTGAATTTTGAAAAACATGAGCAGCGTGTTTTTTACTTTTTCCTTTGGCTGAACTTTCAGCGAGCCTTTAATGAAAGTATTAAAATCCCTGATCCATACTTCCTCATAAGATGTCCCTGCTGAAAATCCGTCCAAAAGTTTTAGTGCATTTTCCTGTACAGCATCTAAACGCTTGTCGGCAAGAATTGATGCAGCGAGCATAAGCTTATCTTTCTTTTGGGCAATTGCATAAAACGGAGCCAGGAATAATGCGGAAAATATTAAAAACAAGGTCGTTTTCATCGTAAAATTTGTAAAAGGATCCCCGTTAAGGGAATCCTTTAGAAATATGAACTTAGTAGCCTGGGTTTTGAACAAGATTGGCGTTACGCTGCAGCTCGTCTGATGCTATGGGTAAAAGAAGGTTTTTTTCCTGAATAATGGCACCTGCATTATTTGCGTGGCCAATAACCGGCTCAAATAAAATATTTCCAGTGCCATCTCCTACCGGCACGGGAAAGAGACGTGTACGTTGAATATCAAACCATATGCGCCCTTCAAAAACCAATTCTCTATACCTTTCTCTCCAAACTTCTTTAATAAAATCTGCTTTGGACAGGAGTGCAAGTTGTGATTTCAGTACGGTTAAATCTGTTTTCCAATAAGCTCTTTCTTTTACCTGTGATAAATAATTTACTGCATCTGCCGTAACCCCTTCAGAAAGTGCTATTGATTCCGCAGCAATCAATAATGGATCAGCGTAAGTATAAATCGGCAGGTCTTTACCGGAGCTTCCCGTTGAGAAAGCAGCTGCATCGTTAAGCCACATATAAGGTGCCTTTGCAAAATTAAATATTGTGCTATTGCTCCTGGTTAATGAGGAATGAAAAAATTGCTTTTCCTGTGCACGTAAATCTTCTGTCTGGTTATATCCCTGTAAGAATTTCGCTGTTGGTGCATAAGCATTAAGCGTCACTGCAAATTTTGTATCCGAAGCTGCTGTTGCAGGAAATGCCCATGCTGAATAAGTAGACGTTGCTATCCCTTCCGCAAATTCATAATAATAAATATTTTCCAGGGCTGAATTATCAGCAACACGCAATTTATTATATGCCGTATTTGTCAGTACAACTTCACCATTGCTGCGTTCATGTGGGGTTAACTGGTAAACACCAGAGTTAATGACTAGCCTGGCATTTGTAGCAGCTTTAACTGACATATCTTTATTTAAAGGAAAGCCAGACATGGTTAGATATACATCCGCTAACAATGTTGCTGCGGCGCCTTTGGTAATACGACCGGCATTATTCACCATTGCGTTGGTAGACAATCCACCTTCATTGACGGCATATTCCAGGTCAGCGGTAATCAAATTATAGACTTCTTCAACTGTATTCCTTTTTACAGCCACGTTATCCTGGTTTTCATAAGGTTCAGTAATTAAGGGTACGCCACCAAACAACCTTACGAGATGGAAATAGCCATATGCTCTAAAGAATTTAGCCTCAGCAGAAAGTTGCTTTGCTTGCACCTCTGAAACGCCTGGTGTGGTTGGAATATACTTTATCGCATTATTTGCACGGGCAATTCCAGTGTAAATATTGCTCCACATGCTTTGGAGATAAGAAGACAGATTATCCCCATTGAAAGACATATTCTGTGCATATTGTACATGAATTTCCTGGCCTTTAAATTCGTTATCAATATAGCCAGACAAGTAGGGCCCGAACATCATTCGGCTTCCGGAATAAGCCCCGGAATTGGCTTCATAAAATTGGGGGGCGCCTGCTCTGTATAAAGCATTTACGGCATTCACCGCATGGTCAGGCTGTTTAAAATATTGACCACTTGAAATCTCGTCTCTAGGCACCTCTTCAAGAAATTTTTTGCACGAGGTGGTTAACATCATGGCTAATAATAAAATGATTATATTTTTCATATTTATATTTTTTGAATTCAGATAATGTCAAATATTCTATCCTCTGGTTTAAAATTGAAAAGATGTACCGAATGTAAAAGTTCTTGGTTTGGGGTATTGGTGAAAGTAAATGTTCTGACCCCATTGGTTACCGCCATAAGAAGTCGCTTCCGGATCATATCCTTTAAACCCTTTAGAGTTAATTAAGAAGGCATTCTGTAAACTCAAATAAACGCGCATGCTTTTTATATTTAGCTTAGTCATTTGCTTCTGACCAACGTAATAGCCTAAGGTAAAGGCACTACCACGGACATAAGAACCGTTAGCTACCCAATGGTCATCAATTTCTGAGTTCTGACCTGAATAAGGACCATTGCGAATCTGTTGAATAGGGGTATTTTGGTTTTGTTCTGTCCAGCTCTCTGTAAGCGTTGTGGCAAATCCGTTAGAATACCCTGTTCGATCTTCCATAGAATGAAGAAATTGCTGCAACACATCTACTCCAAATACAAACTGCATATCGACACTTAAATCCACGTTTTTATATCGAACGCTATTGATAAAACTTCCGCTCCAATCTGGCAAACCTTTGCCAATAACACTCCGCTCATTACTGCGTTTGGCTACACCTGGTACAGCACCAACCTTTGCAGCTTCTGCCGCTTCATCCGTACCCCATGTTCCAAGTCTTCTGTATCCGTAAAAAGAACTCAAGCTTTCTCCTACGCGTAAGATGGTCTGACTGCCTGAAACAAAACCCGGACCTGGGAAAATATCTTCATTATTTGCACCCAATGCTTCAATACGGTTTTTATTATAACTAAAGTTTACAGTAGATTCCCATCTGAAATCACGCCCTGCAACTGGACTACCACTTACTAAAACTTCCACACCTTTATTTGATACTGATCCGATGTTATCTCTTATTGCTGAAAAACCTGTTGAAGTTGGTATTGGCTTATCCAATAACAAATCTGTAGTAAGCTTATGGTAATAATCTACACCTAATGTTAATCTTCTATTTAGCAAGGACAAATCAAATCCAACATCAAACTGCTTTGATTTTTCCCACTCTAAATTTGGATTTGCTAGCCTATTTACAAAGCTTGTTGACACCCTGGTACCGTTAAGTAAGGTAGTTTGTGAAGAAATAGTACCCAACGATTGATACGTAGGGATTTCTGTATTTCCGGTTATACCATAACTGGCACGGAGTTTCAGCTCATCGATTGCGATTACGTCCTTTAAAAATGGCTCCTGAGAAACTATCCAACCTAATCCCATCGATGGAAATATTCCATATTTATTGTTTTCACCGAAACGGGACGAACCGTCAGCTCTTCCTGTAAACGTCAACAGGTATTTATTTTTATAGCTGTAACTACCTCTTAAAAAATAAGAATTCATTGCCCATCGATCATATGAAGAACTTGGAGCCCCTGGCTGACTCGCAGATTGTATGCTGTTGAACCTGAAAAAATTATCTGAAAATCCCTGCGCTGAATTCCAGCTATTTTCTGCGGTTCTTTCTTGCCAGCTTAGGCCTAAAACAGCATTGATACGGTGATCTCCCAATTCTTTTTTATAGTTTAAATACGTTTCTTCCTGCCAGTAAAAGGAGTGCTGATCTTCGATATAGGCATAACCCAATGGGGCAGAAATATTGATCAAATCCGTAGGATCGTAATTTTGAATAAGGTTATCTCTTTTATCAAATCCAAACTGTGTTCGTAGATCTAATCCAGGCAATAGATGGAATGCGAGGTACGTATTACCAAAAAGCTGGTTCCTTTTTCTAAGCCTGTCTTGAGTAGATAATACGTGCACAGGATTTGCTATCGATTCCATAGAAAATGGATCATTAATTAAACTGCTGTTTGCCCAAGAGCCATCCGGAAATTTTACCGGAAATATGGGTGGCATTTCCAGCATAGATCGCCTTGGCGCCTGGTTTCCTCCATCTTCTTGTGTCTCATTTCCCTTTGTGCTGTTACCGAGTAAATTTAAACCTACTGAAAGCCATTTCTTTGGTGTGGCATCGTAAGCCACTTTACCATTGATCCTATTTAACCAGCTTTGAAGCATTATACCTTCTGTTTTGGCATAATTCATAAATGCGCCAAATGAAGATTTTTCAGATTTCCCCAATATGGACAATTGGTGGTTGTATGAGACCCCTGTTCTTGTTGATTCTTTCTGCCAGTCGGTATCATAAAGCGGATTACCGCTACCATCAAATAAACGGGGATCTGTTTTACTAAAAACGGGTGTCGTTCCAGTTGGATTGTACTTGCTGTAGTTTTCAAAGCCTCTTTGAATAACTTCTAAAAACTGTGCAGAATTAAGCACGTCAAGTTTTTTTGGTAAAACACCCATACTTAAATAACCATCATATCCAACAGTTACACCTTCGGTAGTAGCGCCTCTTTTTGTTGATATTAAAATAACACCATTTGCTCCACGTGCACCATAAATTGCGGTAGAAGAGGCATCTTTTAATACTTCCATACGTTCAATATCATTCGGATTAAGAAACTGAATGTCTTCCATGACCACTCCATCTATGACATACAGAGGGCTTGAAGATGAATTTATTGTACCTAAACCACGTATCAGTACTTTGGGACTACCTGTAGGTGATCCTGAGTTTAAAAACACATTTACGCCAGATACCTTACCTTTTAAACCCTGCAATGCATTTGTTACCGGAGCATTAAGCAGGTCTTTTCCAGAAACAACGCCTACAGACCCTGTTACATCAGACTTCTTTTGTGTTCCATATCCAGTTACCACTACTTCCTGCAGCTCTTCGCTGGAGGAAGACAAGAATACATCAAGCACCAGGCTTTCACCTACCGTGACTTCCTGATTCTCCATACCAAGATAACTGAATGTTAAAATTGATTGAGCAGACGGAACCTCTATTTGAAAAGCACCATCTGCATTGGTAACAGTTCTTATATCGGTGCCCTTTAGCGTTACACCTACCCCTGGCAGGCTCATTGATCTGTTGGTTGCATCATAAACAACACCTTTTATAGTTTTGACGGATGAAGTTTGAGCGAAGCCAGATATACCGCTTCCCAACATAATGATGAAACATAACAAGAAAATTCTTACTTGTATTTTCATTTGATTTGGTAATAACGTACTTTTCATTTCATACAGAGTTAGGTTGATTAATTTTTACTAATTTATTTAGTTGTTGTAGTGGCCCAGTATTTTTGAATATCCTCGAGTGACTTTCCTTTAGTTTCAGGGAGTAAGATGTAAACGGTGACAAAAGCAATTAGACAAAAGACAGAGAATATCCAGAAAGTAGAAGCTGTACCTAATTCCTTAAGAAAAACAGGCGTTAATTGTCCTACAATTGTATCCGCAATCCACATCACCATAATGCTTAAAGCCATAGCCCGGCCACGTATTTTTGCAGGAAATATTTCTGAGACCACTACGAATTTTAAAGGGCCAATGGAAAAAGCGAAACTTGCGAGAAAAGCAAGCACGGCTATTAATAAGAATATGCTGCTGGTTGCGCCTGTATAAAAACACAAACCTGTAACAAACAAACTGATCGTTGCACCGGCTGTCCCAATCAGATATAGTGGCCTGCGACCAAGAGCGTCAACCTTCCAAACGGCAATCAGCGTAAACAACATGTTGGCCAGACCGAAAATTACCTGACTCTGAAAAGAGTTACTTAAACTTATCCCGGCACTGTTTAAAATACTTGGTCCGTAATAAATGATGGCATTTATACCGCTAAACTGCGAAAACAAAGGCAGTAGTAAGCCTAACAGCAAAGCACGGCGCAAGCGGGGAGAGAACAATTCTTTATATGAACCATCTCCAGATATTTTGTTATTTTCAATATTGGTTGCATCTTTTTTAGACTCCTCTGCTCCTATAAGGTCCGATAATAACTTCAGTCCTTCTGCATGGCGGCCTTTCTGAATTAACCACCTCGGACTTTCCGGGATGAAAAATAAACCAACAATAAATAGCAAAGCAGGCAAAATGCCTATACTAAACATCCCCCGCCATACTTCTTCCACAAAAAGGTAATGAAATATAGCGTTACCAGGGTCAATTTCTGCCGTTAATGAATATTCTAAAACACCGGCATTACTCAAATAAGCAACCAGAATTCCCAGTGTTACAGCTAACTGGTAATAAGTTACTAAACGTCCCCTTATTTTAGCTGGTGCGATTTCTGAAATATATAGTGGAACAATATTGGAAGCTATACCCACACCTACACCAGCTAATATTCTTGCAGCCACAACCCAGGAAAAAGGAGTAAACCACGTACAACCAATCGCCGCAATTAAGAAAAGAACAGCAGAAAAAACCAATAACTTTTTACGGCCAAAACGGTCACTGAGTTCTCCAGACATGGCCACACCAGCAATACATCCTACCAGGGCAGAGGACACAAACCAACCTTCCTGCACCGCTGTCAGGTTGAATTGTTTTTGAAGGAATGGCAATACACCAGAGATGACAGCCATATCAAAACCAAAAAGCAAACCACCTAATGCTGAGATGCTACAGACCAAGAAGAGTACAGGTTTTTTATGTATTCCTTGTAGTATCATCTTTAGTTTTTAAAAATGCTTTAACCACTTTTGCTATTCCTTCGCTCCTCTTTGTTAGTTTATAACTTTTAGCTGCTGCAGGTATCACAAATGTTTCTGCAAAATTGAATTGTGTTTTTGTTCCATCCACCATTTCTACGGTAATGCTTGTGCCTTCTACCAGCATCAACACATGACAACAATTAAAATTTTCTACGGCAACCTCTGAAGTAAACTCCATTCTGTGTACATCATAAAAATGGTTTGGGTGTGTAGGAAGATGATATAATGTCCAATCGGCTCCCTTATTTAATACATAAGATTTTGATATTAATTCTTCTAACACCGCTTCACCTTTTCTTTCAAATCTGAGGTTATTGAATGCATGTTCAATATTTATAGGACGCGGTGGTCCGTTTAGGTCCATACGAACCCAATCGTACATTTTGAATGTAAAGATGTAAGGGGTGGCACTAATTTCGAGAACGAGATTATTGGCCCCGGCACTATGAACTGTTCCGTTAGGGATTAAGAATAGGTCATGGCGTTTAGTTGGAAGAACCTGTACATACTTTTCTATATCAACCTCTTTCCCTGAGGCAGCACTTTCTTCCAGCTCTTTTCGGAATTCATCGGGTTCAATATTTTCCTGGAAACCCAGATAAACAATAGCATCGTCTTTACAATCTAAAATATAATAAGTCTCGTCTTGGGTTATCGTCTCACCAAACTCATTCTGAATATATTCTAAAGAAGGGTGGCATTGAATAGAAAGATTTCCGCCTTGATAAGTATCTAAAAAATCAAACCGTATCGGGAATTCTGTTTTAAACTGATCTGCATGTCTCCCCAATACAGACTGATATTCTCTGAACATCAAAAAATCAAAGGAAAGCTCAAGCAATTTGCCATCACTTTCAAAAACCAACCCGTTTTCTGGAACGATCAACTCAAAGGACCATGCATAATTTACCTCATCCTGATTAAGCTCAGATATATGATTTTTCATCCACTGTCCGCCCCAGGCACCGGGAGAAAACCAGGGACGTACCCTAAATACCGATCTGGATAATTTTTCCAAGCCTAAAAAGAGGTCTATTGACAGCCCCCAGTTTACGATGTCGGTCCATTGACCATCAGCAAGTACAATTATCTTATCTTGAATATGTTCTTTATGTCTATTTAGAACTACCCAGTCAATAAAATAAGACCGTTTATACATCATTACAGAATCGTC
>JACMND010000030.1 GCA_014378705.1 Pedobacter sp. | reverse complement strand
GAACAGAAAAACCGGAAGAATATGTAATCCTATCAGCGCATTCTGATTCCTGGGATGGTGCCAGCGGAGCTAGAGATAACGGAACCGGAACAATTACCATGATGGAAGCCATGCGTATTTTAAAAAAAATATATCCAAACCCAAAGCGTACTATTTTAGTAGGGCATTGGGGGAGTGAAGAGCAGGGTCTAAACGGCTCACGGGCTTTTGTGGAAGATAATCCGTTAATAGTTAAAAACATTCAGGCGGTATTTAACCAGGATAACGGTACAGGCAGGGTTGCCACGTTATCAGGTCAGGGTTTTCTTAACTCCTACGAATACCTTGGTAAATGGTTGAACCAGGTGCCGGACAGTATCCGCAAAGACATTCAAACAATTTTTCCGGGTGCGCCCAGCGGCGGCAGTTCAGATTATGCTTCGTTTTTAGCTGCGGGAGCACCCGCATTTAATCTTAGTTCTTTAAGTTGGGATTATGGAACTTATACCTGGCATACCAACAGGGATACTTACGATAAAATTGTTTTTGATGATGTGCGTAGTAACGCAATTTTAACAGCTATTTTGGTTTATATGGCATCTGAAGATCCGGTGAAATCATCAATTGTTCAAAGTGTTTTACCAAATAACCCCCGTACCGGTACCCCGGGCATTTGGCCCGTTCCAAAACCAGCAACACGTAAGGGTGGACTTGACTAGTGGGGCAGATTACCCAATTTAAAATAAAATAGTACAGGTAGCTTGGTTAAAACCTTCTAAAATAATAAACTGATTTTAATTTTGTTATAAACAATAAAGTTTGTTGTAGGTTTTTAAAGAGCTATTTATGCTGTATAACAATCCTACATGAACCCAAAACCCAAATTTAAAGAAGTTTCAAAATTGAGCGCCGCTTTACACAGCAAATGTCCAAGGTGTAGACAAGGGAATTTATTCGCGAATTCCATGTACGGGCTTAAACCTCAAAAGATGTTCGAAAATTGCAGCTATTGTGGTTTGAGGTATGAGCGTGAACCAGGATATTTTTATGTAGCCATGTTTGTAAGCTATGCTTTTAATATAGCTCAGATGATTGGAATCGCATTATTAACCTTCGTTATAAGCGGCGAAGCCGAATCTCCCTGGATTTATATGGCCACTATATTTACTGGTATCTTGTTATTTTCACCCTTTAATTACAGATACTCCAGAATTATACTTTTATACTGGCTTACACCCGGTTTGCATTATGCGCCAGAAAAAGGAGTTAACAGAACGGAAGAAAAGGATCATTGAAAGAATTAAAACAAAATTTTACTGCTTACTTCTTTTTCAATCGTAATATAACCCGGGTAATTAATCAATTTCTGACCAACCGCAATGGTGGGTTTAATCTTTAAGGTTATTAACCCCTTTTTTTCGGTAGCCGCATCATTTCCGCCACGCATAAATTCTACAATTTGCTGCATTGTTTTACCATTTGAAAGAATCTGGTATACATTCGCGGTTACATTAACGGGTACCGTAAGAGAATCGCCGGGTTCTATGCTTACTTTTTGATTAACCGTCCCATTTGCCAGTTGCTGGCCCTTTACTAACACTAAATATTCAAAGCGGTTAATAGCAGCTAGATCTTTGGTAGGATTTTTAATCTTTAAATTAATACGAGCCTTTAACGGGATACTTTTGCGAAAATAACCCAAAGCGATTTCTGGCATACTGCTGATGTTAATCTCTTTGTTATTCAGGAGATTACTTACATCTTTACCAGCAATATATACGCTGTCAGCAGAGCTTATTTCGTACAAACATTTTTCAAGAGTTTGTATTTGATTAGCTTGTTTGTTTATCCCACAACTAAATAAAAAAAAGGAACTGAGAATTAGAAGGGCTATATTTTTCATAAAAATTTTATTCGGTTACAAGCGGCTATCTTTTGCAGCATAGCATGCTAATCAATTAAGTCAATAAAAGTCAACGATTAAAAAATGAACGTTGTTTACAGAATTATTTAAAGCGTAGCACCAACTGCCAGGTCGCAGCGGTGGCCGGGCATACCATGTTGTGGATTTGTTTTAGGTAACATCGGTGCTGCAGATTTTTGTTCGGCGGTTATGGTTAAAGGTGCCCCAACAGGTAAGTCGCAGCGGTGGTTTGGCAAACCGTGTGCAGGATTAAGACTAGTTGCGGTAGTTGCTACCGGTGCATTTATATTTTGCATGTTAACAGGCGAAACCGGAGTTTTAGCATTTATATCTTCCTGTTTATAGAAATAGGCAAAAACCGCGGCACCTAATAAAATGATCGTTGCAAGAATATATATGGTTTTCATTTTTAGCGATTTAATTGAAAACTCAAAGATAACGAAATCCTCCGCGGCTGGTTGATTGTCTTTTGTAATTTTTAATAATCACAGCAATTCCTTTATTTTTAAAAATTATTTTTAAGTCAGTATGAAAACCTTCTTTACATTTTTCCCCTCGCTTTTACTGGTTGTTTACTTTACTTCATGCGCAACAAATCCGTACGCGGTTACAAACCGGATTTATAAATCAAACAGCAAAAAACTTGCAAAAACTATCCGTCAGGTTCCGGTACTGCCCCGGCCTGAGGAATGGGTCGGAACTACAAATTTTGGTTTGCGAAAACCAAACTTTGTAATCCTTCATCACACCGCCCAAAAATCTGCAAGTCAGACCTTAAAAACATTTGTAACGCCATCCACGCAGGTTAGCGCCCACTATGTTATCGGAAAAGATGGCCGGATTTACCAAATGTTAAATGACTATTTCCGTGCATGGCATGGCGGCTCAAGCAAATGGGGAAACTCCACTGATATTAACTCCTCTTCAATCGGTATTGAACTGGATAACGATGGTTTTGAAGCTTTCGCAGACACTCAGATTACCAGTTTAATAAAAGTTCTGACAACAATAAAATCAACACATCATATTCCCACGGCTAATTTTATCGGACATTCTGATATCGCTCCGGGAAGAAAAGTAGATCCAAATTCTAACTTCCCATGGGGAAAACTTGCTGAAAACGGCTTTGGGTTATGGCCGGATTCACTATTGGATTCTGTGCCGGAAACTTTTGTACCAGCGGAAGCCCTGCGTATAATCGGTTATGATATCAGAAATCTAAATTTTGCCATACAGTCTTTTAAGCTGCATTTTATTCAAAAGGATACTAGTCCGTTTTTAAACGAACATGATAAGCAGGTTTTATTTAATCTTTACAAGAAGTATTTATAACTTCTTGAACGATCTCTCTGGTTAGGGGTTTAATGTAAAAATGTTTAATACAAGAATAGTTCCCTATGCGTATTCTGTCTGATTCATTTGTTGAAGAAGAGAGCATAAATATCGCATAAAGGGCCTGTATCGTTTCAGAGAGTTTTTCAAAACTGGCTGCAAAATCAAATCCGTTCATCACCGGCATTTGAATATCTAAAAAAATTATGGTAAGATCATGATCCGGCTCTTGTATTCGGTTTGTAATGAATTCCAAAGCCAAAGAAGCTTCGTTAAAACTTTGAACTGTAGCGTGCTTAGAAGTATTTTTTATTACTTTTTGGGAAATAAGACAGTCCAGACGGCTATCATCAACAAGTATAAAATCAGGCTTCGGGCTGGGCATTATTTATTCTTAATTTTTACGGTAAAGGTTGTGCCTTCGTTTAACACAGAATCTACTTTAATTTCGCCATTGAGTTTTATTAAAGCATCTTTTACGTTATACAATCCGAAACCTGAACCTACATCCTGAGAAGTAGCTCTGAAAAACATGTTAAAGATATCGCCAATATGAGTTCCGGAAATACCGATGCCGTTGTCCCGGATAATCATGATTAATTCGCCAGAATCAACCGTAATGCTAACTTCTACATTCTTTTGATGGCTGTCCTTTTTCTGATACTTAAACGCGTTTGATAGAAGGTTGTTTAAAATTATTTTCATTGACATGGCATCACCTCTGAAAGTCTCGTTCTGAACAATGTTTGTATCAATATTTACACGCTTAATCTTAGCGGTAAGCCTAAACGATTCAAGCTGCTCTTTAACAATATCTTCAAAGTTTAGTTCAGAAATCCGTAATTGTCCCCGGTTTACATTGTAATAATCATGTATGTTTTGGATGTAGGCATCAAGGTTGCCAACCGATTCTTTAATAAGCTGCAACATCTCTTTTATTTGTGCCAAATCGTCAATATCGTTTGATATGTTTACGGCACCTAAAATACTTAATAAAGGGTTTCTCATATCGTGAGTAACACTATATGCAAACTTATCCAGTTCATCGTAAGCCACCTGTAGCTCGGCATTTTTAGTTTCCATGAGCATATTGGCAACATAAAACTTATTCCCCTGGCTTATGGCGGTTAAAATATCGGCTTCGCTCCATGGCTTTTTAACATATCTAAATACATTTCCTAAGTTTATCGCGTCAATAACTGCTTCAACATCTGTATAACCTGTAATCAAAATCCGAATTGGTTTAGGAAAGTTGGTACGGATACTTTCAAAAAATTCTACCCCGGTTTTGTCAGGCATCCGTTGGTCAGAAAATATAAGGCGTATATCTGGGTTAACATTTAAATGAGCTAAAGCTTCCTCATTGTTTTGTGCGGTTAGAATATTAAAATTCATTCTGAAAGAAGCTTTAAATCCTATCAGGTTATTAACTTCATCATCAACGTACAAAACTTTTATCTTTTCAGGGTTTTTCACAAATTATATTTCTACGGTAGTCATTACAATGGGCAACTCAATAATAAATTCTGTTCCTTCGCCAGGGTTTGAGTGTATATTAATTTCTCCATAGTGTTTGCGGATGGTATTATACGCGATTGACATTCCCAAGCCTGTTCCTTCTCCTACATCTTTAGTCGTAAAAAAAGGCTCAAAGACTTTCTTTTTTACAGCTTCATCCATTCCGGTTCCATTGTCTTTTATATTAATGAAAACCTTTTTTTGGTTAAAACTAGTACTTATCTGAAGCTTTCCTCCAGGCTCATCACCAAAATGCTTTTTTATGGCATAAAGGGCATTCGTTATTATATTTAAAAACACCTGGTTTAATTTACCAGGATAGCAGTCTATTTCTGGAATTGCCGCATAATTTTTCTCCAGAATAATTTTTCCAAAGAGATTGTTAACAATGATTAAAGTAGAATCTAACCCCACATTCATGTTTGCGTTCTTCAGGTCATCTTCATCAAGGCGTGAAAATATGCGTAAACCTTTAACTATTTCAGCAGTTCTTGAGGCACCTTCGTCAATTCCTTTGATTAAATGCCCGATTTCCATTTTTAAATAATCAAAGTCAATTTCTTCCTTATAAGAATCAATTTGTTTTTGTTTTTCAGCAGGAGTTGCCGCTGATGAGCTAACCGTTTCTATGGTTTCAATTGTTTCTATCAAAATATTAATATCTCTGCGAAGAGGGTTTACATTGGATGTAACAAAATTGATCGGATTATTAATTTCATGAGCTATTCCGGCAGTAAGCTGCCCAAGGGAAGCCATTTTTTCTGCTTCAACCAGTTGTCCTTCCGCTTCTTTAAGATCTACAAGTGCCTGGTTTAGATCAGCATTGGTTTCACTTAACTCAAAAGTGCGGTCTTTAACTTTGGTTTCAAGTATCTGATTTTGTTCCCGAATGATGCGTTCATTTTCTTTTAGCGCCTCAAGAGCTTCCTCGCGGGATTTTTCCTTTTCTGCTTTTAAGATATTAATACGATCAGCTAGAGCAAATGAAAGCAACAATACTTCTATAGCAGATCCAATTTGCAAGCCACTAATTGTTAAATTATTATAAGGAATTATGCCAAAGTCCTTCAAAACAAAAATAATTATACTTACAATAAAAATTGCCCATGCAACTATAAAGAATAAAGCAGGCCGGTATTTTTTTACTTTGTAAATGCAAACTGCTATAAACATTAATGAGACAGAACCTATACCGGCAGTTATATTAATTAGCGTATACGATGCTTGAAATTGACCTGTAAATACAAGAACTATACTTGTGATATAACAAAGTATAAATAGGCTAAGGAACTTATCAAATTTTGGCGAATTAATTTTGGTGTTCAGAAAGCTTTTTACAAATAAAAT
>JACMND010000029.1 GCA_014378705.1 Pedobacter sp. | reverse complement strand
GCTTTTTATGCCTTAAAGATGGTCATTGTTTATCTCAATCCAATATCCGTCCGGGTCCTGAAAATAAATTTGTTTTACGCCATCAACTCTCACTGTTGGAGTTTTACTGTCGCCTTTCCAATTGGTAAATTCAATTTTGTTTTTGTTAAGATTTTCAATAAACATTTCTACCGAGCCAACGCTAAAACAAATGTGCCTGTCCTTTATTTGTTCCATACCTTTCTTCGCTCCAGATATAAGATGTAAATGTCCCTGTGTGCCAAGGGTAAACCAGGTATGCCGGCCATCTTTAAAGGGTTCTTCCATAATCTCCAGACCAATAATATTCGTATAAAAATCAGTGCTCTTTTGTAAATCATTTACGAAAACGGCAATGTGGTTTAAAACTGGTTTTTGAGTAGTCTGAGAATATCCGGTATTCATCATCACGATAAAAAAACTCAGGGAGAAAATAAAATGAGAGAACGCTTTCATAGTTTTTAGTTTGTAGTTTGTAAATTTATTTTCTAAATATAATTGTAAGCCTTTCAGCTTGTTGTTTTTTTTTATTTATTTGCGATATACAAGTAGGTATTCAACTATAAACTTAATAAAACCATAAATAGTTAAACTTATATGGAAAAATTTTTACCGAATAAAAAGACATGAAGAATCCGAAAGTACTCATTGTTGATGACGATGATATTATTGTTTTCCTTCACACTTTAATTGTTAAAGATAGTGGTTTATGCAGCTTGCCATTGCCATTTAAAAATGGCCAAACCGCATATAATTTTATATTAGAACAGGACAACAAGAACCAGTACTTGATTTTTTTAGATTTGAATATGCCGGTTATGGATGGTTGGCAATTTTTGGATTTGATTGAAAATTCCAGCCTTCATATTTCAGTGATTATTGTCAGTGCTTCAATTGATCCGGAGGATCTTAAAAAAGCTAGAGGTTACTCCAAAGTGACTCAATTTGTTGAAAAACCTTTAAATCTTAAGGTTTGTGGCGAACTATTAATCGGTTACAATTAACCTTTTTTAACCAATCAGATTCTGCCGATATCATCAACAGCAAACATGAAGATTTTAGTAACAGGGAGTAACGGCTTAGTTGGTCAGAAATTAACTCAAATTATAAGTAAAGATCCGCAGTTAAAATTAATAGCCACATCTAAAGGTGTTAACAGGTTCGCCGGATCTGGAAACTTTGAATATACTGAAATGGATGTTCGCAATTCCGAAAACGTTTTTAAGGTGTTTAATCATTTCAGGCCTGATGTTGTGATCCATACCGCAGCAATGACCAATGTTGATTTATGCGAAAACAAAAAAGAAGAATGCTGGGAATTAAATGTTGAAACTGTAAAGATTCTGATAAAAGCATGTGAAAAATTCAATGTTTACCTGCTGCATTTATCTACAGATTTTATATTTGATGGTAAAAATGGACCTTACACCGAAGAAGATGAGCCGCATCCCTTAAGTTATTATGGGGTAACCAAACTGGAAGCAGAAAAATTGGTACAAGGCTCAAATTGCCAATGGGCCATATTACGAACCATTCTAGTTTATGGAATAGTTTATGACATGAGCCGGTCTAATATTGTTTTATGGGCTAAAAGTGCGCTTGAAAAAGGCGAGAATATTAATGTAGTAGACAACCAGTGGCGGATGCCGACCCTTGCCGAAGACCTTGCCGAATGTTGCCTGTTGGCTGTTAATAAGAATGCCCGAGGAATTTTTAACGCATCCGGAAAAGATATGATGAGCATTCTGGAGTTAGTAGAAAAAGTAGCGGATCACTGGAAACTTGATAAGTCAATAATTAGCCCCATAAAATCTGCTAGCCTTAATCAGGCAGCTACACGACCGGAAAGGACCGGATTTGTTCTTCAAAAATCCATTCAGGAACTTGGCTATAACCCACATTCTTTTACTGAAGGATTACAGATTGTTGAAAATCAATTAAATTTATTGAAGAGGTAAACTTTTTCCTAGCATATCATTGCTTAAACCGGTGTGCACTGCAAGTAATTAAAAATAACTTGAGCAAGTTTAAAAAGAAAACATATTTTTGCAATCCGTTTAAAGGCACCTGTAGCTTAATTGGATAGAGCACCTGACTACGGATCAGGAGGTTAGGGGTTCGACTCCCTTCAGGTGCACGTACCATTCCGCAGAAGCGGTATTTCAAAAGCCTTTCGTACTTTCGGAAAGGCTTTTTTAAATTTAACAAAAAACAGGATGCTTAATTTAGTTTTATTTGGTCCTCCCGGTGCCGGAAAAGGTACACAATCACATAATTTGATCGAAGAATATAATTTGGTACATCTTTCAACGGGTGATATTCTTAGAAACGAGATTACAAATGGTACAAAATTAGGTTTAGAAGCTAAAAATTTGATGGATGCAGGCATTTTAGTTCCTGATGAAGTAGTGATTGGCATGATCAGCAATAAATTGGATTCACACAAAAATGCCCCAGGATTTATATTTGACGGATTTCCACGCACGGTTGCCCAGGCAGAAGCATTAAATGGTTTACTTAAGAGTAAGGGTTCTGAAATTTCAAGTATGATTGCTTTAGAAGTTGATAACCAGGAGTTGCTAAACAGGCTGCTTCTCAGAGGACAAAAATCCGGTCGCCCGGATGATGCAAACCTTGAAATAATTGCCCGCAGGATAGAAGAATATAATGGTAAAACTGCTGTGGTAGCAGATTACTATAAAAAACAGGATAAGTTTTGCCGCATTGATGGAATGGGAAATATCGATGAAATATTTCTATCCATAAAAAAAGTTATTAGTGATCTTTAAATACTGCATATACTAATCGGATCAACTTTTTCCATCTATTATAGGCGAAGGCCTGTATATCATATTCCATTAAATTTCATTTTTTAAGTACATGTCGCAAGGTTCTAATTTTGTTGATTACGTAAAAGTTTGCTGCCGTTCCGGGCATGGAGGTGCCGGATCTTCACATTTGCACAGGGATATATTAACTTCAAAAGGTGGACCGGACGGAGGTGATGGTGGCCGTGGCGGACATATCATATTAAAAGGCAATAATCAGCTATGGACGATGCTTCATTTAAAATACAGAAAGCATATTATAGCCGAAAATGGGTTTCCTGGTTCAAGCGGTAATAAATCAGGGAGAACCGGCGAAGATGAAATCCTGGAAGTACCTTTAGGCACAATCGCCCGCAATGCCGAAACAGGTGAGGTTCTCTTTGAAATTACCCTTGACGGCGAAACTAAAATCCTAACTGCCGGGGGCCGTGGTGGCCAGGGAAACTCACACTTTAAAACACCAACCCAACAAACTCCCAGATATAGCCAACCAGGTGAACCCGGCAAGGAAGAATGGATGATACTTGAATTAAAGATACTTGCTGACGTTGGTTTGGTAGGATTTCCAAATGCAGGTAAATCAACTTTATTGTCTGTTCTATCGGCTGCCAAGCCAGAAATTGCTGATTATGCCTTTACAACACTTGTACCTAACTTAGGTATTGTTGCCTATCGTAATAACAAATCATTTGTAATGGCCGATATTCCCGGTATCATTGAGGGAGCATCACAGGGCAAAGGTTTAGGAATTCGGTTTTTAAGACATATTGAGCGTAATTCAGTGTTACTTTTTATGATTCCAGCCGACACCAACAGAACCATCAAACTGGAATATGAAATATTGCTGAACGAACTACAGGTTTACAATCCTGATTTGATGCAAAAACCACGCATCCTTGCCATCAGCAAATCTGATTTGTTGGATGATGAGTTAATGACGGAGATGATCGCAGAATTGCCAAAACTTCCTTACATTTTTATTTCTTCTGTTGCCCAAAAAAAACTTCTTGAATTAAAAGATCTACTTTGGAAAGCCATTAATGCAGAAATTTAAGATTTTAGTTTGAGCTTATCAAAGCATAAAAATTCTTTCTCTTTAATAAGTATGCTTTCTCATTCATAAGCTTTATTATTATTTATAATAAAAAAATTGCCTCCATTACACTCCAAATAAGGTTTTAACAAAAGATCTCTATACCACTGTAACAAATAGATTACTTAACCGTATTGAGAATTAATTTAAATGTTTAAACTTATAAAAATGAAAAAAGTTATTTTATTGGCGTTCCTGACTATTGGTTTTTTTGTAAATTCCTATGCACAATCAAGTGCATCAGCAACTGCAACCGCAACCATCATTACACCTATCTCTCTTACCAAAAATTTAGATATGAATTTTGGTAACCTTGCATTAAACCCAACCTCCCCCGGAGGCGATGTAACATTACCGGCCAGTGCCACTCCTACACGGACAGCAGATCCCGGAGTTACTTTGCCGGCTGTAACAGGAACTGTACAAGCAGCAAAATTTACCGTAACGGGCGAAGGTGCAAGCGTTTACACCATTACACTCCCGGCTTCTATTACTTTAACTGGTACCGGAACAAATATGATCATTGTTCCAAATTGCTCTGAGAGTGATCTGACAGCCGGAACATTAACAGCTGGATCTCAGGTTTTTTATGTTGGAGGAGTACTAACAGTTGCTGCCGTTCAAACCGCAGGTGTGTATTCAGGTACATTTAATGTTTCTGTGAACTATAATTAAAGTATGATTTGTTTAAAGAAAAGCTGCTGATTGGTAGCTTTTCTTCGCTAATAATATTTTAAACTGAACCTATAGTTCTTCTTTAAAGTATACGAGCAAAATTAACCCTCAAAAAATGCAAGCTCCGTCACCTTCTAAATTTATTGTACGATTTTTCTTTATATTTTTTCCAATAATTGTTCATACTGCAGAAATTAAGGCTCAAGGAAACCTACTGGTCAATCCTAAAAGAGTAGTTTTTGAAGGAAAAAACAGGGTTATATCTTTAAACCTTGCTAATACTGGCACGGATACCGCCAGCTACAATATTTCCCTTGTGCAATATCGAATGAAAGAGAATGGTAGTTTTGAAGAAATCAGTCAACCTGATTCGTTACAACGCTTTGCGGATAAGTTTTTAAGAATTTTCCCACGTACCGTTACTTTAGGGCCAAATGAGGCTCAGGTTGTTAAAGTTCAACTTACACGTACCAATCTGCTATTGCCCGGAGAATATCGCTCTCACTTATATTTTAGAGCAGTACATGCTGAAAAACCTTTGGGGCAAATATTTAAAGATACTTCCAAAAACATATCCATTAGTTTAAACCCTGTATTTGGAATCAGTATTCCTGTAATTATCCGTTCAGGTGAAACCCTTACAAAGGCGGATATTACAAATATTCAATATCAAATGGAGGGCGGGGACACCCCTCAATTGAAGATGCAAATTAACCGTGATGGGAATTTCTCAATATATGGAGACCTGACCATTACCCACGTATCGCCGCAAGGCAAAAATACCTTGATAGGCATTGCAAAGGGAATTTCTATATACACCCCGAATTCAAAACGATTGTTTGTAATTAACTTAAACAAAGGGGTAAACTACCATGCCGGGAAAATTAAAGTGGAATACGCCGCCCAGCCTGACGCTAAACCAGAAACGTTCGCGAAGGTATATCTAAACCTAAATTAGTTTGATTTTAGGCTCGCCCCAAATAATCAAGTTTAAGAAATGAAAAAATATACTAACCAATCTTTTTCCATATTTAATACACCGGTAATTTTAATCTTAGTTAGTTCACTTCTAACTGCTTTTAAAAAACATATCGCAGTAAACTGTGCTATCTCAATTGCAGTTTTTTTATTGTGCAGCAATAATTTGTATGCCCAAATGGGTATCAGCAATGTTTCAATTACACCTCATGTATCTTCCATTTTGGAACTTAGGTCAACCACTGCGGGTTTTTTACCGCCCCGGATGACCACTACCGAACGAAATGCGGTTGTTACACCGGCAACCGGTCTTTTAGTTTACAACACAAGCACCAGCCAGTTAAATTATTATAACGGAACCGCATGGCAGCCGATTAGCAGCATTGGCGGAATCACTTCACTGAATGGGTTAACAGGCGCTTCCCAAACTTTTGTAAATGGAACAAACCAAACCATTACTTCTACCGGAACAACGCACACTCTTGGCTGGACCGGGCAATTAAGTGTGGCTAATGGCGGAACGGGATTGAGTACTTTCGGTGGAACAAACAGGTTGCTTTATACTACCGCTACAGATAATCT
>JACMND010000028.1 GCA_014378705.1 Pedobacter sp. | reverse complement strand
TTGTTTCATGACTTTTACGTCACGGCCATAATCGATCTCCTCCGGCAAATATTCGTCAGTGCCACTCACATTCTCAAACCCCATGTTATAAAGGCGGCAAATAAGCTCCCCTTTTCCGCACCCAACATCTAATATTTTATGATGCTTTTCAATATGAATTGGAAGAAGGTAGCTATAGGCTCCTTTTCTTAATTTACGCTCTTTTTTATTTAACGAGAGCTTTTGAATAACCGCCATGAGCCCGGATTTTCTTTTTATTAATTCTGGAATTTTTAAATTGAACGAGTAATAATGTGCGGGATAATAACGCTCGATAATCTTTGGAACTTCGGCAATTTGTAAACAGCCGCAGTTAGAACATTCATAATAAAGAAACTCATCACGGGTACCAAACATCATTTCACGGAAAGTATACTGAGCTGAAAATGAAAAATGGCATATTTTACATGTTCTTGGTTGAGTCATAAATATTTAATGATAAGGGGTTTGGTTCCAAAACAAAAAAAGCGACCTTTCAGTCGCTTTCAAGTATTTCTGATAAATTATTAGAGCTTCCTTTTTACTTCAACCTGTTCGTAAGATTCAACGATATCCCCAACTTCAATATTATTAAAATTCTGAATATTCAAACCACACTCATAACCCTTCACTACCTCTTTAACATCATCCTTGAAACGTTTTAACGAGGCCAGTTCACCTGAGTAAATAACTACGCCATCCCGAATGATACGGATCTTGCTGTTTCGGGTAATCTTTCCGTCCAGCACCATACAACCTGCGATGGTACCCACTTTGGTAATTTTAAACACTTCACGAATCTCCACGTTGGAAGTAATTTTTTCAACAAAGGAAGGTGCTAACATACCTTCCATCGCCGCTTTCACTTCGTTAATCGCATCGTAAATAATAGAATACAGACGAACATCAATTTGTTCCTGCTCGGCGAGTTTACGTGCACTTGCTGATGGTCGCACCTGGAAACCAATGATAATGGCATCTGAAGCAGATGCTAACAACACATCAGATTCTGAAATTTGACCAACTGATTTGTGGATAATATTAACCTGTATTTCTTCAGTAGAAAGTTTTAACAATGAGTCTGATAAAGCCTCAATCGAACCATCCACGTCACCTTTAACAATGATGTTTAATTCTTTAAAGTTTCCAATGGCCAAACGTCTTCCAATTTCGTCAAGGGTAATGTGTTTTTGAGTACGTAAGCCTTGCTCACGTTGCAATTGCAAACGTTTATTGGCAATTTCTCTTGCTTCAACTTCACTTTCAAGTGAATTAAAGCGATCGCCGGCAGTTGGAGCACCCTGCATACCTAACACCTGAACAGGTGTGGAAGGGCCGGCCTGCTCAACTTTCTGACCGCGTTCATTGTGCAAGGCTTTTACCCTGCCAGAAAAACAGCCGGCAAGGATCGGATCACCAACTCTTAAAGTTCCAGCCTGTATTAAAACTGTTGTAACAATTCCCCGGCCTTTATCCAAAGCAGCTTCAATTACAGTACCTATGGCACGTTTCTCTGGATTTGCTTTTAAATCAAGAAGATCTGCTTCAAGCAAAACCTTCTCAAGTAAAAGATCAACACCTAAACCTGTTTTACCAGATATCTCCTGGCTTTGATATTTGCCACCCCATTCTTCAACCAAAATATTCATTGCTGATAACTGCTCGCGGATCTTATCTGTATTCGCTCCCGGTTTATCTACCTTACTAAAAGCAAAAACAATAGGGACACCCGCGGCTTGCGCATGATTGATCGCTTCTTTTGTTTGAGGCATCACACTGTCATCCGCAGCAATTACAATAATGGCAATATCAGTAACCTTAGCACCACGGGCTCGCATCGCTGTAAAAGCTTCGTGGCCTGGAGTATCTAAAAAAGTTACACTACGGTCGTTATCCAATTTAACTTCGTAAGCACCAATATGCTGTGTTATGCCACCGGCCTCACCCGCAATTACATTTGCTTTACGTACAAAGTCTAATAACGATGTTTTACCGTGATCCACGTGACCCATTACGGTTACAATTGGCGCACGTGTTAAAAGATCCGCATCAGAATCCGGCTCTTCGAGAGTATTGGTTTCTTCGTCTTCAGGCTTTACAAATTCTATTTCATATCCAAATTCATCCGCAACGATAGTTAACGTTTCAGCATCTAAACGCTGATTGATGGAAACAAACATACCTAAACTCATACAGGTTGATATGATCTGCGTAACCTGAACATCAAGCATATTCGCCAATTCGTTCGCTGTTACAAATTCGGTAACACGTAAAATCTTCGATTGCAGTTCACGTTCCATTGCCGCATCTTCTGCGGTTTGGGCCACATCATCACGCTTTTGGCGGCGTAATTTAGCACGTTGCGCAAACTTACCAGATTTACCGGCCCCGCTTAAACGAGCAAGTGTAGCTTTTATCTGATCTTGTATCTCTTTATCTGTTGGTTCTGCTTTCGGTCCATCTGGTATCCGTGGTTTGTTCCTGAAATCAGGTCTCGGAGAATTTCCTCCCGTTTGGGGCCCGCGATTATTTGGCCCAGAAGTGTTGGCTCTAAACGGTGGCCTTGCGCCAGTTACACTATTTGTTGGTGGATTGTTGTTTGCAGGTCGGTTTGCACCTTGAGGTGATCCCTGATTCTGGCCCTGAACTCCAGGCTGATGATCTTTACGTTTACGCTTTCGCTTATGATCGTTAGCTGCTGCGCTAGAAGAAGCTACAGGCTGACCACGGCGAGAAGATTGAACCGGAAGCTCTATTTTACCAATGATTTTAGGCCCAACTAGACTATCTGTCTTTGCTCTATAAAGTTCAGGAGGCTGATTTTCATCGGCAACAATGGTAGTTTCTCCATTTACCGGCTCCACCTGCTTATTAACCTCAGTTTGCGAAGCAGGTTGTGCCTGAACATTTAAAATTTCTGGCTGAACAGGCTCAGCAACAACTTCAGGTTTTCTTTCAGGTTCAGAAGCAAGCCTGTGTTCTATAATTTCCGGTTCTTTTTCAACGTGTTTAATTTCTGTGGCAGGAGGTTGAATTATTTCCGCTTTAATTGAAATTGGTTTTTCAACAACATTTCCTTCAACCTTAGGGATCTCAGGTTTTAACTCAATTTTTTCTGGTTTTGGTTCTTTCTTTTCCGGACGTGGTCTGGCGTTTAAGTTTTCCAAATTAATTTTGCCAACTACTTTTACGCCCGGCAACGTACTTTCGGATCCTACTTTAGGTTCATCGCCCTTCAGCTCCATTTTCAATTCCGGAGAAACAACATGTGGTTTTTCTACCGGTGCCGGGTATGCATTTACATTTTTAATCAGGATTTCTTCCTGATCAAAATCTTTGTTACGAGAATATTCGACTTTTTCGGGTGATGTTGGAATTGGTGTTTCATCTCTTCGCATTCTGCCAATTACAATTTGCTTGGCTTCATCCTTCACATTTTTATCACCCTGAAATTCTTTCAGAAGAACTTCATACATTTCATCCGAAAGCTTTGTGTTCGGACGAGCATCTACCAGATGCCCTTTTTTCCCCAAAAAATCAGCCGCTGTTGATAAACCGATATTTAACTCTTTTGCGGCTTTTAGTAAATTTGTGCTTTTGCCTTCTGACATTTATTATTTAACCTTGCTATTTTTTTACAAAAGTACATTTTTTAATTTTGTCTCGCATATTTAAGCGTTACAAGTTATGTCTTAGGTAAAACTACAAAATGCGATTTATTCAAATTCTGTCCTTAAAATTTCCAACACCTCTTTAACCGTATTTTCTTCAAGATCAGTACGTTTAACTAATTCTTCTGACGATAATTCTAATATTGATTTTGCAGTATCCAGTCCAATCTTTTTAAATTCATCGATAACCCATCCTTCAATTTCGTCAGAAAATTCTTCAATATCCACATCTTCTTCATCCTCATGAGCCTCTCTGTATACATCAATCTCGTAGCCGGTTAATTTACCGGCTAACTTGATGTTATGGCCACCACGACCTATGGCTAAAGAGACCTGATCTGGTTTAAGATACACAGCGGCCCTTTTTTCCTCATCATCCAATTTGATGCTGGTAATTTTCGCCGGGCTCAACGCTCTTTGGATGTATAATGAAATGTTATTAGTATAGTTTATAACATCAATATTTTCATTCTTAAGTTCTCTTACAATTCCATGTATTCTGGAGCCTTTCATCCCCACACATGCACCAACCGGATCAATACGGTCATCATAAGATTCAACTGCAACCTTTGCTCTTTCACCGGGTTCCCGTACAATTTTTTTTATCGTTATCAGCCCGTCAAATATTTCTGGGACTTCCATTTCAAAAAGGCGCTGTAAAAATTCAGGCGCTGTTCGCGATATAATGATTTTGGGATTACTATTTACCATGTCTACCTTGTCGATAATCGCTCTTACGGTATCACCCTTTTTAAAATAATCCGCAGGGATCTGTTCTGTTTTTGGCAACAAAAGCTCATTCCCTTCATCGTCTAGAACCAAAGTTTCCTTTTTCCAAACCTGGTAAACCTCACCGGTAACTATTTCGCCCACACGATCTTTGTATTTTTTAAAAATTTCGTCTTTTTCAAGTTCAAGAATTTTAGATACCAAAGTTTGTCTTGCGGCTAATATGGCTCTGCGGCCAAAACTTTCAAGTGTGATCTGTTCAATAAAGTCGTCACCAACTTCCATATCCTGGTCTATTTTCTTTACTTCCGCTATCTCAATTTCCAGATCATCATCTTCAGAAAATCCGTCTTCCATAACCGTACGCGTGCGCCATATTTCCAAATCCCCATTATCGGGATTTACAATTACGTCGCAATTTTCATCCGTACCGAAGCGCTTGCGCAACATGCTTCGAAAAACTTCTTCCAATACACTAATTACTGTAGGGCGGTCAATGTTCTTAAAGTCCTTAAACTCCTGGAATGAATCAATTAAATTTATACTGCTCATTTTATTACTTAAATGAAATTAACACTTTACTTTCAGCTATCTGATCAATTTGTATTAAACTTTCAATCATTTCTACTTTTTTATTTTTTTGTTTGGTGGCACCTGTAGAATTTATATTTTCTTCAATAGTTAGCTCTAAATCGTTTAAACTGATAAGCTTTCCTTCGTGCTGTATACCATTATTCATGGTGATAGTTAAATAGCGATTAATATTTTTACGGTATTGCCGTAAAGATTTTAAAGGTGTATCAATACCGGGGGAGGAGACTTCCAGGTTGTAAGCTTGTTCAATAACATTTTCTTCCTCTAAATAAAATCCTACATGACGACTGATAGCAGCACAATCTTTAATCCCAATTCCATTATCGCCATCCATTAATATAGTGAGCAGACCACTGGAGTGCATTTTAACGTCAACAATAAAAAGATCAGGACGATCGAAGATTTTGTCTTCAATTAACTGAATTACCCGATTTTCAATGTTCATACTTAATTAATAATGCCATCCAAAATTATTTGGTAAAAAAAAGAGTCCCGGAATGATCGGGACTCTATTCAGATTTAAGCAAATATAAATATTTTTTTGAAGCTGCAAAAGGGCAAATCTAAAATAGTAAAAGTTGTAATTGAATTCGGCTTACCGTGTAAATTCTAATTCTGCTATTGGTTTTTTTCCTGATATCTTTTTACCAAGTAAAATATCCGAAGGTTTTGACAAAAGATTCTGGCTGTAGCAACGGGCAAAATAACTGCTGTCAATTACAAAATTAATGTGAGGTAAGAATACGATCAAACTATCTCTTACCCTATATTTCCCTTTTATAGCTAGTTGAAAATCTTTTAATTCCTTATTTTTTGTCTCCGGATAAACGGCAAAAAAACTTTCCCATACTTTCTCATCAATCTTTTTGGTTTTAAAATAATTCAGAACATCTTCCGGCATTCCGTGCAGTTCAATAGTGGTACTATCAAGGGAGAGTGCTAAATATAATTTGCTGTTCAAATTTTTTTGAGATGATTTTGAATTGCATGATACAGAAACCAAAAAAAAAATTAGAATAAAATGAAACAGATTTTTCACCTTCACAGTTAATTAACCTTACTTAAACTAACCCAATATGAGATTAATTATTGAAATTTTACTAATGGGAGCCGCCGTAGCGATTGCGGCTTACCTACTTCCGGGCGTAACGGTAAACGGATTTGGAAATGCCATCATTGCCGGTATCCTTATCGCCCTGGCCAACGCAACTATCGGAACAATACTGCGACTGCTAACATTCCCGATCAATTTTTTAACGTTGGGGTTAATGTCATTTATTATTACGGTTCTAATGGTTTTATTAGTTGACAGCTTGATGGATAGCTTTAATACGAACGGATTCTTCTCCGCTATGATTTTCGCCATTATACTTGCTTTGATCAAAATGCTGTTTGGCGCATTCAGTAAAGACCGTGTTTAGTTAAGATTTTAAGAGTTAGCAGTTTAGGAAATAGCTTACTACAATCTTTCATCTGCAGATTTACCTTCTGGCCCCGAGTGTAGCTTTAATTACACTTGGTGCCTTGTCTTTGGAGGTTTTTTCAAAAACATCGTCGTTTTGTTTATCTGCGTATAACTTTGATAAAACTGTTACAGCCGCAGCCCTGACTAAAGAAACCGGATCTTTCAAAGCCATTTCACGGATCTGATTATATACAGATAGTTTTTCGTCGGGCTGCAAATTATTAATGAAACCAAGGGCTAATTGCCTTATAGTTGAATTACTATCTGCCAATGCAGACATAAAAATTTGCCGGGCAAAGAGCTCAGATTTTTGAGGCTGCAAAGCAAGCAATGCCTCAAATCGGTCCATAAATAAGGGTCCGTTTTTATAATGAAAAACGTTTTGCGATAATAATTTGGTTTCAGTTTTAACTGATAGTACAGACTTTTCGGCATCCACATTAATTAAATCAGGCTGACTTAAATATGAAAAACTAAAGTTTTGATTTTGCTTGTCCAAAACGATTTCTTTTCTATCTACTTTTCCGTTTACATAAATATCCACAAACATGGGTATGCGGTACAAAGGTATTGTTGAAAGGTTCTGAGTTTGCTGAATGTTTATAGTTGCTAATTTCTTTTCAAAATCATATCCCGTTTTTATAGTTAAAAGAGGGTGTCCCGACGCTAAAAACCATTGATTAAAAAACCAGTTAAGATCCAGGCCTGAAACTTCCTCCATTGCCATTCTTAAATCTGCTATCTCCGCGGTTTTATAAGCGTTTCGGGTCAGATAAATAGTAAGGCCTTTGAAAAAAGCCTCATCACCAACTGTTTTCCTTAGCATATGGAGTATACGGCCACCTTTTTGATAGGTAACTTCATCAAACATCTGTTCTTTATCAGCGTAATTATATCTGATTACATCAACTTGCTTCTGCCTTGATCCGCTTAAATAAGCAAGCATATCTTCCAAACCTTTTACGTCGGCAGTTTCACGACCGTATTTATATTCTTCCCATAAATATTCTCCATAAGTAGCGAAAGATTCATTCAAAGGCAGATTGGCCCAAGATTCGGCGGTAACCAAATCCCCAAACCAGTGATGAAACAGTTCATGAGAAATAATATCTTCATAATTTTCATCCAGATACTCTCCTTCTGTAAGATTTAACTTATCAAATAAAACCGTTGCAGAAGTGTTTTCCATCGCACCACTTACAAAATCCCTTACCACAATCTGCGAATATTTTTCCCAGGGGTAATCAACTCCTAGTTTTTTAGAAAAAAACTCAATCATTTCAGGTGTTTTACCAAATACCAACTTTGCAGTTGATGCGAAAGCCGGTTCAGTATAATAATTTACCTCCTTTTCCCGCCACTTATCCCGGGTAATTTTAAAATTTCCCACCGCGAGCATGGTAAGATAAGTTGAATGTGGTAATTCCTGACGCCAGCTGTCTGTACGTGTTCCGTCGCCGTTCATACTGGTGTATTCTAAAGATCCGTTTGATAGAGTAACAAACTCATCTGCTACAGTAAGATTAATTTCTTGCGTCATTTTCTCCTGAGGGTCATTTATAGTTGGAAACCAACTGGAATTACACTCCGTTTCTCCTTGTGTCCAAATTTGCCGTGGCTTGGTCTTATCTTTCCCATCCTTGTTTATAAAATAAATTCCACGATTACCCTCAGAATAAATGTCGGTTCCTGCTTTTAGCTTGTATGGCATCGCCACATAATCTATGTAGACCAAGTATTTTTGATCGCGGGTATAGATTTTGTTTAGCTTAATGGTAAGTTTTTTTCCATCGTAAGTGTAACGTAGGGGTGTTTTTTCTTCTTTAACTTTAAGTGAAACAGAATTAATTTTAAAACCGTTGGCATCTAAAACCAGGTTATCTGAAGGATAAAAATATGGTTTGGCCTCAATTGTGGCTATTCCAAGCACATACGCACTGTCCCAATTAAAACTTATATCTAATCGTGTATGAATGATATCTGTTAGTTTGGGGTAACTACCACGATAATTTAAGCCAGTTACATTTTCGGTAATGTTTACCGGATCTAAGATCTCCTTACGAGATGCCGAGCAAGAAATTAAAAAAAATGCTGCCACTAATTGACAGCACATAAAATATTTAATTTTCATTGATAATTATTTTTCTGCAAGTAGGTTATTGATATTATTTTCAAATTCTTTTACAAAATCAGTATAATGACTTCCCGTTCCAGGCCCACTAAATCCAGTATGAATTTTTCTAACTTTTCCGGATTTATCCACAAGTATAATTGTTGGGAAAGCAACAAACTGATCAAGCATCGGTAAACTTTTTACTACTTCCAATTTATTATCTGTGTAACCGGTAATGAGCATATCGTATTTTACGTTAAACCTATCTTTCATCCGTCTAACGCTCTTTTTTGACCGTTCTAAATCAGTTGATCGCTCATAAGCCAAACCAATAATTTCTACCCCTTTATTTTTGTACGTATCGTAAAATGAAGAAAGATAAGCTGTTTCATCCATGCAGTTAGGGCACCATGAACCAAAAAACTGTACAACTACAACTTTGTTTTTAAATTTATTATCTGCCAAAGAAATCTTCTCATTATTCAGGTTTAAGAAACTAAATTCTAATTTATCAAAACCGGACTTTAAACCTGTAAGAGAGTAGGCATCAGGCAAAATAGCATGTTCATCTTTTTTTGCTGTCCATGTTTCCATGGATGTTAAACCCGAATGAAAAGTACCACTTGCGATGGTGCTGTCGTTTATAAGTTTTCCTGTAAATAGATAAGCATGAGATCCATCAAAGCAAGAAAGATATAATTTATTGTCAGAAACCGTTCCTTCAAGGAAGCGATAATCGCCGGTTGATGTTAAAAAAGTTCCGGTTAATCTGGTGTTATTTTGTTTAAACTCACCAATAGCGACCGTTGTATCTTTTTTATCACTACTTAGAAAAGTAGCAGACCAGCGTCCACTTAGATCATAGTTTGCTGTAACGTCGGTGTTGAAAAATCTCCAGGTAGCATTTGGAACAGCGGTAAATTCCATTTCCGGATTGGTGTCTCTAAGATGCTTAACCCATTTTCCGGAAAGATTGTTATTAACCAATAACGCCCTGATTTCTGATTCAAACAAAGGCATTTGAATAGTAACCGAATCGTCTTTAAGCGTAATTTCATCCACGCGAAAACGTTCTTCGCCATTAATAATGTGAATCAGTTTTTTGTCTGCTGAATCCAGCACTTCAAAATTAAAAGGAATCTCGGCTCCAAGTTTGGTTTTTAATGTTGCCCGCCAAATTCCTGCCTGTAATGTTTGCTTTTCAACTTGGCTGCATGATAGTATCGTTAAAACTAAAATAAATGGTACAAATACAATTAAAAAAAATCTTTGTGCCGACATAATCAATTACTTTAAAACCTCTCTTGATATGACTATTTTTTGAATTTCTGAAGTCCCTTCGTAAATCTGTGTGATTTTTGCATCACGCATTAAGCGTTCAACGTGATACTCTTTTACAAATCCATATCCGCCATGAATCTGAACGGCTTCTACAGTAGTTTTCATAGCAATTTGAGAAGCGTAAAGCTTGGCCATTGAACTGGCCTGGGCATATGGCAGACCGTTATCTTTAAGCCAGGCTGCTTTTAAACATAACAATCTGGCGGCCTCAATTTCTGTAGCCATATCGGCCAATTTAAACTGTATAGCCTGATGGTCCGCAATGTGCTTGCCGAAAGCTTTTCTTTCTTTAGAGTAATTTAAAGCCAGTTCGTAAGCACCGGAAGCAATTCCTACAGCTTGCGCCGCAATTCCGATCCGGCCGCCTTCAAGCGTTTTCATCGCGAATTTGAATCCAAAACCATCTTCACCTATCCGGTTTTCCTTAGGCACTTTTACATCATTAAACATCAGGGAACAGGTATCAGAACCGCGGATACCCAGCTTATTCTCTTTAGGTCCGGCGGTGAAACCATCCATCCCTTTTTCAATAATAATAGCGTTAATGCCGCGATGGCCTTTTGAGGTATCTGTTTGTGCGATCACAATAAAAATCGAAGCGCTGATTCCATTTGTAATCCAATTTTTTACGCCGTTAATGAGGTAATGATCACCCATATCTATCGCGGTAGTCTTTTGAGATGTAGCATCAGAACCCGCTTCTGGCTCAGATAAGCAAAAGGCACCAATTTTTTCTCCGGAAGCAAGTGGTTTTAGAAATTTTTCTTTCTGATAATCGTTGCCATACTTTTCTATCCCAAAACAAACCAGAGAGTTATTAACAGATACTACAACAGAGGTTGATGCGTCTACTTTCGACAATTCCTCCATGGCCAAAACATAAGAGACCGCATCAAGGCCTGAACCATTGTACTTGGTATCCACCATCATACCCAAAAAACCGAGTTCAGAAAGCATTTTTATCTGCTCAACAGGAAATCGCTGGTGTTCGTCACGATCTATTACTCCAGGTTTAAGCTCAGTTTGAGCAAAATCTCTTGCAGCTTTCCTGATCATTTCTTGTTCTTCGGAAAGTTGGAAATACATATTAAATAAGTTAACAGGATCAAAATTAATATTTATAGTTCAGGATTTGATTTGTGTGTTAATTTTTACACTTAGTTCGCAAAGTGCTGGATTTTATGCCGTTAAATTAATTCGCTGGGGTTACGATGCCTTAATTTTATTGATGATGGACGTAGTTGAATATCCAGCCAAAAATTCTATCGTTTTAACTTCTCCCCCATTTTCTGAAACAACCTGACCCCCGACAATTTCATGCAGGTTATAATCCGCACCTTTTACTAAAACATCGGGCTTAATACCGGTTATTAGATTTATAGGGGTTGCGTTATCAAATAGAATAACGGCATCAACGAAAAATAAAGAAGCCAGAATAGCTGATCGCGATTTCTGGTGGGTAACAGGACGATTAGGGCCTTTAAGATTAGAAGTTGACAAGTCTGAATTCAATCCAACAACGAGTTTGGTGCCCAAATCAGCTGATTTAGCGAGATAATCTATATGCCCTAAATGAATCAGGTCAAAACAACCGTTTGTAAAAACTATTCTGTTCCCCTCAAATCGCCAAATGTTTAACTGATGTTTAAATTCATCTAAAGAGTTATAAATCTTCTTATGAACAATCTCGTTTTTGCTTAGTTTTTTCATTAATCAGGAAAAATGGACCAGTTTGTTATGCTCGTCAGGAAAAATCAGAATCGGGTGATAATTTTTAGCTTCCTCAAAATCCATGTGGGCAAATGACATAATAATAACGATATCACCAACTTGTGCCAGGCGAGCGGTAGCACCATTTAAGCAGATTATCCCGGAGCCTTTCTCACCTTTAATAACATAGGTTTCAAAACGTGCCCCGTTATTGTTGTTTACAATTTGAACTTTTTCATTCGGTATCATGTTAGCCGCAATCAGCAAGTCTTCATCTATGGTGATGCTTCCTACATAATTTAATTCGGCCTGGGTAACTTTAGCGCGATGAATTTTAGATTTTAAGACCTCAATAACCATGACGCAAATTTAATAAAACTTTTAGTCAGCTCAAATATCGGGGTGTAACGGGTGTGCCGATAACTTGACCCAATAAAATGGTAAAGTACACAAACGCACAAGGCGAAGGCCGTATACTTGTACCAAATGGCAAACGCTAGCAGAGCTGTAACCTGCCTGCCGATGTCTTAACCCAATAAAATATTATCAATCAGGCGGATGCTGCCAATGCGTGCGGCAATTAACGCGACAAGGTTTCCGGGTTTCTTTTCTTCGACTGTTTTGAGGGTTTTGCTATCGCAGATTTCAAAATACTCCAAAGTGATACCTGGTTCGTTTTTTAAAAATTGAAGAACTTTTTTTTTGATTTCCAAAATGGAGGAAGAAGAAAATAAACTGGCAGCCAACTGTAGGCCTTTGTTCAGAGCTAGTGCCTCCCTATGTTGATCTTCACTTAAATAAATATTTCTGGAGCTCATTGCCAGTCCGTCTTCTTCCCGTATTATCGGGCACATAATCAGTTGTAAGGGCAGAGAATATTGCCTCACCATTTCTGAAATCACCATGTACTGCTGGTAATCCTTCTGGCCAAAAAATGCAGTATCCGGTTTAACCGTATCAAAAAGCTTTTTTACAATCTGCGTTACACCCTGGTAATGCCCCGGACGAACAAGGCCCTCTAAAATCTGATCAAGTCCGTTTAAATCGATGTGCCATTTTTCATCTTTGGAGTACATTTCAGAAACTTCAGGCAGAAACAAAATATCGCAACCTGCAACTTTAAGTTTTTCAATATCAGATTCAACCTGTCGCGGGTATTTCGCTAAATCTACAGGATCGCTAAATTGGGTGGGATTTACAAAAATGCTGCAAACAACCAGTTCATTTTTTAATTTTGCAGCTTTAATTAAAGATAGGTGCCCTTTGTGCAAAGCACCCATAGTGGGCACCAGACCCACAGATTTTTTACTGCTTTGCTGTGTTAACAAAAATTTAGAAAGAACTGCTCTGGATGTATAAATTTTCAATTTATTACGGGTTAGATATAACCGTCAAATGTGGTTAATTACTTAAAAACCACCAAACAAGTTTAGAGAAAACATTGGCAAAATCATTATATATGCTTATATTTGCAGTTCCAAATACTTTCCTAAAAAAATCTAAATTAAAATTCTAGATGGCAAAAACAAAGCTTCTGTTTATTACCCATGAGATGTCGCCTTTCCTGGAACTCAGTAAAATTTCCGAAATTACCCGTCAACTTCCACAAGCTATGCAGGAAAAAGGATTTGAAATCCGCATCCTGATGCCGCGTTTCGGAAACATCAACGAACGCCGTAACCGCTTACATGAGGTGATACGTCTTTCGGGCATGAACATTATAATTGAGGATAACGACAATCCTTTGATTATTAAAGTAGCCTCTATCCCGGCTGCGAGAATGCAGGTCTATTTCCTGGACAATGAAGAATATTTTCAACGTAAATATGTTTTCACGGATAAAGAAAACAAATTTTACGATGACAACGATGAAAGGACAATTTTCTTTTGCAAAGGAGCCTTAGAAACGGTTAAAAAGCTTGGCTGGTCGCCGGATGTAGTACATTGTCATGGATGGATGAGTGCGCTTGTTCCGGCTTATTTAAAAACGCTTTATAAAGACGATCCTACATTTAAAAATTCTAAAGTAGTGTATTCTGTATACGAAGATGAGTTTAGTGGTAAGCTTAATGAAAAGTTTGCTGCCAAAGCGGTTATGAACGGAATGAAACCTGAACACACTACTGTTTATCAGGCGGCAGACATTACCGCACTTAATATAGGTGCGATCACTTACTCAGACGCGGTAGTTTTGGGAAGTGAAAAAATCAACCCGGAAGTGTTAAAGTTTGTTAAAAAAGCTGCTAAGCCTACATTGGATTTTGTTTCGACTTCCAATTATGAAAATTATTATAACCTTTACGAAGAAATTGTAAACGAAGAACTTGTTTCTCTAGCTTAAATGTAAAGTATATATGAGATTATTTAACCCAGGCTTATTAACGTTGTTAATAAGTCTTTTTATTTTAACAGGGTGCCAAAACCCTGACGGTATCGGCCTTGATGTTGACCCAGATTACGCTATAAAAGGAAATTTAATAGATACAATTACCGTAATAAGCCATACAGTTAAAGAAGATTCTGTAAAAACCAATAGTTTAGCCAAATATCCATTCGGCTATTTAAATGATCCGGTTTTCGGGATTACAGATGCAAAGGTTTCAATGTCTTTAACGCTTCCTTCAAATGGTTTGACTTTTGGAACCTCACCGGTTTTAGATTCGGCTGTATTGGTTTTAAAATATGCGGATGAATATACCGGAGATCCAAGTTCCCAATTAATGGTTGAGGTATATCAACTAAGAGATCGCTTAACCGAGAACAGTAATTTTTTTAGCAATACCGAACATCTGATAGGTCCTGAACTTGTAGGGTCTAAGCTTGTAAAAGTTAACATTAAGGATAGTGTTTTGGTAACAGAGCTGGTAAAAGGCAAAGTAGATATAAGCAAAAAGATTGCGCCTCATATTCGTATACCAATTAATCCGGCCTTTATAGTTGAAAATTTTTTAAAGGCACCGGCTACAAGTCTTGTCACAGATATTTCTTTTAATGAATTTTTTAAGGGATTGCAAATTAAAACCAATAAGTTGTTCTCAACAGGACCTGGCGGATTAACTTTACTGGACCTGGCAGCTACAAATAGTAGGCTTGAAATTTATTATAAAAATACGGTTGGAGCAGTAGTGGATACTACGCTTACTTCGTTTAACATTAACACAGGCGGTTCTGCAGCTACTATTATCCACAACTATGCAGGCACTGCTGTAGAAACCCAATTGGCAAATCCGTTATTAAAATATGACGTCAATTTTGTTCAACCGCTAAGTGGGGTTAAAACCAGCGTCCAGTTTCCTTACATTCAAAACTTAAAAGCGTTAGGTAACATTATCATAAACAAGGCAGAATTAATTGCACAGATTGAAACCGGATCCAATGTCTTTTCTCCTTCCCCTAAACTTATTATATACCGCACAGATATTGCTGATCAGCGTCAGCCCTTGCCTGATGTATTACTTGGCCTGGCGGATAATTCCCTTGGCGGTTTTTATGATAGCACTAAGAAGCAATACAGATTTACTCTTACGGCTTATATTCAGGACCTTTTAAGTGGAAAGTTAACTCAATACAATACTTTTATAACTGCTGTAGATTCTAAAGCGAATAACGCATCGGTGCTACCTCCTTCAGCAAGCACCGTTTCCAGAACCATATTAGGCAGTGGCAATACCACTTTACCAATAA
Organism: Pedobacter sp.; assembly: GCA_014378705.1. Classification (GTDB taxonomy): domain Bacteria; phylum Bacteroidota; class Bacteroidia; order Sphingobacteriales; family Sphingobacteriaceae; genus Daejeonella. Next base: position 44,450 of record JACMND010000028.1, on the reverse strand, counting down.
AAATGAAATTAAATATTATTTACACTAAAGTAAACTAATAGCCCCCAGTTTCGTTAAAGAGGACTTTAGGATAATCATTACTTTAATTAGCTAAAAGTTTATGTGCGGAATAGTAGGATACATTGGTTACCGGGATGCCTGGCCTATCATTATTAAAGGACTTCATCGTTTAGAATATCGCGGTTATGATAGTGCTGGTGTCGCCCTGATGGACGGAACCATGAATATTTATAAAAAGGCCGGTAAGGTTAGCGAATTAGAGCTGTTTACCGAAAATAAAAATAAATCGGGGTTTACAGGCATGGGCCATACCCGATGGGCGACACACGGTGCTCCTTCAGATCGCAACTCTCACCCACATACTTCGGGTGATAATCGCCTGGCCATCATTCACAACGGTATTATAGAAAATTACGGTTCTTTAAAAGAGGCCTTAACATCAAGAGGACATATTTTTAAGAGCGACACGGATACTGAAGTACTCATTCACCTGATAGAAGATATTCAGGAAGAAACAAAACTTGATTTAAGGGAAGCAGTACGTTTAGCTCTTAATGAAGTAATAGGTGCTTATGCGATCGTAATTATGAGTAAGGATGAGCCAGATGAATTAATTGCCGCAAGAAAAGGATCACCCATGGTTATTGGTGTTGGGAATAATGAATATTTTATTGCTTCTGATGCATCACCGATCATTGAATATACTAAAAACGTTATTTACTTAAATGATAACGAAATAGCTTACATAAAACGTGATCAACTTTTAATAAAAAGTATTGATAATGTGGTTCAAACTCCATATATCCATGAGCTGGAGCTGGAGTTGGAAATGCTTGAAAAAGGCGGATATGAGCATTTTATGCTTAAAGAAATCTATGAGCAGCCCCGATCAATCAGGGATTGCATGCGTGGACGGATCTACCCGGAACAAGGATTAGTTCAGCTCGGAGGAATAAAAGAATACGCAGAAAAATTAAAAAATATTGACCGCATCGTTATTATTGCCTGCGGAACTTCCTGGCATGCCGGTCTTGTAGCGGAGTACTTGATAGAAGAGTGCGCCCGTATACCTGTGGAGGTCGAATATGCCTCAGAGTTTAGGTACCGAAACCCAATTATCTCAGAAAAAGATATCGTGATAGCGATATCACAATCAGGTGAAACTGCCGATACCATGGCAGCTATTGAACTGGCAAAAGAAAAAGGAGCTACTATATTTGGGGTCTGCAATGTGGTTGGAGCTTCTATTCCAAGGATAAGCCATGCCGGTGTTTACACCCATGCAGGGCCCGAAATAGGAGTTGCCTCTACAAAAGCGTTTACTGCCCAGGTTACCGTTCTAACACTTATGGCCATTTACATGGCTCAGCAACGTGGCACAATCACTCAATCAAAACTAATTTCTTTATTATCAGAACTTGATAACATTCCGGTTTTAATAGAAAAATGTCTCTTAACAAATGATCATGTTAAATCGATAGCCTCCAAGTTTATTAATTCCAGAAACTTTCTCTTTCTTGGTAGGGGAAGCGGATTTCCGGTTGCTTTAGAAGGGGCATTAAAGTTGAAAGAAATTTCTTATATCCATGCAGAAGGTTATCCGGCCGCTGAAATGAAGCATGGTCCGATCGCTTTGATAGATGAAGAAATGCCGGTAGTGGTAATTGCAACCAAAAACTCATCCTATGAAAAAGTGATCAGCAACATTCAGGAAGTAAAAGCACGCAAAGGAATTGTGATTGCTATTGTTACCGAAGGAGATACGGCGGTTAAAAAGATGGCAGATTACACCATAGAGATTCCGGATGCGGAAGAAATTTTCTTGCCTTTGCTTGCAACCGTTCCCTTGCAACTGCTTTCTTATCACATTGCTGTGATGCGGGGCTGCAACGTGGATCAGCCCAGAAATTTGGCTAAATCTGTCACTGTAGAATAAAAAAAAATATATAAAAGGGTAGCTCTGTTTTTACATGTCTACCCTTTTATTTTTTAAGATATTGACGTTATTGATGCTGTGGCATCGAACCGGCCAATGTGGCCATATTTAAACCTAATTCATTTGCTATTGACATTCCCAGGGTCATATCCGCCCTAAACCAATGGCACATTTGCCTGTTAATTATGATGTCTCTTTTAGCCCCACTAATTCCACTCATTGCACCCACAATATTAGAAACCGTATTTTTTTGTGCTTCAGGTGTCATCAACCTAAATAAATTACCCGGTTGTGTGTAATGATCGTTTTCGCTTTCCGCGTTTCGATCATAAAAATCAGCTAAAGTACTTTCTAGCTCAAGAGCAGGTTGCTCGTAAGCCTGATCTACAGCAATATTGTCAAAACTGTTTGGGGAATAATTGGGTGAGTCGCCACCATTGCCGTCGGTCCTCATTTGACCATCCCGCTGATAATTATTCACCAAATACGGACAACGATTTACAGGAATCTGCTCGTAATTACTACCCAAGCGGTAACGTTGTGCATCTGGATAGGACAGTAAACGCCCCTGCAACATTTTATCATGAGAAAATCCAATACCATCTACAACATGTGAGGGTGCAAAAGCAGCTTGCTCAACATGCGCAAAATAATTATTTGGGTTTTCGTTTAATTCTATTTCGCCCACATCGATTAAAGGAAAATCAGCATGAGGCCATACTTTGGTCAAATCAAAAGGGTTTAAATGATAAGATTTAGCTTCTTGCTGGGTCATTATCTGAACTTTCATTGACCATTTAGGAAAGTCTCCATTTTGTATTGATTCAACAAGATCACGCTGCGCCCAGTCGCCGTCTTTCCCTTTCATTAAACCTGATTCAGTATCTGTAAAATTTTTAATCCCCTGCTTGGTTTTGAAATGAAATTTAACCCAAAATCTTTCATTATCTGCATTGATAAAAGAAAATGTATGACTTCCGAAGCCGTGCATATGACGATAGCTGTATGGTGTTCCCCGATCAGACATTAAAATAAGGACCTGATGCAAGCTTTCGGGGTTTAATGACCAAAAATCCCACATCATTGTCGGGCTTTTACAATTTGTATGCGGGTCTCTTTTTTGGGTGTGGATGAAATCGCCAAACTTCTTTGGATCTTTTACAAAGAAAACCGGTGTGTTATTACCTACCAGGTCCCAGTTTCCATCTTCGGTATAAAATTTTAAAGCGAAACCACGTGGGTCACGTTCTGTATCTGCCGAGCCTTTTTCGCCGCCCACAGTTGAAAACCTGAGGAACATTTTTGTTTGTTTGCCCATCGTGCTAAAAATCTTTGCCCGGGTATATTTACTTATATCATGCGTAACGGTAAAGGTTCCGTAAGCACCTGAACCTTTGGCATGAACCACCCGTTCGGGTATACGTTCACGGTTAAAATGCGCCATTTTTTCATGAAGGATAACATCCTGTAAAAGTATTGGTCCGCGTGGCCCTGCAGTGAGTGAATCTTCGTTATTTGTATAAGGAATGCCTGATGCACTGGTTAGCTTGTTGCTATTTTCTTTCATAATTAATTTGTAAAAATTAAAATTAATAATAGTTTTACGATAGGTATAATCAATAATATTTATAACTCAATAGATAATAACTATACATGACCTTAGTTCAACTAGAATACGTTATTGCTTTAGACACTTACAGAAATTTTCTTTTGGCTGCTGAAAAATGCTTTGTTACCCAGCCTACCTTAAGCATGCAAATTTTAAAACTGGAAGAATCCCTTGGTGTAAAATTGTTTGACCGCACCAGAAAGCCTGTTGTTCCAACAGAGATTGGGATAGAGATTATAGAGCAATCCCGCACTATTTTAAAAGAAAGTCAAAAGCTCAAAGAGATAATTACCACAAAGCAGGGAGAAATTAATGGCGAACTTAAGATTGGGATTATCCCAACACTAGCCCCGTACTTATTGCCGTCTGTTATTTCTGGATTTACTGAATCCTACCCAAACGTACAACTACACATTTGGGAATATACAACGGAAGAAATCTTACAACAATTAAAGTTGGGTTTATTGGATTGTGGAATCTTATCAACTCCAGTAAATGATCGCTCTATAATAGAAACACCTCTTTTTTACGAAACATTCGTGCTTTACATTTACAAATCAAGCATTTTGTTAAATAAAAAAGCATTGGAAGCCGAGGATATCAACCCCGAGGACTTGTGGCTGCTAAATGACGAAAATTGTATGCGCAACCAGGTTTTAAATATTTGCGGGCTTAAAAAAGAAAGCCCTTACAAACAATTTAAATACAATACTGGTAGCGTTGAAAGCTTGAGAAGGATGGTAGATATGAATAAAGGGGTTACGGTTTTACCAGAATTGGCTGTAAGCGACTTTTCACCTTTACAATTACAACAAATCAGACCGTTTAAATCGCCAAAGCCTACACGGGAAATTAGCATGGTAACTCACCGTAATTTTCTGAAACGAAGTTTAATAGCAACGCTGGAGAAAGAAATTCTTAAAATGATACCTGACGAAATGAAAAGCAATAATGACAAGGAGGTCATTAAAATATATAATTGATCAACTTCTTCCTCTAAATTTACTTATCAGCCAAATTACGAGGGCCACAACAATAACAATGACAATAACTGCGGTGTAAGCACCCGCCTGAAAAATGTCTCCAACCAATTCGCAGCTGCTTAAAAAAGTGATGGCAAAAAGGAAAGTAATTAAACTTAGTTTTTTCATGACCTTAATTTAAATGATTATGTATTTTAAAATACATAATCATTTATGGAATGTTTGCCTTGGACTTTATTTTTTTCCTTTCATATGCCGATCAGCGACAGCATCCCAATTTACTACATTCCAAAAGGCGGTAATGTAATCTGGCCGCTTATTCTGATATTTAAGATAATAAGCATGTTCCCAAACATCCATTCCTAATAAAGGGGTTCCTTTAACTTCTGCTATGTCCATTAAAGGATTATCCTGGTTCGGTGTTGAAGAAATTTGCAAGTTTCCTGTTGAATCCACTGTTAACCAAGCCCATCCGGAGCCGAAGCGTGTTGTACCGGCTTCTGCAAATTTCCTTTTAAACTCCTCAAAAGATCCAAAAGCCTGATCAATTGCGGACGACAATTCACCAGAAGGCTTACTTCCCCCATTCGGTGACATAACAGACCAGTACAAAGTATGGTTGTAGTAACCACCACCATTATTTCTTACCGCAGGCGGGTATTTGGAAATGGAAGCAAGTAGATCCTCTATTTTTTTATTTTCTCCTTCAGAGCCTGCCAGGGCTTTGTTTAAATTATCAACATACGCCTGGTGATGTTTGCCATGGTGGATTTCCATAGTCATTTTATCAATATGCGGTTCTAAAGCGTCGGTAGCGTATGGTAACGCAGGTAATTCAAATGCCATGATCTTATTTTTAATTTATGAAATTGTGTATAGTAAATACAACCCTGTATATGGAAAAGTGTTGGCAAGATAATTAAGATTTATTTCTCTTAGTATAAAAAAAGTCTTTAACCAGCTTGCCGCATTCTAAAGCTTTAACGCCATGAACTATTTCTGTTCTTGGGTGAACTATCCGCTGCTTAATATTAGAAAAGCCCTTTTGCATATCGCTTGCGCCATAAACAATTCTGCTGATTTGGGTCCAGTAAGACGCTCCGGCACACATAACGCAAGGTTCTAAAGTAACATATAACGTGCAGTTTTTTAAATATTTGCCCCCTGTATAATTGGCTGCGGCGGTAAGTGCCTGCATTTCCGCATGTGCTGTAACATCATTAAGGGTTTCAGTTAAGTTGTGTCCACGACCAATAATCCGTCCATTAAAAACTACCACAGCACCAATCGGAACTTCGTCTGATTTTAAAGCCTGGGAAGCTTCTTTTAAAGCTTCCGCCATGAAAAATTCATCAGGAACTATTAAATTTTCCGTTTCAAAGTTTACATATCTCATAAACTAATTTAAGTATGGTTAAATTAAAAGAGCGCCATTAGGCACTTTGCTATCAACAGATGCTAAAACAATATTCCCAAAGTCATCTGTGAAACCTGTAATTAAAAACTCAGATACAAAATTAGCAATTTGTTTTGGCGGAAAGTTTAGCACGGCTATTATCTGTCTGCCGGGCAAATCACTTATATGGTAGTTTTGTGTGATTTGTGCACTGCTCCATTTAATTCCGTAAAGACCAAAATCAACTTTTATTTTATATGCCGGCTTTCTGGCTTCGGCAAATTCAACCGCTTCCACAATAGTTCCGGCACGTAATTCAACTTTTAAAAAATCATCCCAATTAATTTCTACCATATAGATCCGTTTGTTAACAAGATTTTCCCAAGCTAAATAATTAAAAATGTTATTTAGTTTTGCAGAATGCACGTGGTAAAATTAAAAAAAGGAAAAGAAAAAGCAGTTAAACAGCTCCATCCATGGGTTTTTTCAGGTGCGATAGAAACAGTAAACGGACATCCGGTAAACGGGGAAATTATAATTGTTAATGATAACAAGGATATATTTTTGGCTTACGGATTTTACAACAACCAATCAAGAGTTGCAGTGAGACTATTAGAATGGGATGAAAAGATAATTGTTAACGAAAATTGGTGGCGTAAGCGAATTCAAAAAGCAATAAAAGCACGAAGTAAATTACTGCTTGACACCAATACAAATACCTACAGGCTTATTTTTAGTGAAGCAGATTTTCTTCCGGGATTAATAGTAGACCGGTTTTCAGACTTTTTGTCTGTACAAATCTTAACCTCCGGAATAGAGCATCACAAGGAAATAATCCTGGATGAGCTTGAATTGTTACTAAAGCCTTCGGGGATATTTGACAGAAGCGATAGCTCTGCAAGAGAGCATGATGGAATGACTGCTTCCAACGGCAAATTATTAAGGGGTTTGCAACCGCCAGAATATGTCACAGTTAAAGAGAACGGTGTTTTATACGACGTTGATATAACATCTGGTCAAAAGTCTGGTTTTTATTGTGATCAGCGTGACAACCGCCGGATTGTTGCTGAATATTGCAAAGATAAAAAAGTGCTGGACTGCTTTAGTTATTCCGGTGGGTTTAGCCTGAATGCGTTAAAAAACCATGCTTCGGAAGTTACAAGTATAGACAGTTCAGCATCTGCACTTGATACTTTAAAAAGGAATTTAGATATCAATAACTTTAAAGAATTAAATCACAAAATAATTCAATCTGATGTGAACAAGCAGTTAAGGGCTTTTCGTGAAAACGGTGAAAAATTTGACCTCATCATTCTGGATCCTCCTAAATACGCCCCTTCAAGATCAGCGGTTAACAAAGCATCAAGAGCTTATAAAGATCTTAACAGGCAGGCATTGCTTCTGCTTAATGAAGGTGGTTTGCTGGCAACTTTCTCTTGTTCCGGGGCGGTTGATATGACAACTTTTAAGCAAATTCTGGCTTGGGCCGCTTTAGATGCGGGTAAACAAGTTCAATTTATCAACCAGTTTTCGCAACCGGAAGACCACCCCATCAGGTCTTCATTCCCGGAAGGTGAGTATTTAAAAGGCTTGTTATGCAGGGTTTTTAGTTTTATATAATTGCCGGTTCTTTTTGAACGAAAAACTTTATAAAAATTTTACGCCTCCGTAATTGGATTTTATTATGATCCGTGCATCTGAACCTTTACCATAAGTTCCGACATAATTTTTGGTAGGATTAAAGCCTTTTACATTTTCGTCCGGTGTTTGATTTGTAATATTTACTTTATCATCATTAAAATTAAAGCCGGCATAGCTTACAGTAACATCAAAATTAAAATTAGCTGATTCATCAATTCCAATAGTTAAACCGGAATAAGAGGAATTAATTACCAGGTTTTTAACATTTTTATCCATCTCTTCAATCCGGCATGAACCGTAGGCCACATCAATTTTTCCGCTGCTGGTGAGCCGGCCTATTTTGGCGCTACTATACCGAATATCAGCACTCATTTTATCCGCGTTATCAAGTTTTAAACTACCATAAGACACATCCAGAACGCCTGAGGAAAAACTTTTCAAAGCAGCAGATCCATAACTTATTTTTATCCTGTTTGCAGGGTTAGACAGATTCTGCGCCGCTAATGATCCATAAGAACTATTGATATTAACCGGGCCTTCAAAATCTGAAAGCGTGGTACTCCCATATTTGTTGGTTAAGTCAAGCGGATTTACTGACGGCATATAAACCGTGTAATTAACTTGAACACCTCGCTTCTCTTCATTTCCGTTTTTTGTTCTCGACCACCAGTTCATACTGCTTTTGTTAATATTTGTTTTGTAACTGATAACGTCGCCTTGCCTGGATTCAGCAATAGAAACAGCGTTGAGCAAATCCTGAGCTTTACTATCAGAAGATTCGTAGGCCTTAATTTCTACTTCAACTTTAATTTCATTTTTTTTCCAGGTGTTAATTACAACTTTGCCATACTGATTGTTAATAGCCAGTTTGTCTTTTGAATCAACAGAATATGATTTGCTCAGGTTCTTTACTTTTTCTGATGCCTGGACATAATTTTTACCATCGGTATTCAAGTCTGGTAAATTTTGATCATCCGTAACAACGATATCAAAATCTATTTGGCTTAGAACGTTCTCCAAATTTTGTTCCAGACCAGCAATTACAGGTTCAATATTAAATTCTAAATTCTTAAGTAACAAATCAATATTGGGCAATTTTATATAAATACCTTTCAATTCATTATTAAATTCCGGTAGAACATTTAATCTCTTTTCAGACTTGATTTTATTGGATTGCTCCTGTAAAGGAGGCCTTAAATCTTGAGCAAGCAGATGTTGATTAAATAATAAAGCAGCAATAAAAATAATCGTCTTATATACTTTGAGTTTCATTGTCTTGTTTTTTTGAATCGTTAATCTGTTTAATTACGATTAGCTGCTGGTTTAAAACTTCAGTTTGCGTCTGTAAATTCTGAATCATTGCTTTAACTGTTTCCTCCTGGTTCGGACTTTCCGGAAGATCTTTAACTAATCTTTGATAACTTTCGTCCATCTTTCTTATCTCTGAAGAGAACTCGTTATACAACTGTGGCTCCTCTTTTTCTAAGCTTCTCAGTTCGCTTCTCTTAATTTCAATTACAGAGGCATAGTGCAATTGTTGCCTGGCCAAAGCCGGATCAATATTCGCCAGATCTGTAGCCTGTTTATACTGGTATTGCCATAAAAACATGCTTGCCGCGATAACGATGGATACGGAAGCAGCGATTTGTAAAATAAGGCTCAATTTTACAACCTTTGCATTTTTTAATCTGCTACTGTTCTGTTCTTCCAGTTTTTTTCCTATTTTTTCCCACAATCCATCAGGCGGCACCGCATCGTTAAAATCTTTTTTATTGTCCCTGATAAAATCCTCCAATCTTTTTTCCATTTCTCTCTCTCTTTACAATCTGATATTTAAAAATTAAATCTTCCTAATTATAATGTACACCTCTGAGTTTTAATATTTCTAACAACTTTCTTCTGGCTCGCATATATTGTGTGCGGGAGGTATTTTCGCTGATATTTAGAATGTGCGAAATCTCTTCATGATCGTAGCCTTCTAACAAGTAAAGAGAAAGTACGGCCCGGTACCCATCCGGCAACTTTAAAATCGCTGATTTTACATGTTTCACCTGCAATTCAATTTCCTCCATATCGGCACATTCATCATCATCCGGTATTTCAAGAACCATTTCATCAATTGAAACTATGTTCATTTTCCGTTTTCGAAGCTGGCTGATAGATTTATTGATTACAATCTGTTTCATCCACAAACCGAAAGTGGTTTCCTGCCTAAAATCTGCCATGCGTCCAAAAGCATCAATAAATGCTTCCTGAAGCACGTCTGCCGCTTCGTCCGGGTTATTCAAAATTCGCAACGTAACGTTAAACATGGCTTTAGAATAAAGCTGGTATAAGTTATATTGCGCTTTGCGGCTACCTTTTTTGCATTCAACCACCAGGTCAAAATGCTGATCTGTATAAACAGCTTTCAAATTTTCGTTTCTGGATAAAAGACGTGTCACTTTCTAAAACGTTGCAAATAAATTTAAGAATTCTTGCCTGATTCTTTCTTGGAGCTAAAATGTAAACAAAGCAATGTTTTACGATCACAATAAGATGTTGAGTTTTTTTATCAAAACCGATTGATGATTTACATTTTTGTCTGATTAAAACCGAACAAGTGTCTGTTCTTGCTTGCCATTTAAAGAAATTGGAAATATTTAGAAAAGCAAGTGCAGTAGTTAATTGCTTATTTCAGTCCCGTTTTTCGCTTCAAGCTCCTAGATGTAGGATCGGGGAGGCTTTACACTTCAACCGGGTTTATTGCACAAATTTCTGTTTATTTTTTGAAAGTTGATGCGCATTTAATTGGAAATGCTATTGGGTTAAAATGCTAGTTTTAAAGTTTTAAAAATCCGTCTACCGCCAATACCGCATTTTCCAGCCTTTGTATATTGCTCCCGCAAATAACGGTATAATGTGTATTAAGCGCCTTCAATTCCCGGTGCCAGACAGCCATAAAGTGCTCACGCAAATCAGGAAAATCCCTTAACGGATCTTCCTGCCAGGGCAAATCAATGTCCATCAGCAAATAGTAATCATACGGATGCTGAGGCAACATTTCCAAAACTTCCTGCGGTGAACGGCCGAATATGTAATCACACCAAATTTTAACCGTGATAAATGTTGTATCACAAATTAAAATCTTATTCGCATCAGGTAAGAGTAACTTTTCAACTGCCAATTGTCCGTTAAACATATTTATTTCATCTTCCCAGGTACACGGAGCCGTTAAATTAAAACAATATTCCCGGGCATATTCCGGCACCCAAACCGTATTATAGTGCTCAGCCAACTGCTGGCAAATGGTTGATTTACCAGTGGATTCAGGCCCTACAACTGCTATTTTTTTGATGCTCATTGGTTATTGTAAGGTGTTTTTTAAACTTGTGAGGTATGATTTTCTCCATTCAAGGTATCCCATAACCGCAATGATTAAAAAAACGAAATATAATATAGCAGTAAGAGTTAGTTCTTTATAAAGGTAAAGCGGAACATAACAGATGTCAGCGATGATCCATAAAATCCAGTTTTGTAACACTTTACGGCTCATTAAAAATTGTCCGATGAAACTTAATGCCGTACAAAATCCGTCTACATATGGCACATTGGAATCTGTAAATTCATCAAGGAAATAGCCTAGTAACAGGGTTAATAACATTGTTGTCATGCCAGTTATGGCCATCCCTGATTTGTTCAAATTGTTGATAGTGTTCATTCTAACTTCGTTTTTCCTGCTCCAGAAGTACCAGCCATATATTGAAGTGACCAGAAAATATACCTGCAAAAAAGCATCGCCATACAACTTGTAATCATAAAATAAAAAAGAGTACGCTAAAACACTGATTATAGCAATCGGCCAGTTCCAGATGTTTTGTTTTGCGGCCAGGTAAACGCAGGCAAAACCACTAATGGTACCAAGCCATTCAAGCCAGGTTGTATTGGCTAACTGTTTAGAAAGTAATTCCCAAAAAGAAATTTGAAGGAGCATTTGCATGCAAGGATAAGATTTTCGGGCAAATATTTTAAAAATTATCAGTTCATAAAAAAATCCTCCCGCTGCCAAGCCGGAGGATTATCTAAATTTCTATATAAGTTCTACTTGGTAGCCGGCGAAGTGCTTAAGCCCAAACTTGCTTTTACACTTACATCCGTTGTTAAAGCATCCCGTAAAACATATTCCATCCGCACACGAACTGTGCTTCCTTTAATGTATTCGTCCAAAAATTTGGAATTGTCTATATCCAGCACCAGGTTGCCTCCAACAGAAGCAGATATATCCGTACGCTGTGCTACCATTGCTTCTGAAGAACCGTCGCCTCTTGAAATAAATACTTTAATAGATTTAAAAGCACCCAGATTTTGATTGGTTGGATTGCTTGCCATAATTTTAGCCGAGGCAATCCTAACTTCTTTAACAGAATTGGTATTTGTACCCTGGCCGGTAAAAATCTGATCAAAACTGCTTGCCGGGCTTGTAGCCGTTAATACTGTTCCGGTTTTAGATGAAGCCGGAATTATTAAGGTTGAGGTATAGGGAAATGTAGATCTCACGATGGATTGTACAGTTGCACAACCGTAAATTAAACTTGATAAGGCAATAAAGCCAATAATTGTCTTTTTCATAAAATGGGATTTAATTAAAACCGTTATACAAAACCCGTTCCATGGTTATGAATGGAATAATTGTTCTAAGCGAAGGTTAATTAAATGCTGTTCAAAAATTTTCAGCGTCTCCAATGGAAGTCAGAGACCGGGGAATTAGAGGAAAAATGATTATTCAATTTACCGTTAAAACAGATGGTAGAATTACTAATATCAAAACAATTCCGTCATTACACTTTTCAGTTGACAAAGAAGTAAAGCGTGTGGTTAATATGTCTGGAAAATGGTATCCTGAAAAATTACGAGGAAAACCAGCGGATGCCGAAACCGTAATGCCATTAAGTTTAAACATCGGTCCTTCAACAATGATCCGGTAAGAAATCAGACAAGTTCCATCGGGAACACGAAGGCCTAATTGATAACGCGTAAATACAGGCTGTAAATTGTAACGCTTTCCCATTTAGAAGTTGATTATTTATCTATCTTTGAACCCCGACAGACCCGTCGGGATTTTTGTTTCAAGAGCAATTACATCTCGTGGCAAGTCAAAAATTTGACTTTTACTTTTCAATCTAACTTCCCATGCCCAGAGACACTTCTATCCGTTCCGTGCTAATTATCGGTTCAGGCCCCATCATTATTGGCCAGGCTTGCGAATTTGATTATGCAGGTTCACAAGCGGCACTTTCATTAAAGGATGAAGGTATTCGTGTAACCATTGTCAATTCTAATCCGGCAACCATCATGACGGATAAGGTTATCGGAGACCAAGTTTACCTTTTGCCTTTAACCTGTGAGAGTTTGGAAATAATCCTTTCTGAACAGGCGATTGATGCGGTGCTGCCAACTATGGGCGGACAAACAGCTTTAAACCTCTGTAAAGAAGCAGAAGAACGAGGCATCTGGAGTAAATACGGTGTTCGTATTGTTGGGGTAGATATAGCCGCCATTGAGAAAACGGAGAACCGGGAAGAATTTCGCCAGCTAATGGTTGATATTGGTGTGGGTGTGGCTAAATCTAAAATAGCAAATTCATTTTTAGAAGGAAAAGAAGCTGCTCAGGAAATTGGTTTCCCATTGGTTATACGCCCTTCCTATACGCTGGGGGGTTCTGGTGGGAGTATCGTTCATAAAAAAGAAGATTTTGACCATGCGTTAAGCCGTGGCTTACAAGCTTCGCCAACTCATGAAGTTCTGGTAGAGAAAGCGGTTATCGGTTGGAAAGAATTTGAGCTTGAATTGCTTCGCGATAGCAAAGACAATGTGATTATTATCTGTTCTATTGAGAATTTTGATCCGATGGGAATCCACACCGGCGACTCAATTACGGTTGCCCCGGCCATGACTTTAAGCGATCGCTGTTACCAGGATATGCGGAACCAGGCCATTAAAATGATGCGTTCCATTGGCAATTTCGCAGGTGGCTGTAACGTACAGTTTTCTGTTGATCCCGCAACGGAGAACATTATCGCTATTGAAGTTAATCCAAGGGTTTCACGTTCATCCGCCCTCGCTTCAAAAGCTACCGGTTATCCCATAGCCAAAATAGCGGCTAAATTAGCTATCGGATATAATTTAGATGAATTACAAAACCAGATCACTAAAACTACTTCAGCTTATTTTGAGCCTTCGCTGGATTATGTGATCGTTAAAATTCCGCGTTGGAACTTTGATAAATTTAAAGGAGCAAACACAGAGCTTGGCCTGCAAATGAAATCCGTGGGGGAAGTAATGGCTATTGGTCGCACGTTTATAGAAGCGTTGCAAAAAGCCTGTCAGAGTTTAGAAACCAACCGTTTAGGTTTGGGTGCAGATGGAAGGCAAAGCCGGAACCTGGAAGAGATCATGCACAGCCTGGAGCATCCAAGCTGGGATCGTTTATTTCATATAAAGGATGCCATGAGCCTGGGTGTTCCTCTGGAATCTATCCGGAAAGTAACCCATATTGACAAATGGTTTTTAGTGCAGATACAAGAACTGGTTCAGCTTGAAACTGAATTAAAACGTTATTCGTTAACCAATATCCCAAAAGATTTTTTCCTAACACTCAAACAAAAAGGCTACGCCGATGCGCAAATTGCCTGGCTTTTAACCAACGTAACAGAAGATGAAGTTTATGACCGGCGCAAAGCACTGGGCATTAACCGGGCTTATAAGATGGTTGATACATGCGCAGCAGAGTTCCAGGCCAAAACCCCTTATTACTACTCCACTTTTGAAGATGAGAATGAATCTGTAGCAAGCAGTCAGAAAAAGATCATTGTGTTGGGATCAGGGCCAAACCGGATAGGTCAGGGAATTGAATTTGATTACTCCTGCGTTCATGGATTGATGGCCGCAAAGGAAGCTGGATACGAATCCATTATGATCAATTGTAACCCGGAAACGGTTTCTACGGATTTTAATATGGCCGATAAGCTATATTTTGAACCGGTTTTTTGGGAACACGTTCGTGAAATAATTGAACTTGAAAAACCTGATGGTGTGATTGTACAGCTTGGCGGTCAAACGGCCTTAAAAATGGCTGAGAAGCTCCATCATTTGGGTATCCGGATTATCGGTACTTCTTATGACAATATGGATATTGCTGAAGATCGTGGCCGCTTTTCTGATCTTTTAAAAGAAATAGGGATTCCTTATCCCAAATACGGCGTGGCCGAAAGTGCCGAAGAAGCTTTGGAAGTGGCTCATCAGGTAGGATATCCGGTTTTAGTACGGCCAAGTTATGTTTTGGGTGGGCAGGGAATGAGTATTGTAATTAATGACGAGGATCTTGAAAAAGCGGTTGTTAAATTACTTAGGGCGATGCCCGGCAATCGGGTTCTGATAGATCATTTTCTGGACCGTGCCGAAGAGGCAGAATCTGATTCGATAAGTGATGGTGTTGATGTACACATAATTGGGTTAATGGAACATATTGAACCAGCCGGAATTCACTCCGGGGATTCTTATGCGGTTCTACCACCGTTTAACCTTCCTGAAAATGTACTTGCTGATATGGAAGAATACAGTATTCGAATCGCGAAAGCACTGGATGTTCGTGGACTTTTAAATATTCAATTTGCAATAAAAGAAGGGAAGGTGTATGTTATTGAAGCGAATCCGAGGGCTTCAAGAACAGTTCCTTTTATTGCCAAAGCATATGATGTTCCTTACATTAATATTGCCACTAAAATTATGCTGGGAGATAAAATGCTTAAAGATTTTAATATAGTTCGCAAACTGGAAGGATATGCCATAAAGGAACCTGTATTCTCTTTTGATAAATTTCCTGAGGTAGAAAAACAATTGGGTCCGGAAATGAAATCAACCGGTGAAGCAATACGGTTTATAAAAGACCTGGAGGATCCGTATTTTCGGCATCTTTACAAAGAAAAATCAATGTACCTCAGCAAGTAAAAGACCTTTGAGCTGGGTAATTATCAAAAATGTTAAGAAATGTTAAAAGGCAATTAAATCTTGCATACAAATGATAATTATTATAGTTTTGAAACATTCTAAAATAATTCACAGTATAAGGCGTTAATAGTCTTGTCGTTTAAACTATTAAATCCAGTAAAGAATGAGGAAAAAAATAATTGTAGCGTTGCTACTTATCATTTCTTTTGTGTCAACTGAAGCGCAAACAACCAATAATACAAGTATTACTACCAGTAAAACAGATGATCCGGACAATTTAGCTACCGAATATTTTACTCAGATCATGGGTGTTGCTCTCTCTGCAACTTCAAATTTGAAACTTTATCAATTTGTTTATGATTGGATTGGAACCCCTTATCGCTTAGGCGGGGGTAACAAAAAAGGGATCGATTGTTCAGGATTCGCCTTTCAATTATACAATAAGGTATTTAACACCGTGATCGGAAATAATTCCCGCAACATATTCAGTATGGTAAACCCGGTTTCTAAAGAAGAGTTGAAAGAAGGTGATCTTGTATTTTTTAAAATTGGCAGCCGCTCTATAACCCACATGGGTGTTTACATGGGAAACAACAAATTCGCTCATGCCTCAACGAGTAAAGGTGTGATGATTAGTGATCTTGATGAGGCTTATTGGCGTAAGTATTATTACAAAGGCGGTCGACTTTTAGCCTCCATCAGAGAAAGTATGAATTAGTAAATTAGTAATTAAATAAAAAAAGGAAGCCCAAAAGCTTCCTTTTTTTATTTAATTACTTTGCCTGATCGGTTGTATTTTTAACAAGGCTAATGCCTGTAAAGAAAAATATTACTCCCAATACCGCAAAAACAATTAGCTCTTTAGCGCCTTCAGCACCCTGAACAAATCCATAAGCTGCATAGATTAAACCGATAATTCCCATAATAGTCAAAATCAGTCCGAAAGTACGTTTTAGGTTCATAATTAAAGGGTTTTGAAACTGCAAATAACAAATAACTTGCCATGGTTATGTTCAGTCTTCGAGGAGTGTTGTAAAGATCAGCGAAAGCATTAAAGCACCTAAAATCTCTACTAGATTCACAGTATGCTGTATAATTTAATGAGAGCCAATTGATCTAAGAAAAGGGCACATGAATTTGTGCACCTGCCATTTGCTGTTGTAAGTTGAATGTTAACGTCTGCCTGAGTTGGGGAAAGAACACTGATTAACAAAGGGAATTAAAATGCTGCTTTTACTCAGGAAAATTTAAAGATACCGCTGAAAATATTTATAAACAGCTTCAAAATAACTTTTAAAAATAACCTTTACCGATATGGGATGTTCATTGATTATACACAGAAAGGAGAATTAATTATGAATAACATCAGGGCTATCCTTAACCAAAAAAGCAAATCCATAATTTCAATAAATCCAGAAAACACGGTATATGATGCCTTAAAATTGATGGTTGATGAAAATGTTGGGGCCATACTGGTTATGAATTCAGAAATATTTGTAGGAATATTTACGGAACGGGATTATGCAAGGAAAGTAATATTAAGAGGTAAAGCATCTAAGGAAACCCGTGTTCATGAAATTATGACGCCTGATCCCGTTACCATTAACCCTGATTTTAGTATAGAAGATTGCATGCGCTTAATGACCGATAGGTTTATACGGCATTTGCCTGTTATTGAAAACGGAAAACTGATTGGGGTTATCTCTATAGGTGATCTGGTAAAATCCATTATGGAAGAGCAACAATTTATTATTGATAACCTTCAACATTATATTTCTGGAACCTAATACGGCTTATTTGAGTAATGAGGACTTTTCATAGCGCATACTCATTTTTGCCACCCGTTCCTCTAACGTTTCAGTAATCAGCTTTTCCCGGCTTAAACCATCTACCAAAATGGGGAAGGCAAAAGGTGTAGGATGTTCGCTTTCTGTGATCACCACTTTTAATTTTTGAATCCGCTGCAAAGCTTCCCGTAACCTGAATTCTTCTAACTGAAATTGAAGCGCTTCATGGAAGGCCTGTTTTACCAACACATTTTCACTTTCATACTCGCTAAATACTTCAAACAATAACGATGTTGAGGCTTGAAGATGTTTATTCTTCATTGCTTTTCCCGGGAAACCTGTAAAAACCAGTCCGGCAATATGAGCAATATCTCTAAAACGGCGGCGGGCCATTTCAGTAGCGTTTAAACTTTGCTGTATATCTTCCAGCAGGTTCTCTGTAGAGAAAAGATCATTTTCAAGTGCTTTATCCAGCATCACTTCATCCTCCGTTAGCAGTTCAAAACCGTAATCATTCATCGCTATAGAAAAATTTGCTTTTTTAATCTTCGATATCCGGTAAGCAAATATAGAAGCCATTCCTTCATGCACCAAACGTCCTTCAAAGGGATAAAAAAACAAATGGTAACCATTAGTGGAAGTAAATTTTTCTATTAAAAATTCAGTTTTTCGGGGTATGTGCGATAGTTCCGATTGTACCTTAAATAAAGGTTGAAGCGCCACAATTTCTACATCCGTTTCCTTTCCCTGCGCAACTTCGTCTAGCTTTGTCCTAAACATGGCCGAAAGTTGAGAAGAAAGCGGCATTCGTCCGCCTATCCAACTTGGTATGATTCCCGTTTTTTTTGGTGATTTTTTGACGAAAGCAGTCATATCCTTAATCTTAACCAGTTCAAGACTTCGGCCAGCAAAAAAAAAGTTACCTCCTATCTTTATTTTTGTCAGGAATGATTCTTCTATCGATCCAAGATTTCCGCCACTCAAAAACTTTACCCTCATGCTTACATCGCTAACGATGGTTCCCATGCTCATCCTGTGCCGCATAGCTACTCGCCGGTTATTTACTTTGTAAACGCCATTTTCAACTTCAACTTTTAAAAATTCATCATATGCAGAAAGTGTTTTGCCACCTTTTGTAATGAAATCAAGAATTTGATCAAAATCTCGCGGCTCCAGATCCGCGAAAGCATAAGTAGTTTTCAGTTCCTTAAAAATTTCATCCGGTTTAAAGCCATCAGAAACTGCCAAAGTAACCAAATACTGCATCAGCACATCCATTGCCAGTATGATGGGATCACGGCTCTCAAAAATCCCATCAGTAATAGCCTGTTTCAAAGCAGCACCTTCTAACAGCTCCAACGAATGTGTGGGTACAAACCAGGCTTTAGAAGTTGCGCCGGGGTGATGTCCGCTACGACCGGCCCGCTGCATAAACCGGGCAACTCCCTTGGGACTACCAATTTGGATAACCGTATCTACAGGCCTGAAATCAACTCCAAGATCCAGGCTAGAAGTACAAACCACAATCTTTAAAAGTTCATTGTGCAAAGCTTCCTCAACCCAATTCCTCAATTCGTTATCTAAAGAACCATGGTGCATGGCCATGATACCCGCATACTCCGGATATTTATCTAAAATGGCCATGTACCAGATCTCCGTTTGCGACCTTGTATTGGTAAATATCAGGGTGGTTTTACTTTTCTCAACAATCTCAATTACCTGCGGAAGTAATTTTATTCCAAGGTGGCCGGCCCATGAAAATTTTTCTATATTCTTAGGAATCACAGATTCAATAACGATCTTTTTGCCGATATCCGCACGGACAAGCTTGATCAGATCTTTCGGAAAATTATTACCCAATAAAACCTCTGATGCCTGCTCCAGGTTTCCTATAGTCGCCGAAATACCCCAAATTTTGAGTTGGGAGTTTGAGCTGACTGCGTTATTATCCGATTCTGAAATGCTAACTGCAAACTGCTTACTTAACACTGCTTTCAATCGCGACAAACCCAATTCCAACTGAACGCCACGTTTGGTTCCGAGCAATTCATGCCATTCATCTATAACCACAGCCTGTAAATTTTCAAATAGTTTGTAATAATCAGGTGTAGCCAACATGATATGAAGGCTTTCTGGCGTAGTTAACAAAACTTCTGGCTGCCGCTTTTTTAGTGCTGCTTTTTCTTTAGAGGATGTATCCCCGGTGCGGGAAGCGACTTTCCATGGCAAGCCCAAATCATCAACCACCGTTTGCATGGCTTTACGGATATCATTGGTTAATGCTCTTAATGGAGTAATCCAAAGTAATTGCAACCCATTACTCGTTCGGGTTTGATAATTATCCGGGTGCTTGTTAATGTAATCTGCAATGAAAGGTAAAAACATAGCGAACGTTTTTCCACTGCCTGTTGGGGCGTTCAATAGCCCGGAGTAACCAGCAATAAAGGCTTGCTGCATTTCTTTTTGAAAAGCAAATTGCTCCCATTGTTTTGTTTCAAACCAATCAGAAATAATTTTTTGCCCTTTTTGCATTTTATCTGAAAAAAATATTTTTGGCTTTATTTATAATGGTTTAATCTACAGCATATACAGTTTAAAGATTTTATTTTTTTTAATGAAAAGCAGTGTCGTTGCTCCTATAAATGGTAGACCCGCTGTCCGCTATAGTCCCGTAAGGGCGGGAGCTACCGCTTCCATCAGGTTTAGTCACGCAGGTTATTCGCATCATTATTCAGCCATTTACTTCAAAAATTCCTTCAAGGTTTCTATTGTATCCGCTTCCTCAATTTTTTTATCCTGCCGCCAGCGTAATATCCGCGGAAAGCGTAATGCCACGCCTGATTTATGCCTGGTTGATTTATTGATTCCTTCAAAACCGATCTCAAAAACCAATTGAGGCTTTACCGTTCTAACGGGTCCAAATTTTTCGAGTGTATTTCGCTTCACAAAAAAATTTACCTGGTTTATTTCTTTGTCGGTTAAACCAGAATAAGCCTTTGCGAAAGGAACCAGTTTATCCTGATCCCAGATAGCGAATGTGTAATCGGTATACAGGTCAGCCCTGCGGCCATGGCCTTTTTGTGCATAAATCATCACCGCATCAATGGATAAAGGATCTACTTTCCACTTCCACCAGGCGCCGCGTTTACGGCCAACCAGGTAGGGCGAATCAAGTTTTTTTAGCATGAAGCCTTCCGCAAATTCATCCCTTGATCGTAATCTTAACTTATAAAGATCATCCCATGAAGAGAAGCTAACGACAGGTGACAAGCGGAAAACATCTTTAAAAGAACTACTTTGATGTAATTTTTCAAGGATCGCCCGCCGCCTTGATAAAGGTAAATCGCGAATATCGTTACCTTCATGTTCAATGCAATCGTAGGCAATGAAAGCCATCGGGCTATCAGTTAAAATTTTTTTTGTCAGATTTTTACGCCCGATCCGTGTTTGCAAAATATTAAATGGCAGCGGGCAGTTATCTGCAAAACAAATGGCCTCGCCATCTAAAACAGTTCCAGCAGGAAGCTCCAGCAGAAAAGGATGCAGTTCTGGAAATTTATCAGTTGCCAGGTCTTCGCCACGGCTCCATATAAATATCTGCCCGTTTCTTTGAATAGCCTGGGCACGAATTCCATCCCATTTCCATTCAGCCTGCCAGTTTAGAGGATCGCCTAAAGATTCTTTTATTTGTTCGGAAGATTTTTGCTGATCAGAAGTATCCTGTATCGGGTAGGCTAAATAAAAAGGATATGGCCTTGAAATATCTTCAGATCCGTCTTCCTTTTGAACTAAACTTTGATAATTAAAACTCTTCGGATCCCAGTTTCCCATAATCCGGTGTGTTAGTACTGAAGTTTCCAAACCCGAGAGATCAGCGAGAGCTTTAATTACAAGACTTTGCGAAACACCAACTCTAAAACTACCGGTAAGGATCTTATTGAAAACAAAACGCTCTTGCTGTTCCATGGATAGCCAGGAGGAAATAAGCCAGGCTTTCTTCTCCTGTTCATTTAAAAAAATTAACGAATTAATTTCTGCGATCCATTCACTTAAAGATTTATTCTGGGTTTCTTCTGATTGAGGCAACAACAAGGCAATGGTTTCACCCAAGTCTCCAACCACATGGTAACTTTCTTCAAAGAGCCATGCAGGAATGTTGGACAATTCCATAGCCCAACTTTTTACGAGCGTAGAGTTGATCTGTCTTTTAGGTTTTCTTCCTGTAAATAACGCAAGGGTTTGAATTTTGTCTTCATCCGGCACGGTTACAAAGTACTCTTTAAGCACACGGACTTTTTCGTTGGTTTTATTGGTTTCATCTAAAGCGCTAAAAAGGTTGGCAAATGCTTTCATAAAGCGCCCCCCATTCTCTTAGCCTTTTTCAAGGCAATTGCTTTTTCTGAATCTGTTAAACCAATTTTCGAAGGTTTTTCTAAAATAATAATTTCTTTATCTGCGCTGTTTTTTTCCGCATCATCCACCGGTTCAATTATTTCTCCATATTCATTTACCAGTTTAACCGGATTTTCATCCAGTTCACTAATCTCATCTCCTCCGTACAATGTATGCGCTTCATGTGCATCGTAACCAATATCACATAGATATCTGGAAAATGAAGCCGTATAGCCATGGGTTAAATATACCGTCTCGCAACCTGTGGCCTTAATAGATTGCACCAATCCTCCCCAATCCGCATGGTCTGATAATACAAAACCCCTGTCTGCGGCCCTTCGTCTTTTAGCACCTCTTAAAGCCATCCATCCAGAGCAATAGCCAAAACTGTAGGGATAAAATTTTCGCATCCATGGTGTTCCCACCGAAGAAGGAGGACAAATTATCAATCCTTTTCGCATTTCATCCTTATTGGATTCAAATGTTGCTCTTTGGGTAGGATTTAACTTTACGCCGTCTCTTCTCAACGCTTCATTGGTATTTTCTATTACACCATGTGTGTACACGTTACCGATAGATAGATCCAGCCCCTGAAGTATCCGTTGCGCTTTTCCTAAAGAATACCCTACGATAACAGTTGTTTTCCCCTCCTCTACATTTAACCTCCACCAGTTGTTAATCCCATCAAAAATTTCCTGTTGAGGGCGCCACTTATAGACTGGCATTCCAAAAGTACATTCTGAAATAAATGAATGGCATTTTACGGGTTCAAAAGGTGTTGAAATTCCGTCGTCCTCTACTTTATAGTCGCCCGATACTACCCAAACCTCACCTTTATACTCTACCCGAATTTGTGCGGAACCAATTATATGGCCAGCAGGATGTAGTGAAATGGTTACCCCGTTGATATGAATCGGCTCGTTATAATCAATTATCTCCAGATCAATATTTCCTAAGCGGTATTTTAAAACTTCATGTGAAAGTTTATGTGCGAGATACTTTTGATGCCCCCATTTGGCATGATCTGAATGGGCATGGGTTATGACCGCATATTTTACCGGTCGCCACGGATCAATATAAAAGTTTCCTGCGGAGCAAAAAATCCCTTTCTCATTAAATTCCAAAAGTGGCCTTGACATAATGACATAACCAGATTTTTAAAAATTGGTTTAAAAAAACCCCGGTTTTACCGGGGCTGATCTACTTTTTAATCTGGATAAAATCGCCCATTATCAGAAGGCTTTCATCCCGGATAAAATCTACATCGTCTTTTGGCTTCACTTCACCTTTTTTTAAGGGGGGCAAATTTTTGGCTGCCCTGCTTGAATTATCCCGTTCAAGGTTAATTGCTTCCTTTTCATCACGCTCTTTTTTAAGCTGTGTTTCATTTAGCGTAACCGAGGTTTCTTCACCACGCTTTTTAAATTCTTTGATATCCTCCTGTAGGTTTTTAAATTCCAGAGAGGTTTTCATCCTGTTATCATGTAACGTAATTAATTGTGATTTTATCGGATCAAGATTGGTTACGCGGGTGTAATTACTTGGTTTAATTGTATCCCAGGGCAAAGCTGTAGGCTCGGAACTTTCACCAAATTTATCAGAAGGGAAGACCATTGGAAATTGGACATCAGGCATTACACCTTTATGTTGAGTGCTGCTTCCGTTAACCCGGTAAAACTTAGCCATGGTTAGATTAATCTGACCAAATTGCGGCGCATCTGCACCGGTTGTAGAAACTCTTTTTTTACCGTTTCCATCTGTAATACTTCCGGCGGTTAACATTGCCCGATCAACCGGCCCGATCACTCTGGACATATCAATGCCCTGTTGTACAGTCCCTTTGCCGTAAGTTTGAGTCCCCATGATAATTCCACGTCCATAATCCTGTATTGCACCCGCGAAAATTTCCGACGCTGAGGCACTGAAACGATCAACAATAACTCCCAATGGTCCGTTCCATGAAATTGAAGTATCTTCATCCTCATCAACTTCAATATTATTTCGTGCATCCCGAACCTGTACTACAGGTCCTGATTTAATAAATAATCCTGTCAAGGTAATTGCTTCCGGTAAAGAACCACCACCGTTGCTTCTAAGGTCAATTAATACAGCATCTACTTTTTGCTGTTTTAAAGTGTCAAGCAATAAGCGAACGTCACGGGTTGTGCTTTTGTAATTTTTATCACCGGCTTGCATAGCCTTAAAATCTGCGTAAAAAGCCGGAATATTAATAATACCTACTTTATAGGTTGTTCCGTTGGAAATTACGGTTTTAATAATTTTTTTTGCGGATTGTTCTTCTAGAATAACTTTATCACGAACCAACTCTACAATTCTGGGCTTAGCAGTTAATTCCTGGCCACCCGGTATTACTTTTAATCGTACTATGGTGCCTTTGGGACCCTTAATTTTTGTTACAGTAACATCAATCCGCCAACCTACTACGTCAACAAATTCACCTTCCTTGCCTTGTGCAACTGCTATGATTTTATCGTTTACTTGAAGGGTTTTAGCTTTAAAAGCCGGGCCACCCGGAATGATTTCTGCCACTTTCACGACTTCATTTTCCAATTGCAACCGAGCCCCAATACCCTCGAAAGTACGGGCTAATTCTTCATTAAATTCCTGTGCTTTGTTGGGAACGAAGTAATTTGTATGTGGGTCTACAGTCTCGGTAAAGGCATTCATAATGGTTTGAAAAACATCCTGATTATTAAATTTGGATGATTGCGACATCAAACTTTTATATCTCTCTTTTAAAGTTATTTTGTTTTTTTCAACATCAGCCGAGCTTAACTTTAAATTTAAGAGCTCATACTTAATTCTTTTTGTCCAAAGATCATTGGCTTGATTAATACTTGTTAACCAGGGTAATTTCTCCCTTTCATAAGTGTACTTATCGTTAGAAGCAAAATCATATTTTCCGTCAATTTTAGACAATGCAAAATTTACTCTGTCGGTATATCTTTTTTGGTATACATTAAAAATATAAAAAGGGGCGCTCAAATCACCTTTACGGAGATCATCATCTAATGTGTTGCGGAATTTTTCAAAATCTTCTACATCGCTCTTTAGAAAATAACTTTTACCCGGGTCTAAAGCTTTTATGTATCGGTTTAAGATACCAGAAGAGAAAGCATCATCGACTTTAACCTTTTTGTAATGAAAGTTTTCTATAAGATTGACTAATTCTTTTGCCACAACAGATTGCTGCGCATCAGGTTGGAGATTTGTAGATCCGTCAACATTAGTTTTAATACGAGGGCTGGCCTGACACGCGAAAGCCGCAAATAAGATTAATACCAGATATATTTTTTTAAACATTTCTTTTGCTGATTTTAGCTTCATTGTCAATAACAGTATCTAATTTGGTACCAGAACTTTAAAATTAAACAAATTAGGTTTTGATTCATTTCAACAACCTTGTAACAAATTCATGATTCAATAGGAAAAATTGATCGCAAGAGCAATTTCTTAATTGAAATAATGCGCTTTATACCGTTTTGCTGCGATTTTATAAATATTTTATTAAACCCATTACTTCATTATAAAGTATTTAACCCTGTTAAAGTTTACTATTCTATTATAATATTTTCAATAATGAGTATACCGTAACTACTGTCAGATTATCCCAGTTTTGACAGGTATGCTCCAAATAAGCAAAAATCGGAATTTTAAAAACAAGGCATAAAAAAACCACCGCTTGATGGGTGGTTTTTTTTACAACTCAGGAGTTTTAATTCGCTTCTTTGGCCTCAGCTTTTAATTTATCATTCGCGATAATTACTACTTCTACCCTACGATTTTGTGACTTTCCAGTTTCAGTTGAATTTTCAGCTATTGGTTCTGTTTCGCCCCTACCTTCTGTTGTTAAACGCGAAGCACTTATTCCATTAGCCATTGCATAGGCTTTAACTGCACCAGCACGACGATCAGATAATCGCAAATTGTAATTATCAGCTCCCGTTGCATCCGTATGGCCAATAATAAGGATATTGGTTTCTGGATTATTTTGTAAACTAGTTGCCAGATTATCAATATTTGACTTGGCGTTGGCTTTTAAAGATGATTTGTCAAAATCAAATAAAATACCCGAATCGAATTTTACAATGATGCCTTCACCTTCACGAATTACTTCCGCATTTGGAATAGTTTGCTTTATTTCTTCGGCTTGTTTGTCCATCCGGCGACCAATATATGCACCGGCGGTTCCACCAATAGCACCTCCTATAATTGCACCCACTGCTGTATTACCAGCTTTTTTTCCTATAATGGCTCCAATAGTTCCACCCGTAGCGGCACCTATACCCGCACCTTTTTGTGTTTTTGTAAGGGAATTACAACTTGTAAACAGAACTGCTGAAGTTGCAACCGCTAATGATAATGTCGCTATTTTGTTTTTAATTGTTTTCATAATTTTAAATTTTTCTTTAATACAATATTCAATGTTAATGCCAAATATAAAAACAATTAGAAACCTTGTATTTTATATAATTTAAAAATGAATAATCAGGAGAATATAAGTGTAATCGGATGCGGATGGCTGGGACTTCCCCTTGCGATAGATTTGGTAAAAAAGGGATATCAAGTTAAAGGATCAACAACATCCCAAAGTAAAATAGAAACGCTTAAAAACAATGCTATCGATCCTTATTTGATACATTTTAGCAAAAATTCAGAAGAACCAGATAGCGAAATATTAAACAGCGGCATTTTAATTATAAACATTCCGCCGGGCAGAAGATCTGAAGAAGGAGCTACAAATTATCGTATCATGGCCGATTACTTTTATAAAGTAATTCCAGATAGCAGCGTACAAAAAATTATACTTGTAAGCTCAACTTCGGTTTACAACGATATCAATTCCACTGTTTTTGAAGCAGATAAGCACTTGCCGGAATCTGATGCCGGTAAACTCCTGCTCGAAGTTGAAAATCAATTTTTATCCATTAAGAATAAAAAGGTAATTATTTTAAGGCTTTGTGGTTTAACCGGCCCGGGAAGGGATCCCGCCAGATTTTTTAAGAACAAGAATTTTATCCCCAATGGGCTGGCACCCATAAACCTGGTTCATCTTGACGATGTTATTGGAGTTATTTTAAACATTATATCAGATGAGAACGCAAGTGGTATTTACAATTGCTGCAGTACGTCTCATCCTACAAAGGATGAATTTTACAGTATCGCAAGCAAATTGGCCGGTAATAAAATTCCTGATTTCATCTTAGAAAAAAAAATGTGGAAAGAAGTAGCAAGCTTACGTATACAAAAAGAACTTGGCTACAAATTTAAATACCCAGATCTTTTAGAATGGCTAAATAATGGACAGTTGTAGATCTTGAGGGTTGAACGAACTAAGTTTTAAGATGACCATTCTTTAAAAAGTACAAACTATGTCTTAAATACAGTCGCTAATTACTGGCTCGGGAAATGCTTGGTGTTTACTTATAGAATTTAAATAATTACAGATACACATGATCAAAGAACTAGTGCCTAGTACACTTATAAGGATTGGATTTTTAACAACCATCGTATTATTTTTAAACAGTTGCGATGTTTTAAGTCAGGCAACCGATATTTTAGGGCAAACAGGAAATCCCACCAATCAGGAAATTAATTTGGGACTAAAGCAAGCCCTTGAAGTTGGTACAAGTTCCAGCTCTGAAAGGCTTTCAATGCAGGACGGTTATTTTGGTAATCTGGCTATTAAAATACTTTTTCCGGCAGAAGCGCAAAAGGTTGAGAGAACAATGAGGAATCTTGGTCTGAACTCATTGGCAGATAACGTTATCCTAAGCATTAACAGGGCCGCAGAAAATGCCGCGATGGAAGCTAAACCTATATTCATTTCCGCAATTAAAGACATGAGCATCGCGGACGCTTCTAAAATTTTACTGGGAAAAGATAAAGAAGCCGCCACACAATATTTTAAAAGAGTAACCAGCAATCAATTACATGATAAGTTTAAGCCTATCATCGTTTCCAGTTTATCAAAAGTTGGGGCTACTAAATATTGGGGTGATGTGATAACACGTTACAACCAAGTCCCTTTTGTATCAAAGGTAAATCCCGATCTGCAAGAATATGTAACCCAAAAAGCAATGGAAGGCCTTTTTGTTGAGATTGCAAAAGAAGAGTTAAAGATTCGTGAAAACGTGAATGCGAGAGGATCAAGCCTTTTACAAAAAGTTTTTGGATACGCTGACCGTAACAAATAAGGGTAACTAACATCCCGTATCTTCATTAAAAGTATGCCAGAGCCTTTACTAAACGTTAGGGTATTGGATGTTATACATAATCGTATCCATTTTTTGTAAATAATACGATCCGCATAATTAAAATCCAGTTTTTAAAATATGATCTTATCTTTGGTAGTGTTAAAAGTACACTAACAAAAAGTATTAAATGAAAAAGGCTTTGATTCCACTTACCATTGGCGGTTTTAGTTTAGGAATGGCAGAATTTATGATGATGGGCGTATTGCCGGATGTATCTGATTCCCTGGGGATTTCAATCCCAACGGCCGGGCATTTAATTTCAGCCTATGCTTTAGGTGTTGTGATTGGAGCTCCATTGATGGTGGGTCTTTTTTCTAAGTTAAATCCAAAGAAAGTGCTTATTGGCTTAATGCTTGCGTTTGCATTTTTCAACGTACTGTTTGCTTTGTCCCCTGATTACAATTTACTCTTAATATCACGCGTATTTTCGGGATTACCACACG
Organism: Pedobacter sp.; assembly: GCA_014378705.1. Lineage (GTDB taxonomy): Bacteria > Bacteroidota > Bacteroidia > Sphingobacteriales > Sphingobacteriaceae > Daejeonella. The sequence continues at coordinate 15,999 of JACMND010000028.1, read as the reverse complement.
GAGCGTTTTTTGGAATCGGCGCTGTTGTGGCAAGCAAACTTGCAGCGCCAGGTAAAGAAGCAAGGGCCATTTCCATGATGTTTGCGGGATTAACAATAGCCAATATTTTCGGTGTTCCCCTGGGTACTTACATAGGGCATAACTTTAGCTGGAGGATTTCATTTTTTATGGTTGCCAGTTTTGGATTAATTACTGCCTTGAGTACAAAATGGTGGCTCCCGGTTGTAGAGCATGCTAAAACGCAAAGTTTTAAAAGCAGCATTAAGGTGTTTACTACCATCAATCCCTGGTTGATTATTGGTATTTCGGCAATCGGAACTGGTGGCATGTTCGCATGGATCAGTTACATTGCACCGTTAATGACTGAAGTAACAGGCTACAGTAAAGATACGATCACGTATATTATGATCATTGCCGGTTTGGGAATGGCGCTTGGAAATTACATAGGTGGAAGGCTTGCTGATACATATTCTCCGCTTGTTACCACAACGCTGCTATTGGTTGCTATGGTTATTGCGTTGTTTGTAGTTGCCGGCGTATCTCAATATAAAGTACCAGCGGTTATAATGACGTTTATCACCGGGGCGATCGCGTTCGCGGTAATCGCACCGATGCAAATGCTTATGATCAATAACGCAAAAGGTTCAGAAATGATCGCCTCAGCAGTCCTTCAAGCTACTGCGAATTTTGGAAATGCCATTGGCGCTTTCCTGGGAGGATTACCAATCGCGGCAGGTTACGGCTATATTTCAACACAATATGTAGGCGTTGCACTTGCATGTGCAGGCATTGGTTTTTGCATCATTCTGTTAGTAAGAGAACGGACTTCAAAAAACACAACCTTGTTGCAAACTACTAATTGATTTTTTTCAAATTGATTAAAGTTGCAAAATGATCACTGAGTAAAATAGTTGACGTTCTTTTTACAGAATAACAGGTAATAAGATAATTTTCTTATTTAAACTGATTCTAAAAAAACCACTTTCCAATATTTAAGGTTGTACAGAAAAAATATAAATGTTAAACCATCATGAAGAAACTACGTATCAACACAGATTCAAAGAAAGTGTAGACAAGTTTCAGAATATTTTCAGGTTAACTTCTGTCGCCAGTAATATTATTGATTCTAATTTAAAGATAGTAAAGGTTAACAAAGCATTAACAGAACTACTTGGTTTTTCTGAGGATGAAATAACCGGAACCAAAATATTGGATTACGTCTGCGAGGAATATAAAGACCACTGGATACATCTAAATAACGAGCTATGGAATAAAAACAGGCCCTTCTTTAAACTAGAAGTTTGTTTGTTGAAAAAGGATAATACCATTGTCTGGGTTAATGTTACCACTATTTTGTTTAAAGAAAAAGGGATTACTTATGGCTTTACAGTCTTGGATAATATTACCGGGTTTAAGCATTTTGAAGAAAGTGACAAACGCCTAAACCTGGCTTTAAAGTATTCTAAAATGGCTGCCTGGGAAATGGATCTTAAAGATTTCTCAGTTATACCTTCAAAATCTCATGATTCTATTTTTGAAAATGATAACTCTTTAAAATTGTGGAACCGGGAAACATATTTACTTTACATTTTACCTTCTGACGGAGACCTGTTTAACGAAGCATTTGAAGTGCTGGCGGAATACAGAAATTTTAATTTTAAAGGCAGAATACTAACGCATTGTCAATCTGTTAAATGGATCCATTTGCAGGGAGAAGCAGAAGTTGATGAAAAAGGAAATCCAATCCGGATAATAGGAACAATTAAGGACATTACACAAGAAAAACTACTGGAACAACAGAGAGAAGATTTTATTAGTATCGCCAGCCATGAATTAAATACGCCTATCACCAGCCTTAACGCTTCTCTGCAATTAATAAACAAAATGGTTTACAATCCGGATAGTAAGTTGCGTGAAGTAATTAAAAAAGCTAATAAAAGCATGGTTAAGGTAAACTCACTTATTGATGATCTGCTTAGTGCTAACAACATGGATAACCATTTTATGCAGCTCAATAAATCAGTAGTAATTCTTTCAGAATTGGTAAATACTTGTTGTAATAACATTACAGAATCGGGTACCTATTCTATTGAAACCTCCGGCGATATCCATCTTAAAGTTTATGCCGTTGCAGAACGTATTGAACAAGTTTTGTGTAGTCTGATCAATAATGCGATAAAATACGCTCCTGAATCTAAGGTTATTAAGGTAAATATTGAAGAGGTAAATAACCAGGCAAAAGTTAGTGTATCAGATACGGGCACAGGAATTGAAAAAGACGAGTTACCTCTTTTATTTGATCGTTTTTATCGCGTAGAAAGTAACGGCAGCCAGCATTCAGGGTTTGGTTTAGGGTTGTACATATCCTCTGAGATTATTAAGAGGCACGGAGGAGAAATGGGTGCGGAAAGTGAAATAGGAAAAGGCAGCACTTTTTGGTTCAGCATACCTCTTGCTTAAACATTTTAGTTCAGAATTTATTTTTAGGCTTGGTTCTTTTTAGTTATTGTGCATACAGGTTCGTTGATGGTGATACTTCCATCAGGGAGAAATAAAAGGTAGATCCTTTATTCTCAGTGCTTTTAACCCATATTTTACCGCCATGATCTTTTATAATAACTGAACAAATGTAGAGCCCCATACCCAGGCCCGAGTAACCATTAATTGCTTGTTTATCACGATGATATTTATCAAAAATTTTATTAATACCTAATTTAGCCATGCCGATACCGTTGTCTGTTACAGCAACGGTTAAAACCCCCTTTTTATTTACGGATGTTTTTAAAGAAACAAGGCTTCCGGTCTTTGAATATTTTCCGGAGTTACTGATCAGGTTGGTAAATACCTGGCTCATTCTTTCCCGGTCTATTTTAACCATTACTGTTGGACCCAAGTCTATTTTTAAGGAATGATCAGGTATTAAATTATTGAGTAGAAATTGCATTTCTTCAATAAAAGCATTTAAATCTACCTCTTCAAAATGGTATTCTAACTTACCATTTTCAATTTTAGATGTATCAAGCAACTGTTCAACCAGGTTTTTAAGTTTGGTAGATTGCGAATCAATTTTCATTAAAAAGTCAACGACCTGATCACTGCATTGGTCTTTTCGTGCCAAAGCCAGTTGGGTATAAGCCTTAATAATAGTGATAGGCGTTTTTAACTCATGGCTTGCGATAGATATAAATTCATTACGCTTGTCATCGATATATTTTGATTGCTTTAACTGGGCATCTTTATCTTTCGAAATTATAGATAATTCACTATTCTTTCTTTTAACAACTTCATATGTTGAAAGGGGAGGTTGAAGGTTGAAATAACTTTTAAGCTCCTTCACTTTTACTAAGTCGAGACTTAAAGAAAGAGGCAGTTTAATTCCAATTTCTATTGTAAATACATTGTCCAGTACAAAGGTTTCAAAAAAGGGCACAAGCTTTTTAGCGTAAAAGAATTTTTCTTCCGGGATCAGGTTTTCCTTTTGTCCTTGGTATTGTATAACTCCTAAAAGTGAGTACGTACTAGAAGTTTCTTTAAGCCCCAGAGATAATACGCCTGTATCGGTATAATCTATAACCACCCTGCATAATTCGGCTATGGCAGTAGAAAATATTGCCTGTGTGGAAAGCCTTAGTTTCAGTTTTTCGGCAAGCTTAATTGCTTTCTTTTGGGCCAGTACCAGGTCCATTTCGTTTTCTAAAGTAAGGCTAATGAGTTCTTGCATGTTAATTGACTTTGCAAATCACAACAGACATATCATCAGTTTTTCTTGCATGATCTTTATATAGTGCTGCCGCAAGAAAAGTTAGGTCGTATCTATGAATACCTGAATACTTGTTGAGGTTCAAACGAGGTTTTAATCCGTCAGAACAGAGTATGATCTGTTGAAAGTCGGCTATCGCAATCTCGTTTATCCCTATTGTATTTGGAATGTTATGTCCAATTATCCCGTTATAAGGCATTAATTGCCTCACACTTTGGTAATTGGTCACACAGGTTGATATATTTCCAACTCCGGCAATTTTCCAAATTTTGCTCTTAAAATCACAAATTACAATTGTTCCTACTGCTCCCCTGGTTTTTTTTATCGATTCATGAACGTATCTTATTATTTCGGACGGGTCTTTTTCTCTGCATTGTTTAAACGCTTTCCCAGCCTCTATAATTGCTTTATTTGCTTCCGTTCCATGCCCGAGCCCATCAGCAACCAATAATTTAAAATAATCAGCCGATTGGGCATAAAACAGACCGTCGCCACTTACTATTTCGCCGGGCATTGCTACTACTATTGATCGCAACAAAATATGTTTTAGTTTGCTAGTTTTTTGCGGATTTTTATACACCCTGCAAACAATGATTGTGCCCCAGCCTATAATACTGTAAACATCAAAATATTGAGAAAGCCGTTTCATGCTGCCGAGTCCGTTTCCCAAAGTTCCGGAAGTAGATATACCGTCTTGTATCATGCGGTCGGTGTCAGACATACCCGGGCCACTATCTATGCAAATTAACTCCAGGTATTCCTGATCCTTTTCCCCTGATATACACATCAGGATCTCGCCTTTTTCTGCAAATTTGAGAAGGTTTGATGTCATTTCAGCAACAATGATATCTATGTTACCAAGTTGCTGAGAATTAAATCCAGCTTCAGCGGCATTTTTATGGATATCCTTTTTTAATAAGAAAAAGTAACTCCTGTTTTCTGCACAATAACTTGTATGCGTTGCATTAACCATTCGCCCATTTTATTACAACCACTGTGGTTCCATGGCCAACATTACTTATAATGTTAAAATCATCTACTAATCGTTTCGCTCCTGGCAAACCCAGCCCTAGGCTTTTCTCCGTTGAATATCCGTCTTTCATGGCCAGATCTATATCACTTATTCCCGAACCCTGGTCTTTAAACGAAAGGCGGACACCATTATAACGTCCCTGGGTAACTATTTCAATTAAAGCTTCTCCTCCTTTTGCATATTTTAACATATTACGCACCAACTCGCTCGCTGCGGTTATTAATTTAGTTTGATTAACAATACCCATCTTAATTTTAACAGCATACTCTTTAACACGGTTTCTGAACGGCACAACATCCTGATCCCTTTCAATTCTCATGCTTACTTTAAAAAGCGTAATTATCATCTTCGTTTAAATCATCGGTTGTATCTACGTCAGTCTCAATATTGGAATTTAAGAGTATCATTCCTTTTTCTACATCCAAAGCTGTATGTACGCCGGTTAATGGAAGTCCAAGCTCTATTAAAGTAATGGCAACAGCAGGCTGCATGCCAACTACTACGGTTTCCGCATCCAAAATTTTGCACATGCTGGCTATGTTTCCGAAGATCCTTCCCAAAAATGAATCAACAATAGAAACTGCAGAAATATCTATTAACACTCCTTTAGCGCTTGTTTTCTTAACCATTTGAACCAAGTCTGACTCCAGTGATAATGCGAGCCTGTCATATAAGTCAATTTGAATAGTTACCAGTAAAACCTGACCCATCTTGAGAATAGGAATTCTTTCCATCGTTATTGAGCTGTTTTTACAGGTATTCTTTTAACCTCAAGCTTAAGCGACTGGAACGAGAACTTTAAAGCGCTTGCAAGAGTGGATTTTGTGATGATATTGGATAGGTCTATACCCAAGTGAACGATAGTTTGAGCAATTTCAGGACGTATGCCGCTAATGATACATTCGGCCCCCATAAGACGTGTTGCGCTAACTGTCTTTATAAGATGTTGGGCAATCAGTGAATCAACGGCAGGCACTCCGGAAATGTCAAGAATGGCAATACTGCTACCGGTTTCAACAATTTCCTGCAACAGGTTTTCCATTACCACTTGTGTTCTCGCACTGTCTAAAGTTCCAATTATAGGCAATGCCAGGATACCGTCCCAAACGCGAATTACCGGTGTCGAGATTTCTGTAATTTCATCGGTTTGCCTTATAATTACTTCTTCCCGGCCTTTAATAAATGTTTCGAATGTTACTATGCTAAAGCTATCAAGTAAGCGGTTAATTTTTATTGTAGCTTCATAAAGTGATTCCTTATCATCCTTAATTTCCTGCTGCAACAATTCAAGAAGAGCGTTTTTTAAGCCGAAAATAAAAGCTCCTGTTTCCCGGGGGCTAAAGCCCTGCCGCGCCCGTGTAATGGAAATTCCGGATAAAATATCCTTAACATCATCAAAATCTGGGGAATTGACTTCGGTTATGTTCTCTTGAGTGAGATTATTAACCAGTGAATCAACCAGTTCTTCAGACTGCTGCCTAATTTCTTCGTTCGAAATAAGGTCTTCTCTTAAACCGGCTTCAGAAAGCTGGTTTTTAATCCACAACTCAATAATACTCTTCTTCTTTTTTTGTAATAACTTAGAGATGTCGTATACCATAATTTTGTTTAAGTAAGTAAAATTACATATTTATGCCCTATTTGAGCTTTGTTAAATCAAGTTTAAAAGCAGTTTTTTACGTTACTTACCATTCCGTTGAACTATTAAATTCTTAATTTAAGTACTGAAAAATCCCACATTTTTTTGGTGTTATTTAAAAACTTATAGCAGTTTAATTCCCACTTCATGCCAGGTATTTACTCTTTCATACTGGGTTATAAGTTGGTTATGTGGAGACGTAAAAAGCAATTTCCTTCCGTTAAAATCTATAAAATTTTTAATCCGGTCATCAATTATAATATCGGTATTAACTATCTTTTCACCGCAAAACATAATGTGAGTCCATGGTATAAACGGAAAATTCTCAGCAAGCCAATCGTATTTATCTTCCAGCGAGTTTCTGAATTCGAGGGCAGCAGAAACGATGTAAACCTCGTATTTTTCCTGCAAGGCTTTTAACACTTCCTGGCTTCCACCGATGACGGGCAAGTCGCGAAAAAAACCCTTTTCATTAATGTATTCAAACCATTTCATGTTGGCATGCTCCGGAACATGATGATGAATTTCGTTTCCAGGTAAGATTTCCAGATCCAGTGGCACATTATAATCGCGGTTGTAAAGACTTACAAATTTATAAAGGGCGTCAGCGATTACCTCGTCCATGTCAACAGCAATCTTTGGTTTTTTAGGGCTCATATTCCAAAAGTAAGAATTCAGTTTATAGTTAGCCGTGGTAGTTTAATGTTTGTGTATTTAAACCATCCGAAAAGCAAATGGCAGAAATACCTAAACCCGGCAGGAGCGTAAAGCCCCCGATTTTTATCGGTGCTTGCAAGGGATAATGGGAATAAAATTTCCAGAGAGAACCAAAACCTGCTTTTCAAAACAAAATAATTATTGGAAAAGTAGGGGTTGTACCCTGATGAATGTTTAATCCCGTTATACACTTAAGTTTCGCAAAGAAGCAAAAACCATCGTTCCTACCAAGTTAATTTATTTCAGTATTCGCCATCAACAAGCATATAACTGAAACAAAACACATCATTTTAAAAGTAGAAAATATTTATATCTTTGCAGCCCCGCAGAGAAACTCCGGGAAATATGTTGTATACATAAACTTAAAAAATGGCAACCAAAATCAGATTGCAAAGATTCGGTAAAAAGGGGAAACCTTTTTATCATGTGGTAGTAGCAGACTCACGCTCACCAAGAGATGGTAAATTCATCGAACGTTTAGGTTCTTACGATCCGAACACCAACCCCGCAACGATAGAAATTAATTTTGAAAAAACGTTAGACTGGGTTAACAAAGGCGCACAGCCAACAGATACCTGTCGTGCGATATTATCGTACAAAGGTGTAATGTACAAAAAACACCTGGAAGGTGGTGTTAAAAAAGGTGCCCTGACTGCTGAGCAGGCTGAAACCAAATTTAGCGAATGGACCCAAGGCAAAGAAGGCAAGATTGAAGGTAAAAAAGATGTTTTAACCCAATCTAAAGAGGAAGTTAAAAAACTTGCTTTAGCCGCTGAGGCAAAGAAAAAAGAAGAAATGGCTGCCGCGATTGTTGCTAAAAACACTCCTCCTGCCGAAGAAGTTGTAGAAGAAGAAGCAGCTATTGAAACTGCTGAAGCTCCTGCCACTGAAGAAAGCACAGAAGAGAAAGCATAATAATAGTATTATTTCATCGCTTTGGCGATACCAATAGCGAAGAAAACCTGGTAACAGAAGTTCTTCGCTATTTTTATTTAACATCATTTGTATGAAGATTGAGGATTGCTTTTACATCGGTTACATTACCAAAACCAAAGGCCTTAAAGGCGAATTACAATTGTATTTTGAATACGATGAGCCGGAAGAGCTGACCTTAAAAACTGTGTTTGCGGATATAAACGGTAAGCTTATCCCTTATTTCGTTTCTTCATACAAACTTCAAAACAACCAAACCGGTAATTTTTATTTCGACGATGTTGACCATATTGAAAAGGCCGAAAAGCTGGTGCGGAAAAAGATCTATCTGCCTCTTTCAGAAAAACCAGAACCTGATGAAAGTGAATTTACACTCACAGATTTGAAAGGATTTACGGTACATGATAAAAAGTTCGGCGAGCTTGGTGATATCATGGAAATATTTGAATATCCACAGCAATACATCGCGGTGGTTTCTTACAAATTCCGGGAAATCATGTTTCCGCTAAACGATGATCTGATTGTAGAAATTGATGAGGAGAAAAAGATATTAAAAGTTGATCTGCCGGAAGGGTTGGTGGAGCTGTATGTGGGGGAATAGGTAACATCAGTTTATTTTAGTGTTCTATTTAGCAATGTAATACCATTACATCTCTCCTATCTTTGCCCTATGCGTTTTGATATTATCACCGTTCTTCCCGGCTTGCTCGAAAGCCCCTTTGCCCATTCCATTTTGCAGCGTGCCCAAAAAAAAGGATTGGCAGAAATTGTGGTTCATAACCTGCGTGATTACAGCACTCACAAACAAAAAAGTGTAGACGATTATCCTTATGGGGGGGGCAGCGGCATGGTAATGGGCATCGAACCATTCGCCAGTTGCATTGAAAAGTTGAGAAAGGAGCGGGAATACGATGAGTTAATTTTTTTGACACCTGATGGCGAAACATTAAAACAAACTATCGCGAACGAACTTTCTTCCAAAAAAAATATCATCCTGCTTTGCGGCCATTACAAAGGAATTGATCAGCGTATCCGCGACCTGTTTGTAACCCGTGAGATCTCCATTGGTGATTACGTGCTTTCCGGTGGTGAGCTTCCCGCTGCGGTTTTGGTTGATGCCATAGTCAGACTTTTACCCGGGGTATTAAACGACGAAACTTCGGCGCTTTCTGATTCTTTCCAAGGCGAATTGTTGGATGCACCGGTTTACACTCGCCCTGCCGACTGGAACGGCCATAAAGTTCCGGATATTTTACTGAGCGGGCATGAAGCGAAGATTGCGGAATGGCGGTATGACCAGGCTTTGGAAAGAACCCGTATTCGTCGCCCGGATTTGCTTAAGTAATTTTTAAGTTTGCATTTTATGAATTAGAGAGGTTGTTATGCTTTTATTTTCTGCTCTGGATTTTTCTTTACCCTTAAAAAACCCGGTCATAATATTTTCGCTGGTTCTTTTTATCATTCTTTTCGCACCCATTTTATTCAGTAAAATCAAAGTTCCGCACATCATCGGTCTTATTTTAGCAGGTGTAATTGTTGGACCTCACGGCCTGGATCTGTTAAGAAGAGACAGCAGTATGGTGTTGTTTGGAACCGTTGGGCTTCTTTATATTATGTTTCTGGCCGGATTAGAGCTTGATCTTGCCGAATTTAAAAAGAACCGGCTTAAAATATTTTTTTTCGGGATCACTACTTTTCTATTGCCTTTTATTTTCGGCTTATTAGCCAGTTATTATGTATTGGGTTTTAGTCTTCTGTCTTCCGCATTACTTGCCAGTATGTTTTCTACACATACACTTGTTTCTTATCCCATTGCCAGCAAATACGGGGTAGCACAAAACCGTGCGGTTATATTGTCAATAGGTGGCACAATGATTACAGATATAATCGCCCTTTTAATATTGGCAGGAATTTCAGGAATGGCTCGTGAAAATGTTTCTTCCTCTTTTTGGACTCAATTAACATTGTCTACTATCGTTTTCGTTCTCATCGTTTTCTTTTTATTTCCAATAGTTACCCGGTGGTTTTTTAAACGATACGACGATAGTGTTTCTCAGTACATCTTTGTGTTAGCGATGGTTTTTCTTGCCGCTTTCCTCGCTGAAGTATCCGGTTTAGAAGCCATTATCGGAGCGTTTTTTTCAGGCCTGGTCCTAAATAAATTTGTTCCCCATTCCTCAGCTTTAATGAACCGTATTGATTTTGTAGGCAACGCGATATTTATCCCTTTTTTTCTAATCAGTGTAGGAATGCTGGTGGATTTAAGTGTGTTGATTAATGGCTGGGGCGCTTTAAAAGTCGCGGGGGTAATTATAGTGGTGGCCGTTATCACCAAATACCTGGCTGCGTTAATTACTCAAAAGGCTTTTAAATTAACAAAGGATGAAGGAAATATTATTTTTGGATTAAGCGCCAGCCATGCTGCGGCAACTCTTGCCATTATATTAGTAGGATACAATATCATTACTGGTGAAACAGCTAACGGCGAACCTATACGATTGTTGAATGAAGACGTTTTAAACGGTACCATTCTTTTAATTCTGGTAAGTTGTGCGATCAGTTCTTTTGTGGTTGAAAAGGCATCTATTGGCCTGGCACTGAATGAGGAAAATCAGACCACAACAGAAGAACAAAGTCAGGAAAAAATCCTCATTTCACTGGCCTATAGCGAGACCGTTACTGAACTGGTAGATTTTGGTTTTAGGTTAAAACCCTCTAAAAGTACCATCCCGGTATATGCGTTAAATGTAACACATGACGGCGGAACCACTGAAGAAAATTCTAGAATGCAGGGGGCTAAAATCATCGAAAAAGCTCTTAAACACGCTTCTGCGACTGAAAACATCCTTATTCCGGTTACACGGTTTGATGTTAATATAAGTCATGGAATAATATACTCTATCAAGGAGCACAACATTACGGATATATTAATCGGCCTTCACCATAGCTCTGGCCAAAACACCTTTTTTGGTCTTACCGCAGAGTTGTTGTTTAAACGGATACTGGAGACTATATACATTTATAAACCCTTTCAACCATTTAATACAATTAAGAGAATGCTCGTTCTTGTTTCTCCAAAAGCAGAGATGGAACCCGGGTTTATGCATTGGTTTATTAAATTAACCAACATTGCCAAAACTGCGGGAATGCCCCTTTCGTTTTTTGCCAGCCATGAAACCCTAGCTGAACTAAAAACTGCGAACCAAAAAACGCGAAACACCGAAATTCTATTTAACGAATTTAATAACTGGGAAGACTTTTCATTTTTAGACCGGCAGGTAAAGCTTAATGATTTGTTTGTGATTATTACATCCAGAAAAAACCATATTTCATACAATGATCATCTTGAAAAAATACCAGATTACCTAAGTAAATATTTTTTAAAAAACAGTTTTTTAATTATCTATCCCAAACAACTGGAACAGGGTTTAAATATGGAAAACAGTCAAAAACCAAAGCACTCATCGTTAATTGGAGTAATTACTAAAAAAATGGGTGCAATTGCCAGGGCCACAAGTTTACTCAGAAAGTTTTCTAAAGACAGGTTTAACTAAATCCAAATTAAATTTACCGGATTATAAAATTCGGATTAAGCTTTATGCTGAACATGATACCCCAGATATTTAATCGTGTTAAATCTTAATCATCCTTTTTTAAATTAAAAAATTATACCTAATATTGCAATCCGATTTTTAGGGTCTAAAAATCGCATTAAGAGCTTAAAATCATGGATTTAGTAAAATTTGTAGAAGAACAGGCGGTCGTTATTAGAAAAGTCCCCGCCTTCAAAGCCGGAGATACGGTTAGCGTTCACTATAAAATCAGAGAAGGAAACAAAGAACGTATCCAGATTTATCAGGGCGTAGTTATACAGCGTAACAGTACTGGTGTGAATGAAACCTTTACGGTACGTAAAATGTCTAACGGTATTGGTGTAGAACGGATTTTTCCTGTAAATTCCCCTAATATTGACAAGGTTGACATTAATAGTTATGGGAAAGTACGCCGGGCAAAATTGTTTTACTTACGTGAACTTACCGGCAAAGCAGCCCGTATCAAAACCAGAAGAATATAATTTTATTTCATACTTATTTAACCTCCCGGAATCAGTTTCGGGAGGTTTTGTTTTTTATAAGTGTATCGGTTACGTGAGGGGTTGAAGCAAAAATCCTTTTGTGAGGCACGAACAAAAGATTGAAGTATAAAACCCGACCCTCAGGGGCACGCCCAAATATTAGCAAAGCACCACTAACATTAATTGTATCTCAGAATTTATTTTAGTTGATAATTACATTATGAAAGAACTTTTAAAACGTTTTGAAGAAAAAAGACCTGAAATAGTTTTTGAGTGGAAAGACGCAGAAACGGAAGCTGAAGGCTGGGTAGTTATTAATTCTTTACGTGGTGGTGCTGCCGGTGGAGGCACGCGCATGCGTAAAGGCCTTGATAAGCGGGAAGTAGAATCGCTTGCCAAAACAATGGAAGTGAAATTTACGGTTTCAGGACCTCCTATAGGCGGAGCGAAATCAGGGATTAACTTTGATCCTGCCGACCCTAGAAAAAAAGGGGTTTTGGAAAGATGGTACCGGGTGGTTATGCCGCTGCTTAAAAATTATTACGGCACCGGCGGCGATCTGAACGTAGATGAAATACATGAAGTGATTCCAATTACCGAAAATTACGGTTTATGGCATCCGCAGGAAGGCGTTATCAACGGACATTATCAGGCCCGCGAAAATGAACGGATCCATCAGATCGGTCAGTTACGCTACGGCGTATCTAAAGTTTTAGAAGACCTGAATTTCTCGCCGAACGTAAAAAGAAAGTATGTAGTGGCTGATATGATTACCGGGTATGGGGTTTCAGAATCTATCAGGCATTATTACAAAATTTTTGGTGGTGAAGTGGCCGGTAAAAGAGCTATTATTCAAGGTTGGGGCAATGTTGGTGCGTCGGCGGCGTACTATCTGGCACAGCAAAATGTAAAGATCGTGGGCATTATTGACCGCGTTGGAGGATTGTTAAAACCAGAAGGTTTTTCTTTCACAGAAATAAAAAACCTGTTTTTAAACCGCCATAATAACACGCTTATTGCTGAAAACCTGATCTCTTTTGCTGAGATTAACAACACAATCTGGAATACGGAGGCCGAAATATTTGTTCCGGCCGCTGCTTCGCGGCTCGTTTCTGAGCAGCAGGTTAAAAGCCTGATTCATGCCGGTTTGGAAGTTATTGCTGCAGGTGCCAACGTTCCGTTTGCTGATCAGGAAATATTTTTCGGTCCTATTATGGAACATGCCGATCAGAATATTGCTGTTATTCCTGATTTTATTTCTAATTGTGGCATGGCCAGGGTTTTTGCTTATTTGATGGAACGGAATGTGGAGATGAGTGACGCCGCTATTTTTGGTGATGCTTCAGAGGTTATTCGTATAGCCATTGAGAAAATATATCATAAATCACAATTAAAAACTAAACTATCTGAAACCGCTTTTGAAATTGCCTTACAGCAGTTAGTTTAGGAAGCGATAGAAAGTTAGTTTTTAAGAATTTTACCAGCAGTATTTAGTAAAAGAGTTTAAAAACAGTGGCGGTAAAAATGAAATTGAAATTTTTTAACCAAAATCAGGAGTAGCAGTACAGCATTTATTAATTCAATACTGCCAGTTAAAACTGCTACTCTTAATTAAATACTGCTCCTCAAACCGGCACAAAATGAACTACTCTATTTTAAACCAGATATTTTTGGGTAACAGCGTTAAAAGTTATTTACTATTTGCCGGGATACTGATCTTTGGTTTATTGTTTAAACGTATATTTTCTAAGCTTTTTAGTAAGCTCCTGTTTAAAGTTTTTGGGCGATTTGTAAATAGTGAAAATCCTCAATTATTTATTACTCTGCTTATCCGACCCATAGAAATATTGTTGATGCTCGTGATCGTTTATATGGCCATCAATCAGCTTAGCTTCCCGTTAAACGAATCTGTTTTTACCAGGGAAACTCTGGTAAATAATACGAAAATTCTTTATCAGGTTACGGTTATCCGGGTTGTAGATAAAGTTTTTATCCTGCTTTTTATCATTTCAGGTTTTTGGGTTCTGTTACGCATTATAGACTTTATAGCCATCGTATTTATTTACAGGGCCTCTTTAACCGTATCTAAATCAGACGATCAGATGGTTCCATTTATAAAAGAACTCACTAAAATAATCGCGATCATCTTTGCGGTTTTTGTAACAATGGGATCTGTCTTTAATATGAATGTAGCAACCATCATAGCCGGTTTGGGAATTGGGGGAATCGCTATTGCGCTGGCTGCCCAGGATACATTGCAGAATTTACTGGGTTCTTTTACAATCTTTGCCGACAAACCTTTTGTAGTTGGAGATACAATTCGGTTTGATAAATACGAAGGAACTATAGAGAAAGTGGGATTTAGAAGCACCTTGTTGCGCACCCTTGATAAAACGCTGGTTATAATTCCAAATAAAAAATTAGTTGATACTCCACTTGAAAATCTGAGTTTACAAAACTTGCGGCGCATGAAATTTAACGTGGCCTTAAAGTATAATACAAAGACAACTACCATGCTCAAAATATCCAAGGAAATTGAAGAATACGTTAACAAGCATGAAGCAACAAGTAACGATGCACTTGCCACTTTTGACTCTTTTGGCGATTCTGCCTTAAATCTCCAGGTTCTCTATTTTATTGAGATTTTGGATTATAATAAATATATGCGGATCAGGCAGGAGGTTAACTATGGCATTATGGAAATTGTAACGCGTAATGGGGGCGAATTTGCTTTCCCGTCGCAAACGGTTTATCATCAGTATCCGGTTGGGAAAGAACTTTAAAATGATAACTAACCGCAGACGTTTTAATATTTACCGGAGTATAGTTAAGCTTCCGATAACCTTACCCTCACAAGATAATTCAGGAATTTCAATCTTATAATAATAAACACCGTCGGGAAGATCTACATCATTCTTTCGACCGTCAAACGGTTTATCATAATCAATCGAATTAAATACCTTATTGCCGTATCGGTTATAAATTTCTATCCTCGAACCTGGAAAGTTCTCAATAGCTTTAATACTCCAGGTATCATTTATGCCGTCAGCGTTTGGGGTAAATGTATTGGGAATAATTACGCCGGCGGCAGCCACACTAACTAAAAGTAAGGTTTTCGAACTTTCGCAAATTCCTTGGACGTAGGATACATAAAAAGTGGTTGTTTCATTAACCGTTACAGAAAATTTCCCGTCCTTATTTTCCTCAATAATGATTGGATTTTCTTCTGAAGCCTTGTACAATTTGTAGGAATCTGCCAAAGCAACTGCTTCAGTTATGACTTGAATTTTTCCCGGAAGGCAAATTTTTACATCCCGGGTTTTTGGCGGGAGTAAATCGGGAGCTTCATTAAGTACGGTAAAAGTGGCGGTTAATTCACAACCACCCGGATCCGTCAAATGCATGGTGTATATACCGGCTCCAATATTTAAAAGAAACGGGACGCTGGCTCCAATAGGGTTCCCTTTGCTGTCAGTCCATTTAATAATGCGGCCTTTAGGAGGTTTAGACAATCCTTTTATTTTGATTCCCAGAATACGGCCAATTTTTTGATCGCATTGGTCGTTAAAAACTCCTATTGAATCACTTACAAGTGAAAGTTCATTTTTACTCAATTTAAATGAGGTGAGCAAAATATCGCAACCTGAGCTTCCTTTAACAAACATCTGAAACGAGCCAGATGGGAGTCTAAAATTTTTATCAATAATATTAAAATTGGCATTGTATACGATAGCGCCGCTTTCCAACACCTGGCCGGTAGAATCGACGATGGTAAAACTTAAATTTTCCTGTTCTTTTAAAATATTGAGTTTAATATTTACATTTCCCTTAGATTCTGAACA
>JACMND010000027.1 GCA_014378705.1 Pedobacter sp. | reverse complement strand
ATTGACTACAAAGCTAAATACAATCAGGCGGAACTATTGTCAAACGCCGAAAAGTCATCCAACAAAACAGATTCACTGGCTTTAAAGGGCTATAGCGAAATAATACAGTACCTGTCAAAAAATAAATCTGATAACCCGTTTTTATTTAAAGCTAATATTGCGGCAGGATCATTTTGCCAGGTTTTAGACAGACAGCGGGATGCCCTCCGGTACTTTCAGAATGCGATTAACCTTAAACGTAACCTTCTAAAGTTAAAAGACTCCATCCTGTTTAAGCCACTGGTTTATGCGGGAAACGCTTTTTATAAACTGGATCAGATTGACTCCGCAGAATACTGCTATAAAGAGGCAGAAAAAATCGCAGGCCTGTATCCGCAAGTTGATGAAAAAGAACGGCTTTATAATACCTTAGGCGTCTTGTCCTATACAGTCGGCGATTACACAAAGAGCATCACCTATTACCAAAAGGCGATTGCGATCTTACAAGCCCAATCATCAAAAAACAGTTTGTTTTTGGTTACTTATAAAAGCAATCTTGCCTCGGCATTAAAAAAACTTAAGAGGTACGATGAAGCGTTAAAAATATACAAAGAACTTTTACCTTATCATATCTTACCAGATAGAATAAATCACAATATTGCCGCTGTATATCTGGCTCAAGGCGATAGCAAAAATGCACAAGATTACCTTCTGAAAGTGACGTACACCGACCAGAAAAAGCTGAACGATTTAGGATATGCTTACGTTGCGCAAAAGAATTATTCCAAGGCAATTTTCTATCTGCAAAAAGCAATTGAGTTAAATAAGGAAAAGAATGGTAACCGAAAAAACCCGGATTTCGCCAAAACTTTAAAAATTCTGGGCGATACTTATATTGACAAGAACGAAATTGTTAAGGCATTAAGGTTTTATCAAAAAGCCATCAACAATCTTCAGCTCAATTTCAACTCTGTAAATATTTATCACAATCCTGAAGATTTTACCACGATTTATAGTTCGTCGGATTTAATGGCAACTCTTCTGGCAAAAGCCGCCGCATTACAACTTCTTTATTCCCGTACCAAGCGGATAAGCCACTTGGAAACATCGTTGCAGACATATTTTTCGTTTTACCGGTTAGCAGACCTTACAGCAAGGATTTACAATTCTGATGAATCCCGAATGTTGATCAACACCAGAAAATACTCCTCGCACCAGCGGCCAATAGCCATTGCATTGGAATTGTTTAGGCTCACGGGTAAAGAGCAATTTAAAGAAATGGCTTTCCGGCTTGACGAAGAAAATAAGGCGAATGTCCTTGCCTTGTCTTTAGAGGAAACGAATTTTAAATCCCATTCAGGTATCTCCGTCGGTCTTTTGAGGCAAGAAGCTCAGCTTAAACACAGCATTACCAATTACTCGTTAAAAGCAGCTAATGAGACAGATAGTGCAGCACTTAACAAAATTTCTAACCTGCTAAGAGAATCTACATTGGAACTTTTCAAAGTTCAGGAAAAAATCAGTGAGCAGTCGGCTTACCAAAAATTAAAGTATGCAAAAGTGTTTACGGATCTCTCATCGTTTCAAAAGATGATTCCCGATAAAGGTGCTGTGCTATCGTACCACTTGGGCGATTCAAACTTAATATGTTTTCTGATTACTTCTTCAGAGTTTAAGGTCTTCGATACCCCGATAACCCCTACTTTCTTAACCGCAGTTAAACAACTTTACCATTATTCGAAACTGCGTGAAGGCAACCCAAATTCCCAAATACGGTCTCTATCTCAAATACTTTACGGGAAGCTGATTAAGCCGACAGAAAGCAGTATTGGATCAAAAACGAGTTTAATGATTATACCCGACGATGAGCTAAACTTTGTGCCTTTTGAGCTGCTAAAAAACACGGAAGGCGAAAATTTAATCAACCATTTTGATATCACGTATAATTACTCTTGTTCCATATTAAAGGATATTTCGGGTTTAAAAAATCAATCTGAGAAACAAATGGCAATGGCGCCGTTTGGTAAAATGGAAGGTAATTGGGCCGCACTTCCTGCCTCTGCGGGAGAAATTCTCGCTGTAAAGGGCAGTCATTTTTATAATCAGGAAGCTACCAAGCAAGCGTTTCTAAAAAATGCTCCCTCTTTCGGGATAATCCATTTGGCTACGCATGCCTATGCCAACGATAAAGCATCAGAAAAATCGTTTATCGCTTTTTATCCTTCAAATCTTGCAGACGAACTGAGCTATAAGCTTTATCTACCTGAAATTTATAATCTAAAATTAAATCATACCCGCTTGGTAATTCTTAGCGCCTGTGAAACCGGTAATGGCCAATTAGTAGATGGCGAAGGGATTATGAGTTTGTCACGTGCTTTTTTTTATGCCGGATGCCCCAATATTATCACTTCGATGTGGAAAGCCGACGATTATTCAACGGCCTATCTTTCAAAAAGGTTACATTTTTACTTGCAGGAAGGTTATTCTGCATCGGTCGCACTTCAAAAATCCAAACTGGAGTATCTCAATGACGGTCAAATATCACCAAGCGAAAAACTTCCTGGTTACTGGGGGCACTTACGTTTGATAGGGGGATTTGAAACACAAACTAATAGTAGTATTTTTTGGGTTTTGTATCTACCGCTTGCTTTAATTATATTCCTTGTCGGGATTTTCATAACAAAAAAAGCCGCCCTTAATTCAAGGCGGCTCAATATTTAGTAGCGTAGTAAGTACTTATCATTACCCGCCATTTTCATTTTTTTCATTTTTCTCTTTTTTCTCGATTTCACCTTTCTCTACTTTTTCTGTTTTGTTATCTCCTGAATGAGGTACATTAACTTTAATTTTATTGTAAAGGTTTTCATTCGAGCTACTGCTGATAATTATTTTGTTATCAGTCATCACCGCATTCTCAAATTCTTTTGCAGTTATAGTGGCAAGAATTTTATCTAAATGCAGATTAACCATGTTTAATACATCTTTTGAGTTGTCAATTACCACGTTTTCTGATTCCATTTTTATGGTCAAATCTTCGTTGACATACAGTTCAACCGGTATCTTAGCTCCATTGCTGGCTGAAAAAGTCCCTTTAAGGGTGACAGGGATTGCAGTAGCGGATTTTGCCAATTGAACTTTAACTTCAATTTCTTTATAAGTCCCTGAATCAAGGGTAACGGAAATCAGAGATGGGCTTAAAGCAAACAGGTCTACATTAGTTAGATTTTTCGTTTCGATACTTATTTTTGTACCGTTTCGTTTGGCTTCAAATTCGAACTTTTTAATGTTGGCAATACCACTCGACCAAAGAATAGACGATGCAGCAGATATCCCGAATGCATTTTTAGAGTTCGCTGCAACTAGGTTAAGCGTCGTGTTATCTGTTTTTATTCCAAAGGCAACTTTGGTACTTACTGCAGCTGCTGGTAGGGAAGTGCCTCCATCTTTTTTACAGCCAGTAAATAAAATGGATCCTGAAAGAAGGATTAATGCGCTTGCTTGTTTAATGGATTGTAAACTGTTCATGATCTTATTGTTTAGTTATTTCTCATTAGTACGCAACGAAGCAGCAGATGTAACCACTAAAATGAATTTATTTTAAAATAATTTTTAAGACGACTTCCACGAAGCAAATTTCACTCTATACAAAAACCAGATTGATACCCGTTCGTTAAATAGATGATCCTTGTTTTTATATATCAGGTTGAACAACGGATAGGCTTTTGAGGCCTGACGGTTTTTAAGGTAACTCATTGCCAAATAGTATTCAGATTCTTCTTTAAACAAAGTCGAAGATGGGTTGCTGATTATACTATTAAAGCAGCGAATTGCTTTCTTAGGCTGGCTAGTGTTTAAAAAAGATTGGCCAGCATAGAAGTATTCTTTTTCGGATGGTGTGGTAATTTTTTCAAATTCATTGATAACCTGCTTCGGCTGATTACTTACAAATGCTTTTTCGACTGTGGATGCGGTATTTATGCCGGCTTCTCTGGTTTGCCCGGCCCGATACGGCTGAAAGGAATCTTTGTAGATCGACTCACCTGAAATACCGGCATACTCGTAAAAGCCTACAGAAAAAAGAATAATGAGAACGCTTGCAGCCACCGATAAGAAAGTACGAATCATTGGTCTCAGGCGAATAGATTCCTTTTCTGTATTTAATTTTAGCATCATTTGGTTATGGACACTCGCCACTTGCTTTTTTAAGCCATAGGATTGAACGGCCATTTTAGCCAGACGTAAATTTTCCAGTTCGTTTCTTAACGAACTGTCTGCTGCCAGTTGGCTTTCTAAATCGGCAGCGTCTCGGTCGTTTAGTTCCCCGTCCAAGTATTGAACAAGTTTTATGTTTTCTTCGTTATTGGCCATAAGAGAGTGCTTTTTTAAACCGAACGGCAAACTGCGGATCTGCTGTCAGCATTTGTTCAATGCTTTTTAGGCATTTATATTTTTTGTTTCTAAGAACCTGTTCATTTTGAAAATCTACTAAAGGCAAAATTTCTTTCATCGTAAGATTATCGTAGTAATAAGCCACTAATATTTTTTTGCAAACTTCACCTAATGAGTCTAATATCTCCATTATTTGACTTTTTGTTTCCCTTTCAACAAGTGCGAAGCTGACATCCTTTTCATTCAAACTCTTGGTATTTTCAAATTTTTCTTCCCTCACAAGTGCCCTGCCACGCCTTTTTAACTCGTTTAACCAAGTGAAACGACAAAGGCTATACATAAAAGTTTTTACACTTGATTCGCCCCGGAACTTACCGTTTTTAACAAGCTCAATAAAAGTAATTACTACCTCTTGGAAGATGTCTTCTGCATCCTGCCGGGAGCCTTGGTTTTGCATTATGTAAATACTCGAGCCTTTATAATAATTGCGATATAAGAACTTAATAGTCAAATCGGAGACATGCTCCTCCCTGAGCATTTCAATTACTTCGGTGTCGGAGTAATTTTCAACTAACTTCATAATTGTCTATAATTAGTAAACTGCGCAGGTATAATTGTAACCTACCAAAAACAAATTTCGGTAAATTAAAGGAAGGAAGAAAATTGGACTCAATTCGCTGGAAACTACATGCTCTTTGCGAAGTCTATAAATGTGACAAAGCTTTATAATTAGCGATAGCCGACGCCGTAAAATTGAATTCTTTGTGTGAAATACTGAACGAAAAAATAAACAGCTAAACCATTAGTTGTTATCGCTATTGCTATGACAATGACAATAACCTTTTCCTAACTAGCAAACACGCCCCTATAATTCCGGCTCGTTTGCCTAAAGCAGAGATTTTCAATTGTGTATCGCTATTAACTAAACTTAAGGAGAATTTATTAATTGCACTCTTGATAGGCAAGCGGATATAGTCTCCGGTTTCTGCCAGGCTGCCCCCTAATATTACCAATTCCGGATTGAATATATTTATCAGCAATGCAATTCCCCGGCCGATGTTTTCGCCGATTTTTGCTATAAGTTCAATCGCCAGTACATCGTCATTGTTGGCGGCGTTAATAACGTCTTCCATTAAGATTTCTTCGTTTGCTCCCATCTTTTCGAAAAGAATGGATGACGATCCTTCCAGCATTTTCTGTTTTGCCATACGGGCAAGCGCCCAACCAGATGCTTCAGTTTCCAGGCAGCCTTTCTTGCCGCACTGACAAAGGATTTCATTATCAAATATAGGAATGTGGCCAAATTCGCCTGAGTAACCCGATTTCCCGTAATATAGTTGCCCGTTTATCAAAATCCCCAAACCTATCCCATAATCTATATTTAAAAAAAGAACATCTTTTTCGTTAGTGACTATGCCGGAACTAAATTCTCCGAAAGCCATGGATCGTGAATCGTTTTCCAAAAAAACTTTTATGCCAACTTTCGATTCGATGATTTTACTTAATGGCTCTTCGCTGAAGTGAAAAAAGCTGTAACTGTAACCCGTAGCATAATTAACCCGACCTGAAAGATTGATGCCGATACCTAGTATTTTATCTTTCGGAATGGAAAGTTCGTTTATGAAAGTAATTATAATGCCGCACAAGGTTTCAAGAGATTCTTTGTTGTTCTCCAGTTTATAAGGTATTTTCTCGGAAACTTCCAAAAGATTTTTCTGTAAGTCAGAGAGAGCAATATTAATAAATCGTTGATTAACGTCAACCCCAATAAAAAATGCCGACTCTGGTAACAGTCCGAAAGAATTTGGCTTGCGCCCGCTCTTTGATTCTATCTTACCAAAGTCCTGAACAATGCCATCTTGAATAAGGTCATTTAAAAGCGTGGTTGTTTTCGGTACGCTAATGTTTAATTCTTTGGCCAGATCAGCAATGGTGGCATCACTAACATTCGCAAAATAGCCAAGTATGCTTTTCTTAAGATTTAAATTTTTATAAGCTACACCTGTAGCAGACTCATTGTTCAACTCTTCAAAGAAGGTTTTGGCCATTTTTAGTACTATAATAAGTTTCGTAATATTTTTTGCGTCGTAAAAATAAGTTAAATATTTTTTAAATACATTACTTCATAAACTAAATTAAATATGTGAGAGGCATTATTAAAATATTTTAATATTAACTTGTTTGTTATTAAAATATTTTATTACTTAGTGTTCTCGTAATGTTGTTATAAAAAGTGCTTTTCCATTATAAAAACGAATAATATCAATTATTGATTTTAGGTCACAACGTAAACCATTCTCGTTAATAACATTTTTGGTATTGATTACGCTTTTTTTTAAAAATTAGATTTAATGCCTTTTGTTTTTAAATTAATTTAATAACTAACCTATTTAAACAATGAATATTAAAATATATTAATAATGAGAAAAATTCTACAAGTATCCATGGTGTTATGTTTAATCATGGCAAGCTCCTGTCAAAAAAAGGACGGAGCAAACCCATACGACCCAAGCACCCCGATCACTGTATCGGTGGTCCCGAAAGTTGTTTCCTTTGCCCCAGCAACTGGCAAAACCGGTGATGTTGTTGAAATAACAGGTACAAATTTTACAGGTGCAACTGCTGTTACATTTGGAAATAAACCAGCTGCGTCTTTTAAAATCAATTCGAATACAAGTATAACGGCAGTTATTGGTGCTGGTTCAACAGGTACCGTGAGTGTCACTAATACCAAAGGCACCAAAGCACTTACCGGATTTACCTATATCGCACCCGTTGTGCCTGTTGAAGATCCCAATCTCGCACTCAACAAGCCCGCAACCGCTTCTACCAGTTTTAACGACCCCGGTTTATCTGTTGATGGTAATATCGGAACACGTTGGTCTTTAGCGGCAGCAACTGAAAATGAATGGTATATGGTTGATCTGCTATCTATTAAAAAAATTAATAGGGTTGACATAAAATGGGAAGGAGCCTACGCCAGCGATTATGCGCTACAAGTATCCACCGATAAAATCAATTTCACCACGGTATATTCTACCTCTACCTTTGCTGGCGGCGATGTTAGCAATCGTTTTACCGGGGTAGATGCCCGATACGTTAAAATATTATTGAGAAAAGGTGCACTGCCTTAT
>JACMND010000026.1 GCA_014378705.1 Pedobacter sp. | reverse complement strand
TCAAGGAGGTTTGTCCGTTTTATAAAATTCAAAGAAAAAAAGCTCAATAAAAATCGCCCCCGGCTTTTAACCTTGGGGGGCGGTTTATGCTGGTTTTAAATATTCTCTTCGCTATCAAGATTAAATACTTCACCTAATTCCTCACCACTGTTTGCAGTAACGTCAAGATCTTTAACTAAACCAGTATTTAAATTTATAACCCAACCATGAATTTCCAGATCCTCGCGTTTACGCCATGCATTCTGAACAATAGTGGTTTTGCACAAGTTGTAAACCTGCTCCATTACGTTTAATTCTACTAAACGATTTACTTTTTGCGTTTGATCTTCAATGCTATCCAATTCAACACTATGCAAACGGTAAACATCTTTGATGTGCCGGAGCCAGTTATCAATCAGACCAAACTGCCTATTACTTAGGGCTGCCGTGATTCCGCCGCAGCCGTAATGTCCTGCAACGATTACATGTTTTACCTTTAAAACATTTACCGCATAATCCAAAACGCTCAACATATTCATATCGGAATGCACGCACACATTGGCTATGTTACGATGTACGAATACCTGCCCTGGTCTGGTATTGGTAATTTGGTTAGCTGGTACCCTACTATCAGAACATCCTATCCACAAAACATCCGGATTTTGCCCGGCAGCTAGTTTCGTAAAGTAATTTGGATCCTGGTCAAGTTCAGATTGAACCCAGTCGCGATTGCCCTGAAGTAATTCTTCATAGCTGCGTCTTTGGTTTTTTTGAATGTGGTGAGCCATTTTGGCTTGCTTATCATTATTTATAATAGAATCCATAAATTAATCAATTTTTTCAGGTTTATAAATCATTTCTTTTAACTGGGGAACATCGTAGCGATCTTTTATATTAACCAGTTGGACTACAATTGCCTTGGTATAAGCAAAATGTTTAAAATTATGTATGATCTCTAAAACGTCCAGATCAATAAACCTTGAATTGGTACCATCAATAATTACATCAGATTGTTTAGGAAGATGGGTTAAAGTATATTGAATAGCGCCTTTATTTAAAAAAGACACTTCTTCTGCAAGTTTTATGCGGATTACCTTTTTATCTCCGTTTTGCTCGATTTTATAGAAATAGGGATTTCTGAGGTTGGTGCGCAAAATGTAAAAAACACCTATTAGCATCCCAATTGCGACACCTTTAAGCAGATCTGTAAAAACAACTGCTAAAACCGTTACTAAAAATGGGATAAACTGGTCAGAGCCATTTTTCCACATTTTTTTGAAAAGTTCCAATTTAGCAAGCTTGTACCCTGTAAATAAAAGTATGGCGGCTAAACATGATAAAGGGATATAATTGATTAATCCCGGAATTAGAAGCAGGGCAACCAGCAACCAAATACCATGAATAATCGAACTCATTTTTGTGCGCCCGCCGGAATTAACATTTGCTGATGAACGAACAATTACCGCCGTCATTGGTAAACCTCCAAGCATTCCACTGGTTATATTGCCTATTCCTTGTGCTACCAATTCCCGGTTTGTTGGGGATACCCTTTTAATGGGATCAATTTTATCAACCGCCTCAATGCTCAATAAAGTTTCCAAACTGGCAACAATCGCGATGGTAGCTGCAATAATCCAAACATCCCGGTTGGCTATCTGACTAAAATCAGGACTCATAAAAAGCTTGCTAAATTCATCGAATGAATTTACCACCGGAATGCTCACTAATTGGTTAGCTGTTAAATTGAATATTGTATTATTAAATAGCAATCCAAGGACTATACCAAGGATAACTACCAGCAAAGGTGCAGGTATCACACTCAGCTTTTTTAATTTGGGCCAATAAATCATTATCAACAAAGAAATAGAACTTATAATTACCGCTCCAAAGCTGATCTTATCAAAAGCGTTTGATAGAGCAGAAAAAGTGTTACCCTCGTTAAATTGAAGAAAGCTTTCATCACCTTCATAGTCTGCATCATAACCGATGGCATGGGGTAACTGCTTTAAAATAAGAATGATACCTATTGCAGCCAGCATTCCTTCAATAACAGATGAAGGGAAAAAATTTGCTATTGTACCAGCTTTTACAAACCCAAGTATTATTTGTAAAACCCCAGCCAGACATACTGCAAGTAAAAATGTTTGGTAAGAACCTAAGCTTGTTATGGCTCCTAACACAATAACAGTTAAACCTGCCGCCGGACCGCTAACACTTAGCTGGGAGCCACTTACAGTTGAAACAACAATTCCACCGATGATACCGGTTAAGATCCCGGCAAACAAAGGTGCGCCGGAGGCAAGTGCTATACCTAAACATAACGGCAAAGCCACTAAAAACACAACTATACTTGCAGGTATGTCTTTTTTTAAATTTTTGGGCAAAAAATATTTTTTAATATCTAGTGTTGATCCTGATATTCGATCAAATTTCATATTCATGAATTTAAAATGTAAAAAGTTTAAGAAGCGTCCTATCTAAAATTAAATAGTCAGACAGAAATTAAAATTATCTTAAACGCTTGGTGGTGGAGTAATAACAGAAGGATAAAAAGAATAATACAGCAGATCGTTCTTGATAAAGTATTTTATACTAAGATAAAAAAACGAAGAGTGAAAGTTAAAGTGGTTAATTTTATCAAACCAATCACCTTTTAAAGGTAAGTCCAAAATCTTTCCGGAAGAATTACTTGATGCAGCAGTTTCAATTTCTAACTGCATAATTACCTCATTAATATTTTTACTGTCAAAATGAGTTGTGATAATCGGCATTGCCGAAATTACCATCTTAGATAAAAGAATGAATAGAAAGAAGTAGCTGAAATAGATTTTAGCTAATTGCTTATTCATAGATTAATTTTTAATTTTTGAAGGTGCAAAGTTAGTTTATATATCTGTTCAAACGAAAACAGTTGTTAATTTTTACAGAATTAAAATATTGGTTTTTAATTCACTCCAAGTTTTTGTGTAATGATAGCGTCTTAAATTACACAGTTGGTAATAAAATACTTGCATATAGGTGTTTGCGCCATAATTGTTATAAACTGATTTAGTATTTTTAGCCTCGATCAGAACAGGTAACATTATAATATTGTGAACAGGAAAATTCAATTATTACAAGAAAAACGCCGGGATGCATTATTGGGAGGAGGAACTACACGCATAGAGAGCCAACATAACAAAGGCAAACTTACTGCCCGGGAAAGGTTGCATTTTTTACTGGATGTTGGGTCATTTGAAGAAATAGGAATGTTGGTGACACACCGCTCTACCGATTTTGGGATGGAAAAAGAACGTTATCCCGGCGATGGGGTAATTACCGGGTATGGAACTATTAAAGGAAGACTTGTGTATGTATTTTCGCAGGATTTTACAGTTTTTGGAGGCTCATTGTCTGAGACACATGCTGAAAAAATTTGCAAGATTATGGATCTGGCTTTAAAAAATGGAGCTCCTGTTATAGGCTTAAATGATTCTGGCGGTGCACGGATACAGGAAGGCGTTGTATCTTTAGGAGGCTATGCTGATATTTTTTACCGCAATACCCTGGCCTCCGGCGTAGTTCCGCAAATATCGGCTATTATGGGCCCATGTGCTGGGGGAGCGGTTTATTCACCTGCAATTACAGACTTTGTGTTGATGGTAGAGAACACATCTTATATGTTTGTTACCGGCCCAAACGTGGTTAAAACAGTTACCCATGAAGTAGTAACCTCCGAAGAACTTGGGGGTGCATTTACACATGCAACTAAATCAGGCGTAACGCATTTTTCTTGTTCAAATGAAGTTGAAGCGATCCACAACGTCAAAAAGCTTTTAAGCTACATGCCACAAAATTGCGAAGAGCAAACTCCCGCATATATCTATGAACCGGCTGACGAACTTCGGCCCGATTTGGATAAAATTTTGCCGGAGAATAGTTCTCATCCTTATGATATGCGGGAAATCATAAACCGGGTTATCGATATGGATTCATTTATGGAAGTCCATAAAGATTTTGCTGAAAATATAGTGGTGGGATTTGCAAGGCTTGCCGGAAGGAGCATCGGAATAGTTGCAAATCAACCGATGTTTTTGGCCGGTGTTTTAGATATAAATTCTTCTAAAAAAGCAGCCAGGTTTGTTCGTTTTTGTGATAGTTTTAACATTCCTTTATTAGTTTTTGAAGACGTTCCGGGATTTTTACCGGGTACTGATCAGGAATGGAATGCCATTATAACCAATGGGGCCAAGTTGCTTTACGCTTTCTGCGAAGCAACTGTACCGAGAATTACGGTTATTACCCGTAAAGCTTATGGTGGAGCGTATGATGTAATGAATTCAAAGCACATTGGTGCTGATATGAATTATGCCTGGCCTACTGCCGAAATCGCGGTAATGGGTGCAAAAGGTGCTGCCGAAATTATTTTTAAAAGAGACATTTCTGCGGCGGAAAATTCGAATGAGAAATGGCTGGAGAAAGAAAAAGAATATTCTGATATTTTTGCTAACCCTTATCGTGCCGCCGAACGTGGCTTTATTGATGAGGTAATCCAGCCGGCAGAAACCCGGATTAAGCTTATTAAAGCTTTTAAAATGCTTGAAAATAAAGTGGTTAATAATCCGAGAAAGAAACACGGTAATATACCTTTGTAATTGGGATAATAAGGGACCAGGAATTAGGATAAAAAAACAAATAGGAACCTCTTTGGTAAATTATATTTCAAATTATAGAGGAACCAAAAATTAAAATTTATGTTGCAACACAAGGTTACACATCAAATTTTTTAACCTTTCATCTAATAGAAAAAACATATAAAACACATGGCAAAAGCAAAAGAGCAAAAACATATCCCGGTAGTAACTACTCAATCCCTATCATTTTTTGAAAAATACATCAATAATCCTTCCCCAACCGGCTATGAGTGGGAAGGCCAGCGTTTATGGCTTGACTATCTGAAACCCTATGTTGATGAACATTTTATTGACAATTACGGCACGGCTGTAGCAATTATAAATCCCAATGCGCCATA
>JACMND010000025.1 GCA_014378705.1 Pedobacter sp. | reverse complement strand
TGCAGTTAACAGCATGTCGGACTTATACTTAGGATCAGCGCTTACGGAAGGGAATCTTAATAACTCGAACAATTCTTCTAAAAAGCGTTGCTTGTTAGAATCTACATATTCTTTAATCTCTCGCATCTTTCAATGATTTGAACAAATATATAAATCTATTGAAATGCAACAATATTTTAGAATCTAATTCATTGTAAAATTTGCTAAAAAATGAGGTACCGTCAGAAAAAGTTCTGACGAATAAACAAGGATGAAAAGACAAAACCAATAGGTAGTTAAGTAATTACAAAAACAAAAAAAAATTAAAACATGAGTTTGTAAAGATCCATTTAGGGATACAAAAACGAATTCAAGTATTGTCTTAAACTATTTGTAAAAACTAATTTATCTAGAAATTAATCTTTCAATAAATTAGGTTTTACAAACTTCAAGCTTGAACACTTTTTACACGAATTAAGTGGAAATGTTAATAAGATTAATCCCACTGGGTGGTATCCTTCTTGTCTAATACTTTAGATGTAGAAGTTGTTTGAGGCTGCACACCTTGATCTTTTTTGCAAGAACTGATACCAAAAAATACAAATACGGCAACTACCAATAATAATTTTTTCATTTTGAGAGAGTTGAAAGTTAATTTAACGTGAAATTAGTCCCACTGAGTAGTGTCTTTTTTGTCAAGGACTTTAACAGCAGTGCTTTTAGCTTGAGGCTGCGCACCATCTTCTTTTTTGCATGAGGAAATACCTAACACAATCATTGCAATTACTGCGAGTAATACTTTTTTCATTTTTGAGAGTTTTTAAAGTGTTAATTTTTGTTAGTTAAACTTACTGTACGATCATTATTGTTTAATTATTTTTCTAAAGATATAACTTTTTGTTAACCAAATATAAATGTTTAACAATATATAAAAGAATTTATTTTTTATTTCTGCTAACTAAGATAGAAATTATATATTTGGTTAGCTAAACTATGGCAATAAAGTTAACAGAAAAACAATTAGAATTACTCATACATGCGCTAAAAAACCGCATTGATGAAGTTAAAATGATTGTTGCACCGTTGTTAACAGAATTAGCTGATCACGAAAATTTTCTCTCTCAATATGATTCGGGAAACTCTTTTACAGCAATTAACTACAATGTAATTAATAATTTCGAGATCTTACCCTGGTCGAAAAAAATAGTTCAGGTGCTTTTTGACTCTCAAAAAATGATGACAACCAATGAAATTGTTGCAGAAATAGTTAACCGTGTTCCAGGTTTAGCTGAGGAAAGCAGTACCCGGTCATCTGTTGCATCTATACTGAGCCGACGCTCAGGGAAACTTTTCAAAAAAAGAGATGACAAATACGGATTGATTGAATGGAATAAATAATTATTAAAAATTACACTTCTTTGCTTCAAAGTTAATTTGAAAAACTGCCACATTATATGTATTCTTACACTGCACATAAGAATTAGCGTTAATGAAGTTTTTTTCTATTTTATTTATATCCTTCCTCATTTTACATCCTACATTCTCTCAATCACCAAATTCTAAATTATCTGACACTGCTGAAATTATAAGGCTTAATAAACTAGGCTACGATAATAGAATGGTAGACCCAACCCAAACATTACAGTATGGTGAAAAAGCCTTAAAATTATCAAAAAAACTAAATTTTTTAAACGGCATTGGAGAATCATACAGAATTATTGGTATTGGTAAATCATATAAAAATGAAAATGAGAGTGCTTTTGAATCATATTTAAATTCTCTGAGTTATTTTCAAAAAACTGCAAATAAAGAAGGGGAGGCTAAGGTTTTTAACAATATTGGTAATCTTTATATAAGTATAGATTACGATAGGAGCTTAGAATTTTTTCATAAATCTCTAAAACTTGCTCAAGATTTAAACATGGAAGGCTTAATAGCAGGTCTTAATTTAAATATTGGTACAGTTTATCAAAAAAAGAAACTTTATAACCAGGCTTTGATCAGTTACAAAAAAAGCTTTATAAATTTTCAGAAACTCAATAATTTAACAGGTATTACAGCATGTCTCCAAAATATAGGTGTAGCTTATTTTCGACTTAATAAACTTCCAGAAGCCGAGACCTATTTAAAGGATGCAATAACCAAAGCAAAAGAAAAGGATCAAAATTTTGTTGTTGCTGGAAGTAATTTGACCCTATCATCAGTTTATATAGCAAAAGGAGATTATGGAGCTGCCGAAAAATCAATAAATGAGGGTATTACATATTCAAGAATTATTAACGATACACGTTTAGAGTACGATTTTACATTTACATTATTTGAACTGGAGAACCGAAAAAAAAATTATCAGGCGGCATTGGGTTATTTAAAACAAATATATACCCAGGATAGCCTGGTTTATAAAAATAATGAGTCAATAAAATTAACTCTTCGGGACAAACAATATCGGCAGCAGGCCAAACAATTGGAGAACGACCGTATTATTTTGGAACAGAAATATACGAAAACTCTTTTTTGGGCCAGCTCTGTAGTCGCAGCACTTGCTATTTTCGCCATTTTCCTGCTTTTTCGTAACAACCAAAAATCGGCGAAGACAAATAAACAGCTTTTAACACTTAATCAGGAAGTTTCTCAGCAAAAAGAAGATCTGAATAGAATTAATCAAAGCCTGGAGGAAATTATTGACGAACGCACCAAAGACCTAAAAATAAAAAACAAGAAGCTTTCTGAATATTCCTCTCACCTATCCCACCAAATTCGCAGTCCTGTTGCAACGATAAAAGGCTTGTTAATTTTAGAAGCTGAAAAACTCATCGATCAGGAAGAATTTATTCAACAACTTGGTGTTTGTGCGGAAGATATTGACCAAAAAATTATGAATATTAACGAGACGCTAAACAATGATAAGAAGCAGAGCTTAAGCTTGTAATCTTGGTTTATTATTATGTCCATTGATATCCACATGAATAATTAAAAATTTATCAGCACTACTTCACAGTTAAAGTTTTGTAATCACTTCTTGCATACTCACTTAGCAACTTAAGAAAATACTTAACTATTCTTTATCCTCCTTTTCCGAAATCCGTTTCTTAATTTAGCAACAAAAAATAGGATCAGATTTGAATTATTTACAGGGATTAAATCCTTCACAGCAAGCGGCGGTTAAACAAACAAAAGGGCCCGTTATGATTGTGGCAGGTGCGGGTTCTGGTAAAACCCGGGTTATAACTTGCCGTGTTGCGCATCTTATAGAAAACAAAGTAGATCCGTTTAATATTTTGGTTTTGACCTTTACTAATAAGGCAGCTAAAGAAATGCGGGATCGTATAATGAAAGTTGTAGGGCCTGAAGCCAAAAATATTTGGATGGGTACTTTTCATTCTGTGTTCGCTAAAATATTACGTGTTGAAGCTTCAAAAATTGGGTATCCTTCAAATTTTACCATATATGATACTGATGATAGTAAAAGTGCGATTAGGGCGATTTTAAAAGAACAGCAACTGGATGACAAACTTTACAATGCAAATTTTGTGTACAACCGAATATCTACAGCCAAAAATAACCTGATATCCCCGGCAGAATATCTTCAGAATGAACATATTCAAGCAG
Organism: Pedobacter sp.; assembly: GCA_014378705.1. GTDB lineage: Bacteria > Bacteroidota > Bacteroidia > Sphingobacteriales > Sphingobacteriaceae > Daejeonella. Next base: position 33,827 of record JACMND010000025.1, on the reverse strand, counting down.
AAGATTTTTCGACTGGAAGAGGTAAACTGGGAGAAATTTACCAGGTTTATACCCAGCGCTGCTTTAAATCCGGTGCCATGGATTTTGACGATCTCTTATTCAAAACCAATATTCTTTTAAGAGAGAATGCGGATGTGCTTTACAAGTATCAAAATAAGTTTAAGTATTTAATGGTTGATGAGTATCAGGATACTAACTTTTCGCAATATCTGATTGTAAAAAGGTTGGCTGCCATTAACGAAAATATTTGCGTAGTTGGAGACGATGCACAGAGCATTTATGCTTTTCGTGGAGCCAACATTCAAAATATCTTAAACTTTGAAAAAGATTATCCGGATTTAAAAGTTTTTAAGTTAGAACAAAATTATCGCTCAACTCAAAACATCGTTCATGTTGCCAACAGTATTATCGCTAACAATAAAAATCAGCTTAAAAAAAATGTATTTTCTGAAAATGAAACCGGTGATAAAATAAAGGTTTTAAGAGCCTTTAGCGACAATGAAGAAGGAAAGATTGTTGCGGAAAGTATTGCTCAGGAAAGAGCTGTAAAAGGTTCGGCGTTTTTTAATTTTGCTATTCTCTATCGAACCAACGCTCAGTCAAGGTCAATGGAGGAAGCACTTCGCAAACTAAATGTACCTTACAAGATTTACGGCGGCCTTTCGTTTTATCAGCGCAAAGAGATTAAGGACTTGATCGCCTATTTCCGCCTAACATTTAATCCCAATGACGAGGAAGCAATTAAAAGGGTTATTAATTATCCGAGAAGAGGGATAGGAAATACTACACTGGAGCGGATAATGATTGCCGCTGATAAAAACAACTTAACGATATGGGATATAATTTGTGATGCCCAAAAATTTCTTGATTCGCGAACTGCGAATGCAGTAAGTATTTTTTCGACTTTAATTCAGAGTTTTCAGGTAATGGCCAAATCGCATTCGGCGTACGATACCGCTTTGCACATTGCCCAGCATTCAACTCTGTTAAAAGACCTGTATTCCGATAAATCTGTTGAAGGTTTAAGTCGTTACGAAAACATTCAAGAGCTTTTAAACGGAATAAAAGAATTTAGTGAGCGTGAAGATATTGAAGAACGCGGATTGGATATTTTTATGCAGGATGTAGCTTTGCTAACCAATGACGATAACGATAAAAATCCAAACGCGGATACAGTTTCCCTGATGACCATCCATTCGGCTAAGGGACTTGAATTTGACAATGTTTTTGTAGTCGGGCTTGAAGAAAATCTTTTCCCTTCGCAAATGTCCTTAAGTTCCAGAACAGATCTGGAAGAAGAAAGAAGATTATTTTATGTTGCTACTACCCGGGCAGGCAAGAAATTAACTCTGTCATACGCAACCTCACGCTACCGTTGGGGCACCTTAACAAGTTGTGAGCCGAGCCGGTTTCTGGATGAAATTGATGCGCAATATTTAGAACTTGAATTTAAGCCTCAGCAAAAAATAAGTGGAAACCCTTTTTTTGATAATGAGCGGTCGGCGTGGCAACAAAAAGAAACGTTTAGTAAACCTAAACCTGCAACAGCTCCTAAAACAACCTCTATTTTACCTAAAGCACATATACCCACCGAAGGATTTACGCCAAGTGACACTTCAAAACTTCAGGTAGGAATGGAAGTTGAACATGAGCGTTTTGGGTTTGGTAAAGTAATCAACATGGAAGGAAACAAGCCTGATTTAAAGGCAACCATTTTTTTTAAAGAGATTGGACAAAAACAATTGCTTTTAAAATTCGCTAAGCTTAGGATTATATATTTATAATTCGTTTCCCAAATGCATATTGAGGTTATAATTCTTTTCTGGTGTCGGGATTTTTGTAGCAGGAATTAATTTCCTTTTAATGAATTACATAGATTTGCTTTTACTTACAGTCATTGTCTTGTCTGCTTTAGCCGGATCGAAAAATGGTTTTATCTTAACAGCTATTGAACTTATTGGCTGGACAGGAAGTTTGTTAATTGGTTTTTTTTTATTTCCACATCTATCTTCCCAAGTGCTTCAATTTGTTAACAAACCTGTTTTCTGGATAACTCCGCTAATTTTCATAATTTCCATTGTATTGGCAAGAATTCCCTTATCATTTTTATTAAACAATTTTTTAAACAGGATTTCTCCTCCAACCCACCAGCACTTTTCAAATAAATTTTTAGGTGTTATCCCAGGTTTTATTAACGGGGTTATTTTCGCTGCCTTATTAGCCATTGTGCTCTCCGGGATTCCTTTAGGAAACAGTTTTTCTGGTGAAACGCAAAATAGTGCTCTCGTCTACAAGCTTACTTCTCAAACTAAATGGATAGAAAATAAGATCAGGCCTGTTTTTACTGACTTGGTAATTAATTCTGGTAATATAGTAACCATACATCCGGAAACTAATAAACTTATTAAGCTTCCGTTTAAAGTAAGCCAATCTAAACCAAGACCTAGTCTTGAAGCAGAGATGCTCGTATTAATTAACAAAGAAAGAGAAAGCAGGAAACTAAAACCCTTAAAAGCAGATCCGCTTTTAAGGTATGTAGCTAGGCGCCATTCAACAGATATGTTTAAAAGAGGATATTTTTCTCATCATACCCCGGAAGGTAAAGATCCATTTGACCGTATTAGAGAAGCTAAGATATCATTTATAACTGCCGGAGAAAACCTGGCCTTATCTCCCACTCTTAAAATAGCTCATTACGGATTAATGGAATCTCCCGGGCACAAAGCCAACATACTTCATCCTGATTTTGGCAAAGTCGGAATAGGGATAATGGATGGCGGAACGTACGGAATTATGGTTACACAAAACTTTAGAAATTAAATTTTTTTGTTGGGATGCAAATTATTTTAAACCTGTTATAAATTCAATTACCTTTACAGAAATAAAGAAGTAAAAATATAGCTTAATTAATTCCGCACTGGCTTTCGGTCAGTATTTCCACTCAGAAAATAAGCCGGGAATTAATCATCAAGTTTTCTTTATGAAAACACAAACTGTACAGGCATTTCTGTAAAATCAATTTTTATAAGCGGTTAATCTGTATTATTATCACAGCTGTCATTTATTAAGGCTTCAGAAAAACGTTATTTATTTTTTTTTGCTGCCCTTTTTCTAAAATTAAAAACATGAATTTTGACTACAATACCACCAGAAGAAAACTGATTCTTGCCGAATATGGTAGAAACGTTCAAAATATGGTTAAATATATCGTTGAGCTTCCTACCAAAGAAGAACGTAACCGATATGCCCAGGTTGTTATTGACCTGATGGGTTTTTTAAACCCGCATTTGCGTGATGTTGCCGATTTTAAACACAAATTATGGGATCATTTGCACATCATTTCAGACTTTAAGATTGATGTAGATTCACCATACCCAAAACCCTCTGAAGATGCTATCCGGTTTAAACCAGCCCCTTTACCTTATCCGCAACAGCGAATAAAGTATAAACATTATGGCAAAACTGTAGAACTGATGATTGTGAAAGCCAAGGCTATTGAAGAGCCTGCCAGAAAACAACACATGATTCAAGCGATAGCGAACTTTATGAAGATTGCTTATGTTACCTGGAACAAGGATACTGTGGCTGATGAAACGATAATAAAAGATCTTAGAGAGATGTCAAACGGCGATTTGCAGTTAGAAGACAATGTTAATCTAAATCGTGTTGAGGTGCGTGCCCCAAACCCTGTAAATCGTCAAAGGAACAATACCAACCAAAACGGCAAAAATCGCAATAACAATAATCGAGGGAATCCGGGCAATAACCGCCCGCCACGAACCAATAACAACACCAATTCCGGCAAAAGATATTAATATCTTTACTTTGATTACGATCAGACTGGTTACTTTCGAAGATTTAGAATTGATCACTAATATGGGCAGGAGAACCTTTATTGAAGCATTTGCCCATTTAAATAATCCGGTGCATTTTAATGCTTACCTGAATAGCCATCACGTATTGGAAGCTGTTGAAATCGAATTCAATAATCCCAAAAACCAATTTTATATCGCTGAGGTAGATTTTAAACCCGCAGGACTTTGTAAGCTTGTTTTAAATGAGAATGAAGGGCATCCAAAATTACAGAAATACACTTGTTTGGAGTTGGAACGGATATATGTGTTAAAGCAATTTCAGGGAAGGGGTATTGGTAATTATCTTTTTAAAAAAGCAGAAGAGATCGGCCGTGATAATAATTTTGAAATTCTTTGGTTAGGAGTCTGGGAAAAAAATTTAAAAGCGATTGAAATCTATAAAAAGTGGGGGTTTTCAGTTTTCGCAACGCATATCTTCGATCTTGGCGGCGATTTGCAGACCGACCTGATGATGAAAAAACATTTAACTGTTTAAAAGCACACAATTAGTACATGAATGCATTTGAAATAAACGGTGGTAAACCTCTGAAAGGTGAAATCATCCCGCAGGGAGCCAAAAATGAAGCTTTACAAGTTATTGCCGCGGTCCTTCTTACTAAAGAGAAAGTAACGATCACTAATATCCCGGATATTAAAGATGTAAACAAGCTGATAGAGCTAATTGCTGACCTGGGCGTAAAGGTTGAACATCCAGAAAAGGATACCTATACATTTGAGGCCAGGGATATTAATCTGGATTTTTTTAGATCTGAAACTTTTAAAGCGAAAGGGAGCAGCTTACGCGGATCAATAATGATTGTTGGACCGCTGCTCGGCCGTTTCGGAAAAGCCGCTATCCCAAAACCTGGAGGTGATAAAATAGGCCGTCGCAGATTAGATACTCATTTTCTGGGATTTGAAAAGCTTGGCGCAAAATTTAATTATGATTCTAAAACTAATTTTTTTAATGTTGATGCCAGCGATTTAAAAGGCGCCTATATTTTACTGGATGAAGCCTCTGTTACCGGAACTGCAAATGTAGTGATGGCCGCCGTACTGGCAACCGGAACTACCACCATATACAATGCCGCCTGCGAACCATATTTACAACAACTTTGTAAAATGCTTAACCGCATGGGTGCCAAAATATCTGGAATAAGTTCAAATCTTTTAACCATTGAAGGTGTAAAAAAACTTGGTGGAACAGAACATCGTTTGCTGCCGGATATGATAGAGATTGGTTCATTTATTGGCCTTGCCGCAATGACTGAGTCTGAGATCACGATCAAAAACGTACACTACAACGAACTTGGAATGATTCCCGATGTTTTTAAAAGGTTGGGCATCAAACTGGAACTTCGCGGAGACGATATTTATATACCATCACAAAAACATTATGAAGTTGATACCTTTATTGATGGTTCTATTTTAACGCTTGCGGATTCTCCATGGCCAGGTTTCACGCCAGATTTGCTAAGTATTATGTTGGTTGTGGCTACACAGGCCAAAGGCAATGTGCTCATTCATCAAAAAATGTTTGAAAGCCGTTTGTTCTTTGTGGATAAATTAATTGATATGGGTGCGCAAATCATTTTATGCGATCCCCACAGGGCAACCGTAATTGGGATGAATAAAAAAGTAAAGCTTAAAGGGATAGAAATGACTTCTCCGGATATCAGGGCCGGGGTCTCTTTGCTGATTGCCGCTTTATCTGCAAGCGGAACTTCTGTAATTCATAATATTGAACAGATTGAAAGGGGTTATCAGGATATTGATATCCGGCTAAGGGCTTTAGGAGCTGATATAAAAAGGATTTCAGCAACTACCCCTACTCATTAAACGAAATAAAAACTGACCATAACTCTATTTTTAAGTAGTTTTATTTTGTAAACCATTATTCTGTATGTCGTTTTTTAAACGAAATAAAAAAGAATTTTCTGTTATCTTTTTTTTTACATGCATTAAATTGGTGCTGCATTTCTTTGCAAACAACAATTTCGGTATCCACCGTGATGAATTTCTTTATCTGGCACTTGGCGAGCACCTTGATTGGGGATTTAAAGAAGTTCCGCCTTTTGTTGCGGCAGTTGCCTGGTTTACATCTAATATCTTTGGAAGTAGTGTATTTGCAATCAGAATTTTTTCTACTCTTGCCGGAGCCCTTATTGTTTACCTAACGGGATTAACCGTTTTGGCGATGGGTGGCAAACGCCTGCAAATCTCAATTGCTTGCCTGGCGGTTTTAGTTTCCCCTGCTTTTCTGGCTTCGGGTTATTTATTGCAGCCCGTTGTATTTGATCAATTATTCTGGACATTAACCGCCTATTTAATTATCCGGTATGTAAAAACCGGACAGAACATTTTCATCTACTCTATAGGAATGTCCGTAGGTTTTGGAATGCTGAATAAATATACCATGGCGTTTTATACTTTGGCCCTAATCTTTGCTTTAGCATTAACCCCACAGCGTAAAATTTTATTTAATAAAAGCTTTTTGCTTGCTGCGGTTATTGCCCTGGGTATTTTTTTGCCAAACCTAATCTGGCAGTTTACTAACGGGTTGCCAATTTTTAACCACATGAAAGAGTTACAGGAGACACAATTAAACTTTATTAACCCCCTCGACTTCGTTATTCAGCAATTGTTCTTACACGCGTCAGCTTCTTTAATATGGTTATCCGGAATCATTTTTCTTTTCTTTTCCAGAAGTCTGAAACCATACAGGTTTTTAGCGTTTGCCTATTTGCTGGTAATACTGATACTTATCATAATGCATGGCAAATCCTACTATAGCTTTGGGGCATATCCAGTACTTTTTGCGGCGGGCGGCATTGCTTTTGGCAAACTGCTGGCTTACATTAAAACCGGGTACAGGTTTGCCGCACTTACCTTCATCCTACTCCCTTGTTTATTCTTTATTCCAATCGCAATTCCTATTTTACCCTTCAACACGACATTATCGTTTTTTAAGTATTCTGCTGATAAACTAAACATAAACTTCTTTTTAAAGTGGGAAGATCAAAAATTTCATGCCATAACCCAGGATTATGCGGATATGCTTGGTTGGGAAGAACTGGCTATAGGCGTAGCTAAAGTTTACCAGTTACTACCAGTACCTGAACGTATTGAAACAACCATCTTCGCAAGCAACTATAGCCAGGCAGGTGCGATTGATCATTTTCGTCATAAATATAATTTACCTCCTTCGGTTTCTCTCAGCAGTAGCTTTGCCTTGTGGTCTCCAGACAGTATTAAAACAAAATATTTCATTTACATTGATGATGAATATCCGGATGATCTGATACCCATGTTTAAGAACTTTAAAAAAATAGGCGAAGTAAAAAACTTTTACGCCCGCGAAAAAGGTACTTCTGTATACTTGTTGTCTCATCCCATTAAAAACTTACAGCCGGTATATCAGAAACATAGAGAAGAAAGATTTGATTAGTAAGATTAGTTTATAAATCTTCTTATGATGAATTTGCGTACCTGATAAAAATAATTGAAATGTATAGAGGCCTTAGTTTTTTTTTAATTTTCTTGTTTATCGCAGTAATAAATGGTTACTCCGCCCCCATATTAAAAGGCAATAGTATAGCTGTTAAAATTGATCATTCCTTATGGGAACAACTGCTTAAAAAGCATGTATCCGCTAATGGCAAAGTTGATTACGCGGGTTTTAAATCAGATAGCAAAAAGCTGGATTCATATCTAAAAATGTTAAGCAATACCAATCTATCCGGGTATTCTAAAACAGAGAAACAGGCATATTGGATTAATGCGTATAACGCCTTTACTGTTGATCTCGTAGCGAAAAACTACCCGGTTAAATCCATAAAAGATATTCGGAATGCCAAGTCACTTGTAGCAAAAGCAACCGGTGGAAGCCAGGTATGGATTGAAAAGCTTCGTTATAGTTTTGATGGCGAGGAGCTATCTTTATATAACATTGAGAATAAAAAGCTTTTGAAAGATTTGTTCGACCCGAGAATACATTTTGTAATTAATTGTGCTTCTTATTCTTGTCCGCGTTTATTAAACAAGGCTTACACAACCGGCAATCTTGAAAACTTAATGAATCAAATGGCAGGGGAATTTATCAATGATCACACTAAAAATAACATTACTTCTTCCAGTGCAATGATTTCAGAAATCTTTAAATGGTATAAGGGTCAATTTACACGAAACGGATCATTGATCGACTTTTTAAACAAGTATTCAACGGTTAAAATAAAACCAAATGTGGAAATTAAATTTTTAGAGTATAACTGGGCCCTTAACGAGTAAAATTAAATTAACAGATCGCCAGAACTAATATCGATCTTAAACATTATAATCAATTAACTAAATATTTTTACAGGCCAGCCTAAAATCTATGCATATTGTTGTTATTGGAAACGGAATAACCGGAATAACCTGTGCGTTAAATATCAGGAAACTTGACCCCGGTTCAGAGATTACCGTTGTTTCATCAGAATCTGAGCACTTTTTTTCACGTACCGCCCTCATGTACATTTACATGGGCCACATGAAATATGAACATACAAAACCTTACGAAGATTGGTTCTGGAAAAAAAACCGCATAACCCTGATCCATAGCCATGTAAATTTTATTGGAGCTGAGTTTAAGGTAGTAAATCTTGAAAATGGAAGGATGTTGCACTACAGCAAACTCGTTATTGCCTCTGGCTCTGTCCCCAATCGTTTTGGCTGGCCAGGCCAGGATTTGCAAGGTGTACAGGGCCTGTATTCTTTACAGAATTTAAATGAGATGGAAATAAACACCCGCGGAATTAGGGAAGCGGTGGTTGTTGGTGGCGGGCTTATCGGAATTGAAATGGCCGAAATGCTTACCAGCCGCAATATTAAAGTTCATTTGCTTGTACGTGAAAAGAATTACTGGTCGAATATTTTGCCAGAAGAAGAAGCCCGATTAATTAACCGGCATATCTGTGAGCACCACATTAATTTATTGCTGGAAACTGAGCTTAAAGAAATTATTTCTGATGAATTTGGAAAAGTTAAAAGTATCATCACATCCCATGAAAATTCTATTGATTGCCAGTTTGTTGGTTTAGCTGTTGGCGTAAAGCCAAATATTGATTTATTGAATAACAGTGGAATAGAAAGTAATCGTGGAATTTTAGTGAATGAGTATTTAGAGACTAACATTCCTCAGGTGTACGCTGCAGGAGATTGCGCCGAGTTTAAGTATCCGGAACTAAACGATCCTCCCGTTGAACAACTTTGGTATACCGGCAAAATGCAGGCCGAAGCCCTTGCTAAAACAATTTGCGGGCAAAAAACAGCATATAGGCGTGGAACCTGGTTTAACTCCGCAAAATTTTTGGATATTGAATATCAAACTTATGGCCGCATGACTGCCAGTCTGGATGAAAATCAAGGAACATTTTATTGGGAAAATCGAGGTGGTAAAAAGTCTTTCAGGGTTACTTTCAATAAACAGGACCGCAGTTTAGTCGGATTTAATTTACTTGGCCTGCGTTTCAGACAAGCTTTAGCAGAAGAATGGATTATAAACAAAAAGCCTGTTGATCAATGTATAATAGAATTGGCAAAAGGCTGGTTTGACCCTGAATTCTCCAAGTTATTTACGAAAGATATACAGAATAAATTCCTGTCAGATACCAATTTAAAACTAGCCGTCTAAACTTTTATATGTCAGATCAAATATCCTTATCTATCGCTGAGCCCGGCAAAAGCCATCCTTTACAAAAGACCGGCACCACGTTAATTGCGATGGCCATATTAAGTGTTTTTATAGCTCTTTTTGGTCCCGGAAAACAACATCCATTCATATTTTTCTGGCTGATTATATGCTTAACGATCAGCGGAACAGTTATTTACTCCCTTCCGTTATTTAAAGGACCGGCCGGAATTAAAAATAACGGCATAATGCATCAAAAACTGACCAACCGCGGTGCAGTTGCCTGGGGAATTGCAATTTTAATTACCGGTTTTTACATTTTGCTTTATTGGTTTCCATATTTATTGGAGGGTTTAATCCGGGTTATGGACCCATTAAGCTTGTTACTTAAAGGTAAAGAAGCAAACCAATGGTTTATGTACGGATTTTTTTATACGCTTGCAATCCTGGTAATGGGTTTTCGCTTTATCGTAAAATACCGCCATGTACGCTACCAGGTTATAAGAACCATTTCAGTCATGTTTTTTCAGTTGGGATTCGCTTTTTTAATCCCGGCTTTCCTTGAAAAATTAAATGAGCCCGAGTTTTATTTTTCCTACTTCTGGCCTCTAAAATATACCTACCTATTTCCCAGCGATGTTGGAAATCTTATTTCATCCGGAAATATCGGTTTTTTTATGATCTTTTGGGGCGCAGTAATGACTTTTATAGCAACACCAATCTTAACTTACAAGTATGGCAAAAGATGGTATTGCTCATGGGTTTGTGGCTGCGGCGGATTAGCGGAAACGGCAGGGGATCCGTACCGGCATTTATCAGATAAATCATTAAGAGCCTGGAAAATTGAGCGCTGGATGGTGTATCCAATTCTTACTTTCATTACGTTAACTACTGTGCTGCTTTGGCTAAACTCCTGGAAAGGAGGAGCTATCTTAGGTGGTATTTCAGGCACCTTTGCGGGTTGGTATGGGTTTTTTATTGGCTCTATATTTTCCGGCGTAATTGGCACTGGCTTTTATCCAATAATGGGTGCCAGGGTGTGGTGCAGGTTTGGTTGCCCCATGGCTGCATTATTGGGAATTATTCAACGCTTTAAATCCAAGTTTAGAATTACTACGAATGGCGCACAATGCATTTCATGCGGTAACTGTTCAACTTACTGTGAGATGGGAATTGACGTCAGGGCCTATGCGCAGAAAGGCCAGAACGTAATCCGGGCTTCTTGTGTAGGATGCGGCATTTGCGCTTCTGTTTGCCCGAGGGGGGTTTTGAAATTGGAGAATCTTGCTGAAGAAGGACGGTTTGAAAAATACAAAAGACCTGAAGATGTTAAAGGATAGCAGGTTGGAAGGTGAAAGATGGAAAGTTAAGACGTGGCCATACAGAACAAGTTACTACAAACCGCTTAACCGTTTCGCTATACTTTCCCAAGATCGTATCTGCATTAATCTTCTTCCTCTATAATGCAGCTACCTCTCGTTTACGTTCTAATACCTGCATTTAACGAAGCTGCCTCCATCGCGAATGTGATTCGTGATATCCCTCAGAATCTGGTTAAAGAAATCATTGTGATTGATAATGGCTCCACGGATCAAACTGCGCAGGTTGTTTTAAATGCCGGAGCTACACTTCTATCAGAACCTAAAAAAGGTTACGGCCGTGCCTGTTTAAAAGGAATTGAGTATCTGAAAGGCAAAGTCAGCAATTGGGATGTCATCGTTTTTTTAGACGGGGATTATTCTGATTTTCCACAAGAAATGCCCTTGCTGATTCAGCCTATCCTGACCGGTAACGCTGAACTTGTTATTGGCTCCAGAGTAAGCCGGAATCGGCAACCGGGATCCATGCTTCCGCAGCAGGTTTTTGGAAACTGGCTGGCTACACGCCTGATCAAGGCATTCTTCAATGTTCGTTTCTCTGACCTCGGGCCCTTTCGGGCGATTAAATGGGAAGCCCTCGAAAAAATAAATATGCAGGATAAAACCTATGGCTGGACAGTTGAAATGCAGGTAAAAGCTGCCAAACTAAATTTTATCTGTAGCGAGGTTCCAGTCAGTTATCGTAAAAGAATTGGTATAAGCAAAGTTTCCGGAACGGTTAAGGGAACAATACTTGCAGGCTATAAAATCCTGTTCACCATCTTTAAAAACATCTAAACACTTCTTATGTGGGAAATAATCGTCCTTTCTTTATATTCCCTGTCGGTGTTTTTTATCATCCTTTTCAGCATCGGGCAGCTTTCGTTACTGATCCTTTACTTTCGTAACCGCAGAAAAATAAATACTCCACTAACTCATTTTAAACTTCCACAGGTTACCATTCAATTGCCGCTTTATAATGAACGCTATGTAATTCAGCGCCTGCTTAACGCGATTGCCTTGATCGATTATCCCAAAGAAAAACTGGAAATACAAATTTTAGACGACTCAACCGACGAAAGCAGCAACATCTGTAAAAAAAAAGCGGCAGAGCTGATAAAAGAGGGATTTAACATTCAATACATTCACCGCCACAATCGCCTTGGATACAAAGCAGGCGCATTACAGCATGGGCTACTTCAGGCCAGTGGCGAATACATCGCTATTTTTGACGCCGATTTTATTCCCGGGCCTGACTTCCTGATGAGAACCCTGCCCTATTTTGCGAATGACCGTATTGGTTTGGTACAAACCCGCTGGGGCCATATCAATGCTTCGCAATCCTGGTTAACAAGGGTGCAGGAACTTGGCCTGAACGGTCATTTTCTTATCGACCAGGAAAGCCGCAGTAAATCGGGAATGTTCATGAGCTTTAACGGAACCGCGGGAGTTTGGCGAAAGAACTGCGTCATCGACGCTGGTGGCTGGCAATTTGATACGCTGACTGAAGATCTCGACCTGAGTTATCGGGCCCAGATGAAAGGCTGGAAACTACGCTATTGCTCGGAAATTGTCACCCCTGCAGAACTACCCTTCTTGCTAAACGCCGTTCAGACACAACAATTCAGGTGGATAAAGGGCGGAATTGAAACTTCCCGCAAAATACTGGGAAAGTTGTGGGCCTGCAAACTGCCGCTGCCTGTTAAAATTTTTGGTTCCTTCCATCTGCTCAGTAATTACATCTACCTGTTCATTCTTCTCAACAGTATTCTGAGCGTCCCGGCCATGTTTGTTAAAAACCTTTCTCCCCAGTTCGAGCTCTACTTCCAACTGAGCACCGTCTTTTTCCTGGTGTTCCTTATCAACTTTTCTTATTGCTTTACGACTATCAGAATAGAAGAAAAAAGCTTTTCCAGGGCCTTTCTACAGATTATCCAGGTGTTTCCAATGGCTATTCTAATCTCATTAGGAATGTCATACCATAACTCCACGGCCATATTCCAGGGAATTACAGGCAAGAAAACCGCCTTTGTGCGTACCCCTAAATTTAAGATCAGCGGAAGCGAAATCTCCGGCACCCCGGCCTATCATGAAGGAGGAAATCTGATAAAAAGACTACCCGAAATGCTCCTATTTTTATATTTCTTTTTTGCGGTCGCCGCCGGAATTTATTTTCGGGATTTGGGTTTTATTCCCTATCACCTGGTGATGTTGTTGGGCTTTGGCCTGATCCTGTACTACTCATATGTGCAGGCTAGGTTTAAGGGTGAAGGGTAGATGAAACTTGCCAATAAAATAAGCTACACCTCTCTCCTGCCGATAAAGCAGCTCACTTCCACCAGCGGAAGTGGTAAATGAAGAAATTATACTATCATTATTAAAAGTAAATTTAGGAATGAGGGCAGATAATGAAAATTTTTATTCATTTAGTTCCTCCTTGCAACCCTTAGCTTCGTCCTTGCGGAAGAAAATGAACAAGGCAGAAGCTTGTTTGTGGAAATATATTTTGAGAGCGAAAAAACCTAAAGAATATTCTTTCAGCAGACAAAGGCCAGTTATAAACTACATCGCTGACTTCATGTGCATGGAGCTAATGTTTGATCATTGGAGTTGATGGCATCAGCCATCATTGGGAGTAGATTAAAATAAAAGTTCAGTAAAAGCAAAATGACCTGGTGAACGTTTATCCACAAAGCTCAAACCCTCATATTCCTTGGAGCAATTTTAAATCATACAAAAACAGTTAATTAAATCTTCAAAACTGCATGAAAAAAACGATAGTCATAGCCGGAGCCACCGGAAACTTAGGAGGTAAAATAGTTGATGCACTACTGGCTAAGGAAGCAGATGTTAAAGCAATTGTTCGTTTAGAGACAGATAATAAGAAAATAGAGAAGCTGGAAGGAAAAGGTGTGAAAGTCTTCCAGATAGATATGAGTAGCACATTCGAAATTTCAAAGCATTGTACAGGTGCTCATTGTGTAGTTTCTGCTTTGGCCGGGTTTAAAGAAACGATCGTGGACTTACAAAAGAAATTGGTAGATGCGGCTATACAATCGAATGTGCGCAGGTTTATTCCAAGTGATTATTCCAGTGACTTTACAAATTTAATTGAAGGTGCTAACAGGAATTTAGACTTAAGAAGAGAATTTCATCGATACCTTGATCAGGCATCCATCAAAGCGACCACTGTCTTCAATGGTCCGTTTATGGATTTACTAACTACTGATATGCCTTTGATTATGTTTAAACAAAAGCGAATTCTTTGCTGGGGAAATCCGGATCAGATCATCGAATTTACGAACACCTATAACGTTGCTGAGTTTACGGCAGCGGCCGCAATGGATGATGAAACGCCAAGGTATCTTCGGATTGCCGGAGACAGATTGTCCTGCAACGACTTTGTAAAATTGCTGACAAAACTGACGGGCGAAAAATATAAGTTGTTTAGACCGGGAGGAATCGGAGTATTAAACACACTGATTAAAGTGACCCGGTTTTTCTCTCCTGCGAAAACAGAGCTTTACCCAGCCTGGCAGGGTATGCAATATATGCGTGATATGATGGAAGGAAGAATCATATTTCAGAAATACGACAACGATAGATATCCAACTATCAGGTGGACTTCGGTAGAAGACTTTTTAATAAAAGAAAATGTAAATACCAGGTAGTGCAATAAATACTGCCACAACTAAAAACTCGCCTTATCAGGAGGAGTTTGCCCGGTAAACATCCTCCCTCATTCTAATCAAAAAGTCCCACACCTACCCCGCTATCGCACCAATAATATCATACTGCGTAATAATCTGTATCTGACCTTTCTCATCCTCAACCAAAACAGCGGTATTTTCTTTATTGATCATTCCCGAAATCTTATCAATAGAAGTGTTCAGGTTTACAAATGGAAATGTAGAAGTCATACGATCTATCACACGGTTTGATTTTGAATTTGGATTTTCCATTACCGCGTTGAATATATCTGTTTCGGTAATTTTGCCAATGATCATTCCGTTTTGCGTTACCGGAATTTGGGAAATATTCAAAGTTTTAATGGTTCCTATCGCATCCATAATTGTTTTCTCACAATCAATCGTAATCGTTTCCTGGCTTTCACGCTTAGCCAGAATGGAACCAGCTGTTAGCCTTTCGTCTGTTAGAAATCCACGTTCACGCAACCAATCTTCATTGTACATTTTGCCCATGTATCGAGAACCGTGATCCGGGAATATAATCACAACAACATCGCCCTCTTTCAATTCATCTTTTAACTGCATCAATCCTGCTACGGCGGCACCAGTAGAGTTACCAACAAATATCCCTTCTTTACGGGCGATATCCCTTGTCATAAGCGCCGCATCCTTATCTGTCACTTTTTCAAAACGATCAATCACAGAAAAATCCACGTTCTTCGGCAGAAAATCTTCTCCTATCCCTTCGGTGATGTAAGGATAAATTTCATTTTTATCAAATTCACCGGTTTCTTTATACTTTTTAAATACTGAGCCGTATGTGTCTATTCCCCACACTTTAATTTTAGGATTTTTTTCTTTGAGGTATTTTCCTGTTCCTGAAATTGTTCCTCCTGTTCCAACTCCGGCTACCAGGTGTGTAATCTTCCCTTCTGTCTGAGCCCAAATTTCCGGACCAGTTTGTTCGTAATTGGCCTGCGTGTTTGATAAATTATCGTACTGATTAGGCTTCCAGGAATTAGGTACTTCGTTTCCAAGTCTGGTAGAAACTGAGTAATAAGATCGCGGGTCTTCAGGCTCCACGTTTGTAGGACAAACAATTACTTCTGCTCCGAAAGCACGCAAGGCATCCACCTTTTCTTTGGACTGTTTATCAGTAGTTGTAAAAATACACTTATACCCTTTTATAATCCCCGCCATAGCCAGACCCATCCCTGTGTTTCCGGAAGTTCCTTCAATGATGGTTCCGCCGGGCTTTAACAAACCCTTCAGCTCGGCATCCTGAATCATTTTAAGGGCCATGCGGTCCTTTATTGAATTGCCCGGATTGGTTGTTTCAATTTTGGCCAGAACTGTTGCCTTAATATCTTTGGTTATGTTGTTTAATTTAACCATCGGTGTGTTTCCGATAGTTTCTAATATATTATTATGCCACATACGAGTTGTGTGTTTAGATTTGTGAGTTGAAAAAATTAAGAGTCAAGAGCTAAGAATTTAACAGTTAATAATTTGGAAATTAAGAAAAAGGAGGATTGCTTTTGTATTGATAAACCTTAATTCATAATCCCCTTTAAAATTTTAAGTGTTTAACGGTTAATCCATTGTTAATTAATTGCTTTAAAGATTCTATGCCTATTTTTAAATGAGTTTCTACATATTGCTCCGTAACTTTCGAATCACTTTCGGCGGTTTTAACACCTTCCGGGATCATCGGCTGATCTGAAACCAAAAGTAATGCCCCGGTTGGAATTTTATTGGCGAAGCCGGTGGTAAAAATGGTTGCTGTTTCCATATCTACTGCCATGGCCCTAACACTTTTTAAATACTTTTTAAATTTCCTGTCATGTTCCCATACTCGTCTGTTGGTTGTGTAAACGGTACCCGTCCAGTAATCACTGGCAAGGTCACGGATGGTAGTGGAAATTGCCTTTTGTAAAGCAAATGAAGGTAAAGCTGGTACTTCCGGTGGGAAATAGTCATTGGAAGTTCCTTCTCCCCTGATAGCCGCTATAGGCAGAATCAGATCACCAATTTTATTTTTACGCTTTAAGCCCCCACATTTTCCCAAAAATAGAACTGCTTTTGGCTTAATAGCACTAAGCAGATCCATCATTGTTGCAGCCATCGGGCTTCCCATCCCAAAATTAATCAGGGTGATGCCGTTGGCAGAAACGCTTTGCATGGGTTTATTCAATCCCATGATGGGTGCATTGTTATGCCATTCGGAAAAAAGGGTTAAATATCCTGAAAAGTTGGTAAGTAAAATGAAGCCTGAAAAATCACTAAGCGGACGGCCGGTATATCTTGGAAGCCAATTACTTACAATATCGGTTTTATTTTTAAGCCCCGTTTTTACGGCCGACTCAACCTCTTTAACTTTTTTTGACTTTTTAAAGATTTCCGAATCCTGCTTTACTTCTTTTTCTTCATTCATCCCTTTTAAATAATTACTTTAAATCCCAAAAACCAAGTTTAATAGTTTAAAAAGTATTGAGATACATTTTAACTAAACAATAAACCCCGGTTTTCCGGGGTTTATATTAAGCTACTTTTAATTTTTTAAGATCAGATTTCTCAAATTTTTTCCGGGCGTAGTCTAATGTGATCTCCAATATATGGGTGCCTTTACCTGATGGCGTTTCATACATCGCATCTATCATGATAGCTTCACAAATAGAGCGTAATCCTCTAGCACCAAGCATAAATTCCATCGCTTTATCAACAATAAATTCTAAAACATCTTTATCAAATTCCAGTTTAACCGTTTCGTATTCAAAAAGCTTTTGATACTGTTTAACCAAAGAGTTTTTAGGCTCCGTTAAAATGCTTAATAAAGTTTCTCTGTCCAAAGGATTCAAGTGCGTGATAACCGGTAAGCGGCCTATCAACTCTGGGATTAAACCAAATGCTTTTAAATCCTGTGGTGTGATGTATTTATAGAGATTTTTAAGGTCAACGCTTTCATCCTTTTTATCAAATTTATATCCAACGGTCTGCGTTCTTAAGCGATTGGCTATTTTCTTCTCAATTCCATCAAATGCCCCGCCGGCAATAAAAAGAATATTATTGGTATTTACGGCAATCATTTTCTGGTCCGGATGCTTACGCCCTCCCTGAGGGGGAACGTTAACGATAGTTCCTTCTAAAATTTTTAACAAGGCCTGCTGAACGCCTTCGCCGGAAACATCCCTGGTGATTGAAGGATTATCACTTTTTCGGGCAATTTTATCAACTTCGTCAATGTAAACGATTCCCCGTTCGGCGGCAGCTACATCGTAATCCGCAGCTTGCAATAATCTGGTTAAAATGCTCTCTACGTCTTCGCCAACATAACCTGCTTCGGTTAAAACAGTGGCATCGCAAATACAAAAAGGAACATTCAAAACTTTGGCAATGGTTTTTGCCAGTAAAGTTTTGCCTGTACCGGTTTCGCCAACCATAATAATGTTAGACTTTTCTATTTCAACTTCATCCTTGTCGATCTTCTGGCCCAGACGTTTGTAATGATTATAAACCGCTACAGACAACACTTTCTTCGCCTGATCCTGACCAATTACGTATTGATCAAGATGGGTTTTGATCTCAATAGGTTTTAAAATTGTAACAGAAGTTTCTGACTTATTTTTACGGACGTTTAATTCCTCAGCTAGTATTTGATTTGCCTGCGCAACACATTTGTCACAAATATGTGCGTCGAGCCCGGCAATCAGCATCAGAGTATCTTGTTTTCCTGATCCGCAAAATGAACATTTAATATCTTTGTTGCTTTTACTCATTATTTCTTTTCTGCGGTGCTTGCAAGAACTTCATCAATCATGCCGTATTCTTTTGCCTCATCTGCTTTCATCCAGTAATCACGGTCTGAAGCTTTTTCAACCCAGTCATAACTCTTACCAGAGTGGTTTGAAATTATATCGTAAAGCTCTTTTTTTAATTTTAACATTTCACGGAGGTTAATTTCCATATCAGAAGCCACTCCCTGAGCACCTCCTGAAGGCTGGTGAATCATCACCCTGGAATGGGGCAAAGCCGCTCTTTTTCCTTTAGCACCGGCACAAAGCAATACCGCAGCCATTGAGGCTGCCATGCCGGTACAAATAGTGGCAACATCCGGAGATATGTATTGCATAGTATCATAAATACCCAGTCCGGCGTAAACAGAACCTCCAGGGGAATTTATATAAATTTGTATGTCTCTTTTATTATCTGCTGATTGCAAAAAGAGCAATTGTGCCTGTATAATATTGGCAATTCCTTCGCCCACGGCATCTCCTAAAAATATGATGCGATCCATCATTAAACGGGAAAAAACATCCATCTGGGCAACGTTTAATTGCCTTTCTTCGATAATATATGGAGTCATTGAAGTAGGCAACGCGAACGTGTTAACGCGGCCAATAAAACTATCTACGTGTTGACTTCCAATGCGGTGATGTTTAACAGCGTATTTACGAAATTCGTTTTTATCTATGTTCATTGTTATTGCTTCGGTATAATTTAAGGTTTCAATACAATTATTAAAATATTTATGGCAATTTAACCAAATATCAAGAAAATTAAATCTGAAAATTGTAAGAATTAATAATTTAACAAATACTTATTATGGGATAATGATTAACGTTATCCCAGTTCACCAAATTCTTTAGAACTAATTTCTGATTGTTGAAGCGTTACAACGGTTTTTAAATGATCAAAAACAGTTTTAGCCTTCACTTCGTCAAATATCCGGTTCGCATTTTCTTTATCCTGAAGAAACTGAACAGTATATTGTCCAAGCTGTTCTTCTGAAACAGGTTGTGGACTATACATCCTGAATTGAGCATCTAAACGGGCTTTTGCTGTTTTAAACACTTCTTCGTACTTGATTTCAATCTTGTTATCTTTGATGATTTTATTTTCTATCAGCGTCCATCTTAAATTTCGGGCAAAATCATTGTATCCATTTTGCATTTCATCTTCAGATAATTTCTCGTTAGTAGCTTTTAGCCAACGCTTTAAAAATTCATCAGGTAAAGGCATCTGCACTTTTTTTAAACAAAATTCATAGAGGTCGTTTTGTAATTTTTGATCTGAATTCTGAACCATCATTGCTTCAACTTCCTCAGTTATCTTCGCTCTAAATTCTTCTTCTGATTTTACGGCATCAGCTCCAAAAAGCTTATCGTAAAACTCCTGGTTTAAATCCCCTTCTTCTAAACGATTGATATTACTAACCGTAATCTGAAAGTTAGACCTCAGGGACTCCGCATCTTCTTCACTTATCTTTAATGCTTTTGCAATAACCGCTACATCACTGCCAAAAGCCTTCTGTATATCAATAACACGCTGATCTTCCCTTTTTATCCCAATTAATAAACCTTTAGTTTCTTCGTCCTTAATTTGATCTAAACGGATAGTTGCTTTATTATGTATCCCATCTTCAAAAACAGAACCATCCACGGCAAGCTGAACGAAATCCACAAATAGCACGTCATTGTCTGCCGATACGTCAGGATTGGTCATTTTGCCATAGCTTTTTCGCAGATTGCTAATACGTGATTCCAAAGTTTCCTCATCTACAACGATCTTATATTGAGTAAGATTATCACTGGCAGAAAAATCAACAGAAAATTCTGGCGCCAAACCCATTTCATAAATAAACTCAAATTCATCATTGTTATCCCAACTAAACTCTTTGGCCGAATCAACCCTTGGCAGCGGCTGTCCTAAAACTTCTATATCATTATCTTTAATGTAATTGGTAAGTGTATCATTCAGCATTGTATTAATTTCATCTACCAGGATGCTCTTGCCATACATTTTTTTTATGTGGGATGCAGGAACCATTCCAGGGCGGAACCCAGGAAGTTTCGCTTTCTTAGCCTGGTCCTTAATTGCTTTTTCTACACGTAATTTGTAGTCCTCAGGGTTGATCTTAACCGTTACTACTGAATTAAGCTGATCAATTTTGTCCTGTGTGATGTTCATTTTCTAAATTTTAGTTTGTTTTAAATAAAAAAATTCCCCGGTTACATGGCCGGGGAATAGATTGATCTTAGGTGCGGATGAAGGGACTCGAACCCCCACGCCGTGAAGCGCCAGATCCTAAGTCTGGTGCGGCTACCAATTACGCCACATCCGCATTTTTAGGATTATTTTAGGTCGGCAAAACTAATCTTTTTCCCTATCAACGCCAAATGTTATATCAGTAAATTTTAGTAAATATCCATATTAAAATGTGAAAGATCAGTCATTCCTTTCTAATCTATCCGAATTCGATTTATAGTCTGATACAACTTTTCTTGATGCTTCAGCGTCTATATCCGAAACCATTACTTTTACAGCCGCTGTTCCATTCTCTGTAATTTCAAACGGGAATACGGTTCCTGCTTCATTTAAAAGAAAACCAGCAATTCCTTCGTTTTCTAGCAAAGACTTTACCATTTCGGCTTCCCAGGTACTTCCGGCAAAAATTTCAACGGGTTCCATTTTAGTATCCATAAATTGATTATATGTTAAACATGAATGGTTATATTATAATTTGAGTAAAGCAAAATATAAGATTCTATTAACGACATTCCCGCTATCCGCTGTATCCACGATAAAATTCGTGTCTATTGTTCCTATCGGGTTTAGGAAACTTAAGTGATTTGATTTTTTACATTTGGTTTCCAACTGCTAAACCTACCACTTAATTAATTATTCTATTAACCCGCATCCTCCAATAAGGTTTGTAAATATGCGGGTGCTTTTAATAAACGACTTCCGTACCACGAAAACATTTCGCCGTCTACTAGCAGCACTTTCGCATTCGGATAAATCTCTCTAAATTCAGCAATATGCTTTTCTTTAAAAGGATAGGGTTCCGAGGAAAGAAATATTCGGTCAGGTTTCAGACTCTTGATTTCTTTCATCCTCAACTCCGGATATCTTTTTGTTAATACCGTGTTTTTCCAACCTGAGCGGATTAAAATATCATGTATGAAAGTTTCAGTGCCAGCAACTATGTATGGATCTTTCCAGATAAAATAGGCGATTCTACAAGAGGTATTTAAATTTTGCTGCTGAAGATCCCGAAACCCGTTTTCAATATCTTTTATAATTTCCTCCGCTTTTTGATGTTTGCGGGTTATTTTTCCAACTTCTGAAATCATTTGTAAGGCTCCGTTCAGGTCTTTGATATCACTCATCCAAACCGTAAATTCTTCCATTAACTTCCTTACTTGTTCTTCGTCATTTTCTTCTTTATTACCAATAATGAGGTCAGGATTTAAATTCCTTATAACATTTAGATTTACTTTCTTGGTGCCTCCTACTTTAATTTTGGTCTTATAACCATCAGAAGGATGGATACAAAATCTGGTGATACCCGCAATTTCATTATTCAACCCTAAATCAAATAAAAGCTCTGTTTGTGATGGGACTAAAGAAATAATCCGCCTGGGTGGAAATGGAATTGAAACATCCCGGCCCATCTGATCTATAAATGTGGTGATTTGCATACTTTTACAAAAATAATCCATTTTATTAATGTCCGCAAAGCTGGTTTATTTGCTTTTTATAGTTTCGTTGATAGCCTATTTTATCACCGGTTACCAATTAAACAGGTCAAACTTCGTCCTTTTAATTACGCTGTACAGCTTTTTATTTGCAATTTATTTTCTAATTCTTCATCATAAAAACCATATTAATCTTCCTATCTCCATTATTACCGGACTGATATTCAGGTTCTCTTTATTATTTTGTTTGCCCGCTTTATCTGATGACTACTATCGTTTTTTATGGGACGGAAGGTTGCAGCAATTGGGTATTAACCCGTTTGACTATGCTCCATCACAACTTGCAGAATTAACAACTGACGCGTTTTTACGGGAACTATATCCCAAACTTAACTCTCCTGATTATTTTAGCGTTTATCCGCAATTGCTTCAATATGTTTTCAAATTGGTAGTTCAAATTGCCGGCCAGAGTGTAATTAACGCTGTAATCATTTTAAAAGCTATAATCTTCCTTTTTGAGTGTGGTAGCATTTATTTATTGATTCGGTTATTAAAGATGAAGGGCTTAGACCCGAAAAACTCGCTTATTTATATTTTTAATCCGCTTGTAATCATTGAACTTACCGGAAACATCCATTTTGAGGCGATCATGATATTTTTTATTTTGTTAAGTGCCTATTTTATTTCCCGAAGCCAAATTGCAGGTACTGTCGGAGCTCTTACCCTGGCTATTCAGGCTAAATTAATACCGGTTATCGCCATCCCATTGCTAATTAAAAAGGTTGGGTTTATAAAAACTGTCTGGATTGGATTTACCTGCTTTTTGTTATTCTGGATAAGCAGTCCTTTTTTATGGGGAGGAGTTGAAAGATATCTTCATTTCATCAGCAGCTTACAGCTTTACTACGGAAAATTTGAATTTAATGGGAGTATTTATTCATTATTTAGAGGAACAGGTTATTGGTTAACCGGCTTTAACCAGATATACTGGACCAGTAAACTGCTTGTCTTATTAACTCTGGCTTTATTTATATATATATACCGGTCATCAAAAGATTTTTTGCAGGGTTTTTTTTGGCTTATGGCTGCTTACTTACTTTTTTCTGCAGTCGTTCACCCCTGGTACTTAGCCATATTAGTTGCTTTAAGTCCGTTCGTATTTTATCGCTTTGCAATGATCTGGTCCGCGTTGGTACCGCTAACCTATATCACTTATTCAATAATTCCTTATCAGCAAAATTATTGGATAATAGGATTAGAATATTGTGTAGTAGTAGCCTTCGTAACGTTTGAAAGTGGTTTTCTTAAGAAAGGATCACAAATATTTGACGGTCAGGTTTCATAAAACTCTTGTAAAGCACCGAAATAGCTTTCGTTCCATCCCTCAACCATATCTTCATAGTCAATATCAGGAATATTAGTGTGGCGTAATTCGACAGAAGTACCTTTTTGGTCTGGATGAAGGATAAAAGTTACAATAGATTTTTCAACCTGTTCTCCGAAATACCATTGCTGAACGATCTTTTTGTTCTCTACAAATTCGATGTTTTTGCCGGAAATACTATCATCCCATAGAGAGAATTCACTATCCGGCTCCGTATTCATAACTGCTTCTGCCCCAGTCCACAGGTTAAGAGTTAAGGGATTGGTCAAGGCCATATAAACTTCTTCCGGATTGGCCGGGATCAGGTAATATTTCTTAAAGTCTTTCATTTACATTTTAAATTGCAAAATTACAAAACAGCAGAGCTAAAGTTTATAATAAAGACTTAAAATTTCTGATCAGTAAGTTGGGCAACCAAAACCTTGTATTGTAAAAGTGCCACTTCCGGTTAAAGTTCCGGATTTGTATATCGCTATAATATCAGGTGTTGTACTTAACTTGGGTAGAATAACCAATTTGTAAAAGCTTTTCTGGTCATTTACAGTACCCTGATCAAACATCAGTACTGGTTTTGCAAATCCAGGTAACTGTGTCTCTACGGTAATAGCAGGTTCAAAATTTGTCCAGGTTATGCCGTCTGAACTTGTAGAGCCATAAACGATCTGATTTATATCAGTGCAACTCCCCAAAGTTATTCCCCAGCTTATTAAATCCTGTACGGTGCCGCTGCCCGGAGCACCAGAGCCCGGATGAAGATTGCTTACTGACCAGATCCACGTGAAAGTATGATCTTTATTTTCAATCAAATTTTCCAGATTGATCAGGTATGGCGACTTTGATTTATTGGTTTCGGGGGAATTTCCTACCCACATTACACCGTTGCTCTCTGTAACTTCTTGTTTAGTGCATCCACATAGAAGTATAAAAACAGCACCTATCAAGGTTAAAACGAATTTATAGTATTTGAATTTCACAGAATACTTAATTTATTGGTTTATATTGTTGTCTGTAATTCAAACATCATACCTGCTATGCACTAATTTATGCTAACCTGAATTAACAGCATAATTCATAAAAAATTAATTTTTCTCAAGTAATGTTTTTGATGATAATAATATTTTTCGTTACTTCATTTAACAATAAAGAAGCTAAAATTTAATAATAAGCTGTACTTAAGCCCATTCATCGGCAGACACATAATTTATTTTAAAATAAGGTATGCTGAATTTTGAAAACATAACGGAGCATGATCTTTTAGTTTCTCTTAAAGAGAGCCGGGCGGATGCTTTTGAAGAAATCTTCAATCGTTACTGGTTAAAACTTTATTGTTCCTCATGTAAAAAAATTAAAAACAAAGAAGTATCCGAGGAAATTGTGCAGGACGTTTTCACTGCTTTATGGTTAAACAGAGAAACTTTAAACATAAGGGATTCATTGGGAGCCTATCTATATACGGCCATCAGGTACAGGGTTATCAATCATATTAAAAAGGAAATTATTAGAAACGCCTACAAAGAAAAAATGCTTATTGTTTCTGATAATCTGGATACCTCATTAGAGGAAAATATTTTACTAAATGACCTTAACAGAAACCTGGAAAGAGAAATTAAGTATCTGCCTGAAAAGTGCAGGTCTGTTTTTGAACTAAGCCGTAAACAGCACAAAAGCAACCGGGAGATTGCCGAGTTTCTGCATATATCCGAGAAAACCGTTGAAAATCACCTCACAAAAGCCATCCGTCGCCTTCGGGTAGGGTTGGAAGAAGTAAGCCGCCTGGCTATTTATTTAACCATATCTCTTTTTTTAGAATAAATTCACTTCTTTTCTGTAAGCATACAATCCATAAAGTTCTTAAAAAAATATTTTTAACAAGCTATAAAGGCCCGTTTACAAGTATATTTTCAAGTTGGGTAGGGGTTGCGCCTGAGATAGCTGTCTTTATATATGTGTGGCGGTAATCAATAAAAACAAACCTAAAACAGCCGATGATAAATCAGGTAACCGATAAATTATTGCAAAAATATTTAAAGGGAAATTGTACCCCTGAAGAAATACAAGATGTTCATAATTGGTATGATTCATTAGGTAATGAGCCTGATGAGGCCCCTTCTACAATTGAACAAAATCTAATTAAGAGCCGTTTGTTAAACGGGATAAAAACAAAAATTGAGGCAAAAAAAACCATAATTGTTCAGCCAAAAGTTTTCAGGAGCAGAAACTACAGACCCATTTCCCGGTTTTTAACTGCCGCGGCGGCAATTTTTTTAATGGTATTCGGGTTTTTCTTTATTTTCAAATGGGAATCAAAACCAGCCAATATCCGCAAGGAGATAATTATTGTTTCTAATTTAACTAATTTGATTCAAAAGAGGGTACTTCCTGACAGTACTATTGTTTGGCTATATCCAAATAGCACAATTAAATACCCTAAAAAATTTGCAGGGCGTTTAAGGCTGTTAAAAATGGATGGAGAAGTATTTTATGATGTAAAGCCAGACCATAAACATCCCTTTGTTATTTACGGTGGTGGTGTTGTTACACGTGTTTTAGGGACGAGTTTTTTTATAAAAGCAATTAAAGACCTGCCAACGGAAGTATGCGTTTTGACAGGGGAAGTTTCTGTCAGAATTCCTGATGTAGAAAAAACAGAAGTATTTCTTTTACCCAAACAAAAAGCGGTTTTATCTAAAAATGAACCTCATTTACTGAAAAGGGATGAAAAGCAGATTTCAGTTCCGAGGATATGGGGAAAAAAATCAATATCATTTGAAAATACCGCTATGCCCGACATTTTAAAAGCGCTTAACACCCAATTTCAAATCAATATTCATACAAGCGATGCAAATATTTTACTGTACACTTTAAATGCTGATTTTACAAACCAGAGCCTCCCGGAGATTCTGGAAATGCTTGGTAAATCTCTTAATGTGACTTATGAAATAAATGGGAATAATATTATCCTAAAAAAAACCACTAACCAGCTAATTATTAAACCAAAATCCTTCGCCAATGAATAGAAATTAAAATTTTTATAAAGAAGGCCCGGAAATGTCATTACCATTCCCGAGCCTTAAAACCCTTCTTTAATATCTGCTACAATCAGATTTGAGGGGCTTGAATTGTCTCAATTTTAACCAAAAGAAACACACTAAAATATGAAAATTAATTTACCGATTCATTTTGACTGGTATACAATTATGAAGATTACATTGAGTCAACTTATAATTACGCTTGTTTTTACCGGAATTTCATTAGCCAGTAACACTCATGCCCAAACGGTATTGAACAGAACTGTTAACATTACTGCCGAAAGCAAAACTTTAAATCTTATTTTAAAGAATTTGGAAAAGGATGCCGAAGTGAAATTTATATACAGTAAAGATTTAATTAAAGTAGATCAAAAAATTTCTATTGCGGCTGTCGAAGAAAAGCTAGGAAGCGTTTTAGATAAACTATTTAAATTAAACGGGATTGCCTACGAAGCAATTAATGACCGGATTGTATTAAGTACCCCAGCATCATTTCCTGCAACCTTAAGCATTGGCAAACTGGAAGTTGAGGTAAATTCCGACAAAATTTCTCTTAAAGGAACTGTTACAGAAGACAACGGTGAGCCCCTAATTGGTGTAAGTGTAAAAATTAAAGGAACAGCTATAGGTACAAGCACCGATGAAAAGGGACAGTTTACACTAAATGCGCCAGATGGAAATGGCATATTAGTGTTTACCTACATTGGTTACATAAGTAAAGAGGAACCCATTAATAACAGGACTGAAATAAAAGTAATTTTAATAACAGATAGCCAAAGCCTTTCTGAAGTAGTTGTTGTAGGATATGGTACCCAGAAAAAAGCGACATTAACGGGTGCGGTCAGTCAGGTAAAAGGGTCTGAAATTGCTCAATCCCCGTCTACTAACGTTACCAATAGTTTAGCAGGCAGATTATCAGGTTTAGTGGTTGTAACTCCAAGTAGTGAACCGGGAGCCGACGGATCGCGACTTAGGATAAGAGGAAGTAATACTTTAAATAACAATGATCCTTTAGTTGTTGTAGATGGCATCCCGGGCCGGTCATTGGAAAGAATAGATCCAACTACTATTGAAAGCATATCTGTTTTAAAAGATGCATCCGCGGCAATTTATGGAGCACAAGCTGCAAACGGGGTTATTTTAGTTACCACGAAAAGGGGTAAAGTTGGGAAGCCAACTATCTCCGCAAGCTTCAATCAGGGTTTCGGCGCACCTACCAGATTGCCTCAGATGGCTGATGCACCTACTTATGCAACCATGATCAATGAAATTGCTTACTATAAAGATCCGGCTGGTTATAAACCCGTTTATACCAATGACCAGATTCAAAAATTCGCCGATGGATCCGATCCATGGAATTTTCCAAATACAAATTGGTTTGATGAAGTATTAAAACCCTGGTCTGGTCAAAATTATGGAAACTTGTCCATTTCAGGTGGGAGTGAAAGTGTCAGATACCTGGTTTCGATGTCAAGCAAAGGGCAGTCAGGATTTTATTACAATAGTGGAACTAAGTATAATCAATATGATTTCCGAACCAACCTGGACGGCAAGATCAACAAAAATATAAGTTTAGCTTTTGATATAGCTGGACGAAATGAAGATCGCAACTTCCCTACCCGTTCTGCAGGCAGCATATTTAGAATGGTTATGCGGGGGAAACCAACCATGACTGCTTATTGGCCTGACGGAACTCCCGGACCAGATATCGAGTATGGTGATAACCCGGTCGTTGTAAGTACAAAAGCTACCGGGTACGACCATGATAAGCGTTATGTATTAAATAGTAATATGAGACTTAACGTTATCGTTCCCTGGGTAAAAGGGCTTTCATTAACAGGTAATGCTTCATTCGACAAAAATTTCAGGTTTCAGAAAACATGGCAAACCCCCTGGTACCTATACTCTTTAAATGGATTTGATGCGAATAATCAACCTATCCTCCAAAAATCTAAGAGGGGATTTGAAAGTCCGGCATTAAACCAGTACATGGAAGACAGGCAGAATATCCTTCTAAACGGGTTGGTAAACTACGAAACAACATTTTTAACAAATCACAGTGTGACTTTTTTAGCTGGGGCAGAAAAAATAACCGGCAGAGGGGATAATTTTAGCGGATACCGTCGCAATTTTAACTCGGCATTACTAGATCAAATGTTTGCCGGATCAACTGACGAATTTATGTCCAACAACGGCTCGGCATTTACGCAAGCCCGTTTAAATTATTTTGGCAGGGTTAATTATGATTTTAAGCAAAAATACCTCGCTGAATTTGTTTGGAGATATCAGGGCTCCTATATTTTTCCAGAAAACAATCGCTTCGGATTTTTCCCCGGTGTTTCTGTAGGATATAAAATCTCTGAGGAAGAGTTCTGGAAAAATCGCTTAAGCAAAGCAGTAAATTCGCTTAAGATCAGGGCTTCATGGGGTCAAACCGGTAATGATCAAATTGATGAGTGGCAATACCTGGCAACCTATAGTTTGGGTGGGATAAGAGCCCAGAACTATAACCCTTCACTTCCCTTTATTACAAACGGCGGCATTGAAAATCCCGCTTTATACCAAACAGTAACTCCCAATAGAGATGTAACGTGGGAAGTTGCAAATCAGGCAAACATTGGATTTGATGCTGAATTTTTAAACAACAACTTAACAGTAACCGCAGATTATTTTAATAATAAACGGTCGCAAATATTGTGGTGGCGCAATGCTTCTGTGCCTTCATCAACAGGATTAACTTTGCCAAGGGAGAATATTGGGAAAGTTGGGAACAAAGGTTTTGATTTTAGTGTAAACTATAACAAACAAGCAAATAACCTGACTTATTCTTTTGGGTTTAACGGTGGCTATTCTAAAAACGAAATCCTTTTCTGGGATGAAACGCCCGGCAATCCCGATTATCAGCAATCAACCGGCCGGCCTATGAATAGCGGGGTTTACTACAATGCGATCGGTATTTTTAAAGACCAGGCAGCAGTTAATAATTATCCTCACCTAAGTAATGCACAACCCGGTGATGTAATCTTTGAAGATTATAATAAGGACGGTAAGATTGATGATTTTGACCGCGTAAGGATCGATAAAAATAATGATCCAACTTTTACCGGTGGTATAAACATGAACCTGCGATTTAAAGGTTTTGACCTGGCGGCCTTGGTACAAGGTGCAACGGGAGGAATTCAATACATCTCTACGGAGTCTGGTGAAATTGGAAATTATATGTCCAGCTTCTCTGATAACCGATGGACGCCTGAAAACCCAAACGCAACCGGACCGCGGACTTTTAACAGGGGAAATGAATATTGGGTTGGGCAGGGAAATACATTTTGGTTAAAGAAAACAGATTATGTTCGGTTAAAAAACATAGAACTTGGGTTTAATTTACCAAAGAAAATGATCTCCCGCTTAAGCCTTCAGAACCTTCGGGTATATGTAAACGCTTATAATCTGTTTACATACAGCCCGGATATGAAAGATTTCGACCCTGAAATGGGTTCAGGAAGTGGACAGGGATATCCCCTGCAAAAAATTATAAACGGCGGTTTATCGGTTAATTTTTAAGGGATGATTAAAGAACTTAATAGCATGAAAAAGATAAAATATATAATTGCGATTGTTTTGGTCTCTTTTGGGATAGCATCGTGTAAAAAGGATTTTCTGAACCAAAAACCATTAGATAAATATGCTGAAGATGCTGTATGGGGTGATCCTGCTTTGGCTCAAAGCTTTGTAAACAATATTTATTTTGGCATTCCACATGGGTTTAGTAACATCATGATGTCATCCATGGTGGATGAAACCAGTTACAATGCTGATTTTGGAAGCAGCAACGTGACTAAAAGCTTAATCACGCCAAGTGATTTATCCATCTTTGAATCAGGCTTTTGGTCTGCCAACAGACAGAGAGGTATGAACTGGTCATACAAATACCAGTTTATACGTGCCGCAAATGTCTTTTTTGAAAATATAGAGAAAGTCCCTTTTGACAGGGCTGAAGATAAAGCTGCATTAAAAGGTGAAGTTTATTTTTTAAGAGGATTTCTGTATCATGACCTAGTTTCAATCTATGGCGGGGTTCCGATTATTACAAAAGCCTATGGCCTGCAGGATGATTTTGAAGCTGAAAGGAACACCTACGCAGAATGTATTAATTACATCACTTCCCAATTAGATTCAGCGGCATTATTTTTACCCGTTATACAATCCGGGAACAATAAAGGCCGTGCAACTAAAGGAGCGGCATTGGCGCTAAAATCAAGAGTATTATTATACGCTGCCAGTGATTTGTTTAATAGTAACGCAGCATGGGCAGGCGGAGTAAACAAAGAATTAGTTGGTTACGCCGATGGTAACAGACCTGCACGCTGGCAAGCCGCCAAAGATGCCGCGAAAGCGGTAATTGATTTAGGCGCTTACAGTTTATATCAACCTGGTACACCTGCAACGGCCGCTGAAGCTTCTAAAAAATACGGTGACATTTTCCTTTTAAAAGAAACTTCAGAAGATATTTACATCAGGTATTTCACAAAAAAAACAGATGAAAATTGGGATGGATATAATCCGGGTTTATACAATAACCCGAATGGATGGCATGGATGGGGAAGCAATACGCCCATTGGCCAAATGGTTGACGCTTACGAAATGGCTGACGGAACAAAGTTTAGCTGGAGCAATCCTGTGCACAAAGCCAACCCTTATGCAAACCGCGACCCACGTTTATATGCCAGCATCAATTATGAAGGAGCCGTATGGCGTCCACGACCAACAGACGCGGCAACTAAAGATCCGATTGGTATTATCCAAACAGGATATTACGTAAAACCTGACGGAACCGTTCAGGCTGGTTTAGACACCAGGAATAGTGCTTTCGAAGATTGGAATGGTACTTACACCGGTTACTATATGCGTAAATTCATTGATCCGACTCTGGATGCGCAATTTAATAAACAAGAGCAGCCGTGGCGACACATCCGTTATTCAGAAATTTTGCTTAATTATGCTGAAGCTTGTATTGGTTTAGGCCAGGAATCAGAGGCTATAACCTACCTGAATATGATCCGTTCCAGAGTTGGAATGCCACCGGTAACAGAAAGTGGTGCTGCATTAATTGATCGTTACAGAAATGAACGTCGTGTTGAACTGGCATTTGAAGACCAGCGTTTTTTCGACGTTCGTCGCTGGCTCATTGCCTCTACAGCTTATTTAAATGCGGCAGGTGTAAGAATTGATGGCACAATGGACGCTTCCGGAAAGGTGATGCCGGATAGAGCTTACTCCCTTATTAATGCCCAAACCAGAGAGTGGAACGCACGTTTTTACTTCTTGCCAATAAAACTTGATGAAATGAATCGAAACAGTAAACTAATTCAAAATCCGCTGTATTAATATTAACTTAAATTGATTGTTATGCTTTAAACGCGAAAGCAAATTAGGCATAACAATTATATAAAAATAAATACTTTTAGGCTTTATCTTAGCAAGAATTCTAAATACAGAAAGGCTTTTTAGAATCTTATAGTCTTGTCGTTACTTTTCAGTATTATGATTTAATTAAAAATTATGGAACAAGATCAATCAGGTCTTTCAAGGAGGACCGCATTAAAATTTGTTGCCGCTACAACAGCAGCCATTATGGGAAACAGTTTGATTGATCGTGTTTCTGCGGCCGAGGCCGTATTGGAAACCACTTTAAAAGGTAAAGTAAACCACTCTGTTTGCCGTTGGTGTTATGAATCCATTCCTTTGGAAGATCTTTGTAAAGCAGCGAAAAATATCGGTTTGTCTTCCATAGAATTGGTCGGACCGGAAGAATGGCCTATGTTAAAAAAATATGGGTTAACATCCGCCTTGCCCTGGGGCGCAGGTAAAGGTATCGGGCAAGGATTTAACGATTTAAAACTTCATGATGAATTAGTAAAAAGCTATGAGGATGTATTGCCTAAAGTAGCGGCAGCTGGTTATACCCAAATTATTTGTTTTTCTGGTAACCGCAATGGTTTAGATGATGAGCAGGGAATTAAAAATAGCGCAATAGGTTTAAAACGCCTGATGAATGCTGCGGAAAAACACAAAGTAACCTTAGTGATGGAACTTTTAAACAGCAAAGTAGATCATAAAGATTATCAATGTGATCATACCGAATGGGGAGTTGCGTTATGCGATGAAGTAGGTTCAGATCGGTTTAAATTACTTTACGATATTTATCACATGCAAATAATGGAAGGCAATGTAATCGCAAACATCAGGCAGTACAGTAAATATATTTCCCACTTCCATACCGGTGGCGTACCCGGACGAAATGAAATTGATGAATCACAGGAACTATATTACCCCGCAATTATGAAAGCAATTGTTGATACAGGCTATAAGGGGTATGTAGCACAAGAATTTATTCCAAAACGCCCGGATAAATTGGCTTCATTAAAACAAGGTGTTCAGATTTGTGATGTTGCTTAAACGGTTAAACATCTGATTTTTCTGTTCCGGCCATTCAATTTCATTGAGATATTTCCTCATTGATTGCTTTTACTCGCAATAGTTTGTGTTCTTTAACCTTAACCTAATCCCTCATAATTTATAATGTTTAGTTCTAAATCTATTAAGATCAGCTATTTTTTTCTGTCTATAGTTTTTGTGTCCATCCTATTTTACGCTTGTAAAATGGTGGTTCCGCAGGCTTCAAAGGAAACCAGTATACTTGAAAATGTGAAATCTCAAAAAACCCCAAGGGTTTTATTATTCACTAAAACGAAGGGCTGGTATCATACTTCTATCCCAAGTGGAATTGCGGCTTTACAAAAGCTGGGGAAAGAAAATAATTTTTTGGTTGACACCACTAAAAACGCGGACTATTTTACGGAGGATAGTTTAAAGAATTACAGTACGGTCATTTTTTTAAGTACCACCTTAAATGTGCTTAACGCAGATCAGCAGGTACAATTTGAACGATATATTCAAGCCGGCGGCGGATACGTAGGCATTCATGCCGCAGCGGATACAGAGTATGACTGGCCCTGGTATAACAGATTAGTTGGTGCTTATTTCTTAAGTCACCCGAATAATTCAAATGTAAGAAAGGCCACAGTTGAGGTGCTTGACAGCACGCATATTTCGACTATAGGTTTACCAAAACGCTGGGAAAGAACAGACGAATGGTATAATTACAAAAACATTCAGGGTGATTTAAAAGTATTGGCCAACCTGGATGAAGAAACGTATGAAGGAGGTGAAAATGGCGATAACCACCCAATTGCCTGGTACCATGAGTTTGATGGCGGCCGTGCCTTTTATACAGGTGGCGGGCACACGGATGAAAGTTTTAGCGAACCATTATTTTTAAAACACGTGCTTGGCGGAATTAAATATGC